>JBAWFF010000074.1:0-5894 GCA_049591635.1 Acetobacteraceae bacterium
CAGGCCGAGCGGCGGTTCTGGGAGCTCGATCACGCGATCTACGGCGGCATCTCCTGGACCAGCCGCGACATCACCCAGATCTGGTATCCGACCGCCGGCATCCACCAGCCGAAGGGCATCCTGGTCGGCGCCTATATCTGGTCGCAGAAGGAGGGCGACGCCTTCGCCGCCAAGGCGCCCGCGCAGCGTCTGGAAGACGCGCTGACGGACGGCGAGCGGCTGCATCCCGAGTATCGGAAATTTCTGGTCAAGGGCGTGAGCGTGGCCTGGCCGAAGGTGAAGTTCACCCGTGGCGCCTGGGCGGAATGGAGCCGGGAGGCGCGGGCGAGCCACTACGCGACGCTGCTCGCCGGGGATGGCCCGTTCCTGTTCGCCGGGGAGCATCTGTCGTGGATCAACGGTTGGCAGGAGGGCGCGGTCCGCTCGGCCCATGCGGCGCTGGGCGCGGTGGCGGCGCGGATGCGGGGTTAGGTGTCGCCGTCGGTGGGGAGATGGAAAAACTCGATATAGAACCGTACCGGGCCATCGCCTCGCGGCTCGACCTCGTGCGGCACTTGCGACGGGATCACCCCCGGCGTACGCCCCGGTTCGAGCAGTGTCTCCGATGCGGGCTCGAGAATCCTGAACAGCAATTGGCCCTCCAGGACATGGAGCAGCCCCCAGGTGCCCGCCTTGGTGCGGTGGGAACGGAGAAGCCCCGCCGGCACGGTCTCGCGCGTGAACACCGGGGTGCGTCGATAGGCGACGTAGCCAGCCGGGATCGCCGATAATGCTTCCGGGACCGTCAACGACGTCGCCTCCATCGTGACGCGGATATGGTGGGCGCGACAGGGATTGAACCTGTGACCCCTCCCGTGTGAAGGGAGTGCTCTGCCGCTGAGCTACGCGCCCGATCGGGCGATCTGATAGGCGGCGCGCGGGGAGGCGGTCAAGGCGATGGCGGCATCGATCGTCCATCCGATTGGCGCCCGGACCGCGTTGACGGACGTGGCGCGGCCGCCGTTGCTGCCGTTGTTCGGCCTCCTGGGGTTGAGCCTGATCTGGGGGCTGTCGATCCCGCTGACCAAGCTCGGGTTGCGCGAGTTTCCGCCGCTGCTGCTGGCGACGCTGCGCTACGCGACGGCGGCACCGTTCTTCGCGCTCTTCCTGATCGGACGGAAGCTGCCACCCGCGCGTGCGTTGCTGGCGATGGCGGGGCTGGGGGTGCTCGGCATCGACGTGGGACAGATCACGCAAATCCTCGGCGTTCAGCGGACCGAGGCGTCGATCGCGACGATCATCTCCGCGACCATCCCGATCTTTGTCGTCCTGCTGGCCGGCTGGCGGCTTCGCCAGCGGCTGCGGATCGTGCACGGAGTTGGGTTGGCGCTGGCACTGGCGGGGGTCGCGATAGCGGTGGAGGGCGGCGGCGATTCATGGTCGGCGGCGTCGCTGAGCGGCGATGTCCTGATGCTGGTTTCCGCCGTCAGCATCGCGCTCTATTACGTGCTGAGCGCCGAGCTTACCCAGCACTACCCGGTCGTCACGGTCGCCGCGTGGAGTTCGCTCGCCGGCGTCGCCGTGCTGGCGCCGTTCATTCCGTGGGAGATCGGCGGAGCCGAGCCTCCCCGGCTGCTGGGGATCGGCATCGTGCTCTATCTCGGGGTGCTGGTGACGGTCGCCGGCGTGTGGGTCTGGCTGCATACGCTGCGGATGCTGCCGGCGCGGATCGCCGCGGAGACGCAGTATTTGCAGCCGCTGATCGGCGTCGCCACCGCTGCGTGGTTGCTCGGCGACCCGATCGGTCCGTCATTCGGCGTCGGCACCGTGCTTGTGCTGATCGGCATCGCGCTGAGCACCCTCCCGCGAAGCCTCCGCCAGTAGCCACTCCCGCAGCGCCACGATCCTCGGCTGCTCGGCATTGGTACGCGGGCAGACCAGCCAGTAGGCGAATTCATGCGGCCAGGCGAGGTCGAGGGCGCGGACCAACGAGCCTGCCGCCAACTCGGCCGACGCAAGCGCCTCGGTGACCAGTGCGACGCCTTGGCCGGAGGCGGCGGCGCGGATCAGCAGAATCTGGTCGTCGAAGCTTGGTCCGGAGAAGGCCGCGCGCGGCACCGGCTGCACGCCATGCGCGGGAAACCATAACGCCCAATCCTGATGCTGGCCGTCGTGCAGCAGCGGCAAGGATGCCAAATCCTCCGCCCGCGTGGGGCGGGGTTCGGGGAGCAGGGCGGGGTTGCAGACGGGCACAAGCGCCGCGCCAACGATCCGATCGGCGCGCAATCCCTTCCACCGACCGAGCCCGTGACGGATCGCCGCATCGGTGCCGCCGGTGTCGAAATCAACCAAGCCCTTGCCGGTGGACAAGCGCAGGTCGATCGTCGGGTGCCCCGCCTGGAAGCCGCCGAGGCGCGGAACCAGCCAGGCGGCGGCGAAAGCGGGCGGGGCGCTGAGAGTCAGCGTTTGCGTCCCGGAGAGCGTCTCCACCCGCTGCACCGCCTCGGCGATCTGGCGGAAGGCGCCGCGGATTTGGGGCAGAAGGACCCGGCCCGCCTCGGTCAACTCCAGCGCCCGATGCAGGCGACGAAACAGCTTCACGCCGAGGCGATGCTCGAGCAGGGCGATCTGCTGGCTCACCGCGCCCGGCGTCACCCCGAGGTCACGCGCGGCCTCGGTCATGCTGGCGTGCCGCGCCACGGACTCGAAGGCACGCAGGGCATTCAGCGGGGGTAGCTGAGGCATCGGGTTAGTATAGGATTTCTCAACGCAACCCGACAGGGATTCTGGTTTGCATCAAGACCCTGACCCGCACAGGTTCGCGCCCATGCATCAGACCCTCTCACCACCGATCGGCGTGAGCGCGCGCACCGAACTATCCCGACATTGGCCGGTCGTGCTCGCCTGCTTCGCCACCGCCATCTTCGCGTGGGGCTTCGGCTTCTACGGCCAATCGGTCTATCTCGCCGAACTGCGGCGCACGCACGGGTGGCCGATCGGGCTGATCGCCGGCGCGACCACCGTGTTCTATCTCAGCGGCGCGCTGTTGCTCACCCGCGTCCACGCGATCCTCGAACGGCTCGGGCCGCGTGTCCTGCTGATCGGCGGCATGGTGCTGCTGGGCGGGGGCGCCATCCTCCTCAGCCGCGGCCAGGCGCCGTGGCAACTCTATCTCGGGGCGGTGGTGATGGCGGGCGGCTGGGCCGGCACCACTGTCACCGCGATCTCCACCACGCTCGCGCTCTATTTCGATGCGCAGCGGGGGCTGGCGATCAGCCTCGCGCTGAACGGCGCGAGTGCCGCCGGCTTCACCGTCGCGCCGGTGCTCGTCACCTTGAGCAGCCGTTTCGGCTTGGGCGAGGCGGTGGGCGGGACCGTGCTGGTGTTGCTCGCGATCCTGGTTCCGCTGGTGCTGCTCTGCGTGCCGCGTGCCGAGCGCGGCCGCGCGCACTCTCGCGCCGCCGGTCCGATGAGCGCGCGGATGGTGCTGCGCGAGCCGCGCTTCTGGTTCATCGCCGCGCCGTTCGCGCTCGCCGTCGCGGCGCAGGTCGGCGTGATCGTGCATCTCGTCACATTGCTGCTGCCGCGCTTGGGCGCGCACGGCACGGCAATCGCGCTTTCCCTTGTCGCCGCGTCGGCGATGGCGGGGCGTCTCGGCCTGGGGTTCGTGATCGACCGGCTGCACCAGCGCCGCGTCTCGGCGGTGAGCTTCGCGAGCCAGGCGCTGGCGCTCGGCTTGATCCTGGCGTTCGGGCGGCGGCCGGAGGCGCTGTATGGCGCCTGCATCCTGTTCGGTCTGTCGGTCGGCAATGTCATCACGCTGCCATCGCTGATCGTGCAGCGCGAGTTCCCGCCTGCCGCCTTCGGGATGGTGATCGGGCTCAGCACCGCCGTCGGGCAGCTCACCTACGCGTTCGCTCCGGCGGTGCTGGGGGTGATTCGGGATTTAGCGGGCGGTTATGGGCCGGCGCTGCTGCTCTGCATGGCGACGGAGCTGGTGGCGGCGGCTTCCGTGCTCTACTGCCCTCCGTTGCGTGGCGGCCGTGTGGCGTGAGGCGTGTCGCGCGGCTGAGGTCGATCGCGGCCGTTCGCGCGAGCACATTGTAAACTGTCCGGGCTGGCCTATCTGAGCTACGATGTAGCTCACCTGGGGGGACCATGCCCGACAATTCCGTTGTGCGTGCTCGCATTGACGAGCGCATCAAGGACGAGGCGGCCGCTGTCCTGAAAGCGATGGGACTTACCGTCTCCGATGCGTTTCGCATGATGATGACCCGGATCGCGCGTGAGAAGGCACTGCCGTTCGAGCCGCTCGTCCCGAACGCGCAAACCGTTGCCGCGATGCGGGAAGCCCGTGGCCAAAAGCTGCCGCGCTTCAACGACGTTGACGCCCTCATGAAGGATCTGAATGCGGGCGATTGAGCGGACGACGCGATTCAAGCGAGACTACAAGCGAGAGATGAGAGGCAGGCATCGGAGAACGCTCGATGCCGATTTGACCACCGTGCTTCGCGCGCTTGCCGGCGACACAACGCTTGCTGAGAAATACCGCGACCATCCGTTATCGGGGGAATGGTCGGGATTCCGGGACTGCCACGTCAAACCCGATCTCGTGTTGATCTACGAGAAGCCGGACGCGGGGACGTTGCGGCTCGTGCGACTCGGCTCGCACGGCGAGCTCGGGTGGTAGAGAGGCTGTGCTCGCGTCGCCAGCTTTCGGCGCCCTCGCCGCGCTTAGTTCCTCGGCAGTCGCGCCGTCTGAGGCGCGTCGGGGTTCTGGGCGCGGTGGCGTAGCAGGTGGTCGGCGAGCACGCAGGCCAGCATCGCCTCGCCCACCGGGACCGCGCGGATGCCGACGCAGGGGTCGTGGCGGCCCTTGGTGACGATTTCGGTCTCCTGGCCGGCGCGATCGACCGTCAGGCGGGGGCTGAGGATGGAACTCGTCGGCTTCACCGCGAAGCGGGCCACGATCGGCTGGCCGGTGGAGATGCCGCCGAGCACGCCGCCGGCGTGGTTGGATTGGAACGCCACCACGCCGTCGTCCATCCGCATCTCGTCGGCGTTCGCTTCGCCCCGCAGCGAGGCCGCCGCGAAGCCGTCGCCGATCTCGACGCCCTTGACCGCGTTGATCGACATCAGCGCGGCGGCGATGTCGGCGTCGAGCTTGGCGTAGACCGGCGCGCCCAAACCGGGCGGCGCGCCGTCGGCCTGGACCTCGATGACCGCGCCGAGCGAGGAGCCTTGCTTGCGGACCTCCGAGAGCAGGGTTTCCCATTCCTTGGCGGCGACCGGATCGGGGCAGAAGAACGGGTTTTCGTCCACCGCGTCCCAATCCCAGCGCGCGCGGTCGATCACGTGCGGCCCCATCGCCACCAGCGCGCCGCGGATGCGGATGGCCCCGAGAACCTTGCGCGCGACGGCGCCGGCGGCGACGCGCATCGCGGTCTCTCGCGCCGAGGAGCGGCCGCCCCCGCGATAGTCGCGGATGCCGTATTTCAGCTCGTAAGCGATGTCGGCGTGGCCGGGGCGGAACCGTGTCGCGATCTCGCTGTAGTCGCGCGAGCGCTGATCGATGTTCTCGATGACCAGCGCGATCGGGGTCCCAGTGGTCTGGCCCTCGAACACGCCGGACAGGATGCGGACCTGATCGGGCTCCTGGCGCTGCGTGGTGAAGCGGGACTGGCCGGGACGGCGGCGGTCGAGCCAGGGCTGGATGTCGGCTTCCGACAGCGCGAGGCGCGGCGGGCAGCCGTCAACGACGCAGCCGATCATCGGCCCGTGGCTCTCGCCCCAGGTGGTGACGCGGAACAAATGGCCGAATGTGTTGTGGCTCACGGGTCCGCTTCGCCGCCGCGCTCGCCCCCACCGTCATGCCCGCGAATGCGGGTATCCACGACTTTCGGGGTGGCCGAGGA
>JBAWFF010000075.1:0-4945 GCA_049591635.1 Acetobacteraceae bacterium
GGGCGGCGTCGAGCACGCCCAGCCCGGCGCCGCCGAAGCGCTCCGGCACCAGCAGCCCGTGCAGGCCGAGTTCCGCCAGGCCCTCCCACAGTGCCGGATCATAGCCCGTCCCGGGTTCGGCGAGCGCGCGCAGGCGCGGCATCGGCAGCCGGTCAACGAGGAACGTGCGCAGCGAATCGTCGAACTGCTTCTGCTCGAGCGTCAGGCCGAACTCCATGCTCAGCCCCTCCCCGCTTGCGGCCGCGCCTTCGGCTCGCGCGGCAGATCGAGGCCGCGCTCGGCGATGATGTTCTTCTGGATGTTGGTGGAGCCGCCGCCGATCATCAGCCCGACATCGTACATGTAGTCGATATTCCAGGTGGTCGCGTCGTCATCCTCGGCATCCTCGCCGAGCGATTCGAACGGCAGGCCGGCGGCGCCCAGCGCGTCGACCGCGAGCGAGGACAGCCGGAAGCCCAGCATCGTGCCACCGTATTTCACGATCATCCGCTTGAGCCCTGAATCGATCCCCTGCGCCGCTTCCGTCAGCAGGCGCAGGTTGTGCGCCTTCCACGCCAGCACCTCGCCCTGCAGGCGCAGCAGCCGATCGCGGTACTCGGCCATGCCGATGAGCTTCACGCCGTCGATCTCCGCGCCCCGCAGCAGCGCGATCAGCTGCTCGAACCGGGCGGTCATCTTGCCGGCGTCGCCGATCATCAGCCGCTCGTGCTTGAGGGTGACGTTGGCGACGTACCAGCCCTTGCCGCGGCCGAGCACGATCTGCTGTTCGGGCACCTTCACGTCGGTGAAGAACACCTCGTTGAACTCGCTGCGCCCGGTCATCGTCTTCAGCGGACGGACCTCGAGGCCGGGGGATCGCATCGACAGCAGCAGGTACGAGAGGCCGTCGTGCTTGGGCTTGTCGGGATCGGTCCGGCACAGCAGGAACATCATGTCGGCGTAGTGCGCCGAGCTGGTCCAGATCTTCTGGCCGTTGACGATCCAATGCCCGTCGCGCAGCTCCGCCCGGGTTTGCGCATTGGCGAGGTCGCTGCCGTTGCCGGGCTCCGAGTAGCCCTGGCACCAGATGACGTCGCCGCGGATCGTCGGGCCGACATACTGGCGCTTCTGCTCCTCCGTGCCGAGTTCAAGCAGGGTGGGCACGAGCATCGAGATGCCCTGGTTGGTGAGACCGGCATAGACGTTCGCGCGGGCGAACTCGGCGGCGATGAGGGCCGCCGCCATCACGTCGGGCGACGCGCCGAACCCGCCGTACTCCTTCGGAATGGTGCGCCCGGCGTAGCCGTGCGCGACGAGGCGCTTCTGCCAATCGAGCGTCTTGTGGTCCGGCCGCTTGCGCCCGCCCCCGACCTTGGGGGACTTGTCTGCATGTCGGCCGATGAAGTCGCGAATTTCGGCCTGCAAGACCCGGTAGGGCTCGGACAGCGCAAGGTCCATGATTGCCTCCTGCTCTCTGGGTCGCCCTCGGACCGCCGTTGCCACGCGCCTCTCCGTGCCCCGGGGCGAGCGGTTCGTTCTGGACCGGACGGGCGGTGGCGACCAGGGGCGTGAACCCTCGCGGCCTGATTGGGCGCACCAGCCCGAAGTGCCGCGCGCATGGCCGACGCGAGCGGCCAGACGCGCGCTGCCACGCATCACCGTGCCCACCCGCGTCCGCTAGCGTGACAGCACGGTGCTGCCATCGGCCTGGGGCGACGCGCTGGGCGAGACCTTTGCCGATCTGGACTTCGCCCCCTCTCAGGCGACCGAGGCGGAACTCCAACGGGTTAGAGATTGCCGCGGTCCTGGCCGGGGCCGAACACCCGCAGCACCCGCACGTCGCCGGCGGTCTCATTGCGGCCGGAATCGGGAGTGACCTCGTTGAGTGCCCGGTAACCGCCGCCGCAGGGTAGCTCGCGTATGCTCGGGTGCTCACCGATCGGGTAGCGGCAAGGGTGCTCGCGCAGCCCTTCGACCGCGGTCCAGATCGCCGCCAGCTTGCGCCTGGCCGCCGGGCCCGAGCCTGGCTGGGTCAGCCAGCGGCGAGCGGCATCGAGGTCGTCACGCGCCCGAGGGGCATAGATCAGCGTGCGCGGCACTGAGCCTTGGCCAGCCCGGTCCGATCAGCGGCGGCGGGTCAGGGGGCGCGGCAACTCGTGATTGGTGCCGATGCTGTCGATCCAGGCTCCGATCTCGGCCAAATCGACATACAACCCTGCGTCGAGTTCGGCCCGGGCCTCGGCGATCCTCTCGGCCTCCCAGGCGATCCGGCGCTGCCGATCAGCCTCGGTCTCGGGGCGGGACCCGGTGGTCGGATTCAAGCTTCGTCGTGTCCATGGCCGTCAAGGTAGGGCCGCCGGCGGCTGACGACCAGGGCTTTCTCCTGTCTCCCCGCCGTGCGGGGGAACAGGAGACATGCGCCCCTACTCCCGCACCCGCGAAGCCAACAACTCCCCCTGCCCCTCCAGCACCGGGTACGCCGCCGCCGCGACCAGATGGGCATTCACGCGCTTGAGGTCGCGAATCATGTCGAGATGCAGCGCGCTCGTCTCGGCGGTCTCCACGCGCCCGGCCCGCAGGCGATCGAAATGCCCGACGGTCGCGGCGGTCTCCAGGTCGCGGAACCCTTGCTTCTCGGCCGCCAGCAGCCGCGCCGCGCGGGGGTCGTCGCTCATGAACACGATCGCGCTGGCGCGCAGATTGGCGACCAGGCGGTCCAGCATGGCGAGCATCTCCGCCAGCCCCTCGGCCGAGAAGGCGAGGCCCCGCTTGTTCAGCTTGGCGACATGGCCGAGCAGGTTGCGCTCGATCACGTCGCCGGCCTGTTCGATGTTGGTCGCGAACGACAGCACCTCGTTGGCGCGCCGATGGTCGGCCGCGGTCATCGCCGCGTCATCCAGCGAAATCAGGTACGTCTTCACCGCCGTGTTGAGCGCGTCGAGCACGTCGTCGAGCCGGCGGGTCTCGCCGATGCGCTTGCGGTCGGCCTTGCGAAGCGCGTCGCGCAGGCCGACCAGCATCGACTCCAGCACGTCGGCAAGGCGCAGCGATTCGCGCGCCGCCGCCCCGATCGCGACCACCGGGTTGGAGCGCGCGTCGGGATCGAGGTAGGCAGGCCGCGTCGGATCGGTGGGTTGCGCGCGCGCCGGCAGCAGGCGCCGCAGCAGCGCCGCGTACGGCGACAGCAGCGGCAGGAACACCACTGCGGCGGCGAGGTTGAACAGGGTGTGGAAATCGGCGACCGCGCGCGCCGGATTGGGCTCCAGGGCGGCGAAGAACCGTCCGATCGGATCGAGCGCGGGCAGCACGCACGCGCAGCTGACAATGCGGAAGCCGAGATTTCCCAGCGGCAGGCGCAGCGCCTCCCGATCATCGCCGGCTCCCCCTTCGAGGCACGGGTTGATCGCCGTCCCGAGATTCGCCCCGAGCGTCATCGCCAACGCGGCGTGCAGCGGCAACACCAAGCTCGCCGCGAGCGACATCACCAGCAGCACCACCGTCGCGCTCGAATGCGCCGCCCAGGCAAGCAGGGCGCCGAGCACCAGCGCCAGCACCGGCTGGTTGGCGAGCACGCCGGCGATCAGACGCAGGCCCGCGCCTTGCTCCATCGGCTCCAGCAGTACCAGCATCTCGTGCAGCGCCAGCAGCACGAGGCCGAGGCCGATCGCGGTGCGCCCGAGGTCGCGCCAGCGCGACTCCTGGCCGCGGCGGAACATGACCACGCCGACCAGGACCAGCGCCGGGGCGGCGGCGGCGACGTTCAGCGACAGCACCTGCACGATCAGCGTCGTGCCGACATTGGCGCCGAGCATGACGCCAAGCCCGGACACCAGGCTGACCAGCCCGGCGGCGGCGAACCCGGTGACCATCAGCGCCGTCGCCGTGCTGCTCTGCAAGATCGCGGTCACGCCGAGGCCGGCGGCGAATCCCTTGACGCGCGTGCGCAAGGCGGCGCCGAGGACAAGGCGCAACCGCGGCCCGAACGCCCGCTGCACGCCAGTCTGCACCATGTGCACGCCCCACAGCAGCAGGGCGACGAAACCGGCGAGGTCGATCAGGGTGAGTGAAAGATCCATCGGTCCGAGCCTGCCATGCCGGCGCGGCTAATCATATCTCGTCCATGCGTACGAACCCCGGCGCGTCGGGCGGCTCGGTCAGCTCCTCGACGATGCTCGACACCGAGGCCAGCCGCGGGCCGCGCCGGCACATCCGCAGCAATTCCTCGACGGCGCCCGTCTCACCCGACACCAGCGCCTCCACCGCCCCGTCGCCGCGATTGCGAACCCAGCCGTCGAGATTGAGCTGGCGGGCGCGCCGCGCCAGCCAGTCGCGATACCCGACGCCCTGCACCAGCCCACGGATGACGACATGCTTAGCGGTCATCGCGCGAGCAGCCGCAGCAGGCGTTCGGCGAGCGCCACGTCGGCGGCGATGCGGGCACGCCGCGCGGCGGCCTCCGCGTCCTCACCCCATAATTCCGCTTGGAACAACTCGTCGAGCGCGCCCAGCGCATACGCGCGATCCGCCTCCAGCCGCCCCTCGGCCAGCGCGAGACCGAGCACCAGGCTCCCCAATGCCGGGACGGCGATGCCGAGAGCAGCCAGCGCATACGGATCGTACTCCGCGACCGCCTTGCGAAGTGCCGCGATGCTGCCGCGATGCTGGCGGATGGGCGCGACGCCCACCGTCACCCGCAAGGGCGCCTCGTATCGCGAGGCGGCCCAATCGAGCCAAGGCTGCCACGACCCATCCTGGCGCGCCACCAGCGTGTCCGGCGTCTCAGCGCGGTAGCACAGCACGTCGGACTCGCCATACCGCGCGATCGCGTCGATCGTCGGAAACGGATCGGGCGCGATCCGCTCCTGCGCGGTGCCGGCGAGGCGGGTCAGCGGCGTGTCGTTAAACGACATCTCCGCGCCCGCCGCCTGCCATTCGGCGGCGACGGCGCGCGCCAGCGCCTCCGGCC
>JBAWFF010000076.1:0-4225 GCA_049591635.1 Acetobacteraceae bacterium
GTCCAACACCCGCCAGTCCAGCGCCGCCGCACGCGGCACCAAGACGGCACGCGGCGCGCCGGCCCGCTCGGCGACCTCGCGCAGCCGCTGGGAGTTCGAGGAATTGGCGCTGCCGATCACCACCACCAGATCGCACTCGGCGGCGATCGCGCGCACCGCCGCTTGGCGATTGGTGGTGGCGTAGCAGATGTCCTCCTTGCGCGGCCCCTCGATCGCCGGAAAGCGGGCGCGCAGGACGGCGACGATCTCGGCGGTGTCCTCGACCGAGAGGGTGGTCTGGGTGATGAAGGCGAGGCGGTCGGTGCGCGGGGGCGTCACCAGACGGGCTTCCTCGGCACTTTGCACCAGGCTGATCGCGCCCGGCGGCAACTGGCCCATCGTGCCCTCCACCTCCGGATGGCCGGCGTGCCCGATCATCAGGATGTGGCGCGCGTCCGCCCCGCCGCCGGCGAAGTGACGCTCGGCCTCGCGGTGGACCTTGCTGACCAGGGGGCAGGTGGCGTCGAAGTAGCTCAGGCCGCGCCGCGCCGCGTCGTGCGGCACCGATTTCGGCACGCCGTGGGCGGAGAACACGACCGGGGCGCTGGCCGGCACGTCGGCGAGGTCCTCGACAAACACCGCGCCCTGGCGTTCCAGGTCCTCGACGACGCTGCGGTTATGGACGATCTCGTGGCGGACGTAGACGGGCTTGCCGCCCTCCTGGTCCAGCGCGCCCTGGACGACGCGGATGGCACGATCCACGCCGGCACAGAAGCCTCGCGGACTGGCGAGCAGCAGGCGAAGTCCGGGGCGGGGCGGGGATGTCTGCATCGGGCATTAAAGCGTGCGCCGAGGCTTGGTTGCCGCCGGCGCCGGCCTCGCGCACTATGCTCGCGCGCCGAGTTGCCGGCAACGGCCTCGCGTCCTCGTTCCTCGGCCGTTCCGGAGCCCCCGATGCGATTGACCTGCCCGCGCGTCCCCAAGGGGCGTCTTCTCTTGGCGCTCCCCGCCCTCCTGGCACTGTCCGGCTGCCTCGGTCCCGATCGCGACCAATTTCCCCCCGCGTGCCCACAGGCCGAGGCACTGCCGGGCGCCGGCGATCTCGCGCTCTATCGCCCCGGCGGTGGGCACGACCTGACCGACGTGCAGATCGAGGGGAGTATCCTGAGCGCGGCCGGAAAATGCAGCGACGGCGACAAGGCGGGCACCGTGGACGCGACGCTTTCCTTGCAGATGCGCTTCCAACGCGGCCCGGCAGCGCCGACCCGGCAGGCGAACATCCCCTATTTCGTCGCCGTCGCGCGGGGCGAGACCATCCTCAGCAAGCGACTCTTCGCCCAGACCGTGACATTTCCGCAAAACGTCGATTCGGTGGTCGTCACCACCAAGTCGGCGAACGTGACCCTGCCGGTCGGCGCCGATCGTTCGGCGGCGGCCTACCAAATCTGGGTCGGCTTCCAGCGTTAGCGCGCTCAATCCGGCGCCGGCGCGTGGTACTGCGGCGCCTCCGCGCGGTCCCGCATCCCGTAGTCGCGGATCACCCGCACGTCCCGGCGTCGGCGCCCGGACGGCACCGCGCCTTCCGCCGCCTCATCGCGCCAGGACAGCACGAGGATGCGGTCCTGCGGATCGAGCACGCCATCGAACATGTCCCAATCCACCAGACCGGGCGCCGACATGGGTTCCTCGGCCCGCGGCTGCTCCACGAGCGTGAGGAGCCGGGCCGTGCCCACCGCCGTCGCATCGAAGCGGAGTTGCGGCAGCGTCACGCCATCCTCGGCGATCACTTCGCCCACCCGCAAATGGTAATCGCGGAACACCTCCGAACGTCCCTTCGCTTGGACGCCGTGATGCATCGCGTGGCTGCGCCAGCGAACGACGGATTTCTCGTCCCGCCATAGCGACAGCGACAGCAGCCGGCCTGGATGACGGCGACTGCGGAAGCGGCGGTTCTCGATGAACCCGTCGATCCGCTCCAGCTCCGGCTTCAGCAGCCCGGCATAGCGCAGATAGTCGTCCCATCGCTCCGCGCGGGGTTCCACCTCGAAAATCACCGCGAACATCACGCATCCTCCATCAGTGCAAGGTCTCCACCCGAGAGAAACGAGCCCGTTTCGCGATACAGCGCGAAGCGTCCCGACTCCAGGTGCATCAGATGCGTCGCCCGGCTGATCTTGACGTCGCGCCGCACGGGCGAGGCAGTGAGCGAGCGGAACAGCCCGGCGGCGTCCGCATCGGTGCAGAGACTGTCCCACTCGCCGCGAATGATGGCGACGGGCGCGCTTATCGCCGCCGGATCATAGCCCAGCTTGCCCGCCCAGGCATCCGCGATGCCCTGCCGCGGACCGTTGGGCACGCGCACGGCCGGCGGGGTGCGTTCGGCGCTCGCGCCGTCCGATTCCAGGTAGCGCGCGCCCCAATCGGCGAAGTGCCGCCGCGACATCACCGCCGGCTCCCCCGCCGGCACGTCGGCGACGAAACGCTGCCACTGACTATCGAGCGTCACCAGGCCCCAGGCCGGCAGCACTGCGGCCGGGCCGCCGTCGCGGCGGGTGATCGGCCCGAAGAACACCAGCCGGTCCACCAACTCGGGAAAACGCGAGGCGAACAACCCGGTGGCGATTGTGCCCCAGGAATGGGCGACGATGGACAATGACCGCGCGCCCGACTCCCGCAGGACGAAACGCGCGACGCGCTCGATCTGCGCGGCGGCGTCCGGAGTGGCGCCGAGCGCCGGATGTCCGTCGGCGGGCCGAGCCATCTCCGGGAAGGGATCGGACGAGCCGAAGCCGTGGAAGTCGAAGTCCCAGACGTCGAAGCCCGCCTTGGCCAGATCGTCCGCCCAGGAACGCCCATCGAAGCGATGCGCGATCGAGAGCGCCGATGGAAAAGTGGCGCCGTGCACATAGAGAACCGGTCGCGACCCGCCTTCGCCGCCATGCGCCGGTTGGTGATGCACGAATAGTCGCAGGCCGGCATGGTGGCTGGGAATCATCGTATGGAGCTCGGTCATGGTCCCTCCTTGGGTGCTCACGCCCGCCAGAACGGTTTGGCGATCTCCGCCTGCACGTCGGCGCGCGTTAGCCGCGCATCGCGCAGGTCGCGCTCGGTCAGGATCGCCATCCCCTCGCGTTCCCTGATCCGATACCGCCATTCGCGCAGCATCGCGGCGAGGCCGCCGGGCTTGGTGGTTTCCGGCGGAATTGGTTGCTCGGTGAGCCATTCGGTACGGGCAAGCATGTGACGCTCCTTTGCCTTGACGCACCAGAGATGGCACGCCGGGATGGTGGAATCGCGTGTAACCGCTTCGGCGCGGGCCGAACCATCCGGGCTTTGCTCCAGTCGTCGGAAGCCTATGTTTGAGGGCATGATCCAGGGCAGGAATTCGCCATGACCGAGATCGTTCGCATGGCCGCGACGGCGCAGTTGCTGGGCGATCCGGCGCGCGCGCACATGTTGTCGGCGCTGATGGACGGCGGCGCGCTCACCGCCAAGGAACTCGCCTTCGCCGCGCATATCTCGCCACAGACCGCGAGCGGACATCTGGGCAAGCTGTCCGAGGCCCACCTTGTGGCTGTGACCAGCCAGGGGCGGCACCGTTACTACCGTCTCGCCTCACCGCTCGTTGGCCAGATGCTGGAGGGCCTGATGGCATTCGCCGGGCCGGCGCCGCCCCCCGCGCGTCCGTGGCGCGCCGGCGAGGCGATGCGGACCGCGCGCACTTGCTACGACCACCTCGCCGGCAGGCTCGGCGTCGCCATCGCGGACTCCCTCGAAGGCGAGGGGCGGGTGGTGCTTACCCCTGACGGCGGTGAGGTCACCGAGGCGGGCCAAGCGTTCCTGCGCGACCTCGGCGCCGATCCGGCCACCGGTGGCCGCCCGACGCGGGTATTCTGTCGCCCCTGCCTCGACTGGAGCGAACGCCGGCCGCATATCGCCGGCCGCCTCGGCGCCGTGCTCTGCGCGCGCTGCCTCGAACTCGGCTGGATCACCCGCCAGCGCGACACGCGCGCTGTGGCGATCACCCAAGCCGGGCGGGAGGGGTTTGGTCGAATGTTCGGATTGGAAGCAGGCGTGCTGGGCGGCTGAGGCGCCAGTCCCCCCTCCCCTTGCGGGCTAGGGATTCACACATTGTTTGCCGTATCACCGCATCATCGCACGGGCCTCTTCACCCTCTCCGCCTGGGCGGAGAGGGCCGGGGAGAGGTGGGATACGCCATGGCGACCCTACGAACGCGAACTGTCCT
>JBAWFF010000077.1:0-45168 GCA_049591635.1 Acetobacteraceae bacterium
GCGTGGACGATCGCCTCCAGGGTGGTCACCACCTGCGCGCGACGAGCGGGATCGGTCAGGACATCCAGCGCCTGCCGCGCCTCGGCATCGCTGATTGAAGAAGAAGCGGGGAGCGGGGCCGCAGCCCATGCCACAGGTGCGAAGACGTAGGCGAACGCCAGGAGGGTCGCCGCGAAAGGCGCTGAAGACATCGCGCACCGGCTCATATAGGGTCGGATCCTCCGCTCGATGTGATCCAGGTGAGCCACGTTCTTCCTTTCCTTATCGTCCCGCTGATGGTCGCGACCGCCGGCGTTCTCCTCGCGGGCATCATCGGTCTTGCGCGGGGAAGCACGGACCCCAGGCGATCGAACCAGCTCATGCGCTGGCGCATCATCCTGCAAGCTGGGGCACTCCTACTGTTCGTGCTGATGCTGGCCCTTATGCGGAGTTGACCCGGCCGGTTCCGCGCGGCGTTTGACAGCGGCTCCGGCGGATGGATATGGTCCGCCCCATATTGCAGGTGCGAACAGGCCCGCCCACCAGGGGCCGCCTGCCTTGGTTCACAGGTTCCTGGAAGCGACACGGTCTCATGAAAATACTCGTCCCGGTCAAGCGGGTGGTGGATTACAACGTCAAAGTAAGGGTGAAGTCGGACGGCAGCGGCGTCGAGACTGCAGGGGTCAAGATGTCGATGAACCCGTTCGACGAGATCGCCATTGAGGAGGCGGTACGCCTCAAGGAAAAGGGTATAGCGACCGAGATCGTCGCCGTCTCCATGGGCGTCGCCCAATGCGCCGAAACCATCCGCACCGCCCTCGCGATGGGCGCCGACAGGGGTATCCTGGTCGAGACGGACGCCGAATTGCAGCCTCTCGCGGTGGCCAAGCTCTTGAAGGCGATTGCCGATACGGAGCAGCCCCGTCTCATCATACTGGGCAAGCAGGCGATCGACGACGACATGAGCGCGACCGGCCAGATGCTCGCGGCCCTGCTCGGCTGGGCGCAGGGAACCTTCGCGAGCAAGGTTTCCGTCGAGGGCGACAAGATCACGGTCACACGGGAGGTGGACGGCGGGCTGGAGACGGTCGCCCTGACCCTTCCCGCGGTCGTCACCACCGATCTGCGTCTGAACGAGCCGCGCTACGCCTCGTTGCCGAACATCATGAAAGCACGCAAGAAGCCGATCGCTACCATGACGCCGGCCGACCTGGGCGTCGATCCCTCGCCCCGGCTCGTCACACTCAAGGTGAACGAACCCGCGAAGCGCAAGGCAGGTGTGAAGGTCGGCTCGGTCGCCGAATTGGTCCAAAAGCTCCGCACCGAAGCGAAGGTGATCGCATAAATGACGTCTTTGGTACTGCTGGAGCATGATTCCGCCGGCATCAAGCAGCCATCCCGCAGCGCCGTCGCCGCCGCGACCGTCCTCGGGGAGGCGCACGGGCTCGTGGTCGGCAAGGGCATGGATGCATCGGCCGCGGCGGCAGCGAAATTGCCGGGACTGAGCAAGGTGCTGGTCGCCGATGGCGACCTGTTCGAACACGTCCTGGCCGAGCCGCTGGCCGCCCTGCTGGTTGCCTTGGCACCGGGCTATACGCATCTGTTTGCCGCCGCGACGGCGGTGGGCAAGAACGTGATGCCGCGGGTCGCCGCCCTGCTCGACAGTCAGCCGATCAGCGATATCACGGGGGTCGTGGACTCCGACACCTTCATTCGGCCGATCTACGCCGGTAACGCGCTCGCCACCGTGAAGTCCTCGGATGCGACAAGGGTCCTGACCGTGCGGGGTGCCAGCTTTGACCCGGTCGCCGCCGACGGGGGTAACGCGACGATCGAGAAGGCGCCCGCCGCCGCCGCGTCCGACTTGTCCGCTTTCGTCTCGGCTGAGCTGTCCAAGAGCGAACGCCCCGAACTGACCGCCGCCAAGGTGGTGATCTCGGGCGGCCGCGGGATGCAGAGCGGCGATAATTTCAAGCTGCTCGAGCCGATCGCCGACAAGCTGGGGGCCGCCATCGGCGCCTCGCGAGCGGCGGTGGATTCCGGATTCGTCCCCAACGACTATCAGGTGGGACAGACCGGCAAAGTCGTCGCGCCGGACCTCTACGTCGCGGTCGGCATCTCCGGCGCCATTCAGCATCTCGCCGGGATGAAGGACAGCAAGGTCATCGTGGCGATCAACAAAGACGAGGAAGCGCCCATCTTCCAGGTCGCCGATTATGGCCTGGTTGCCGATCTGTTCACGGCCCTGCCCGAGTTGGCGGCCGAACTGGAGCGCTCCTGATCAATGAACATGGAAGTCATATCGACCGCCGCCGGCCCGTTGCTGGGCGGCGTGACGCCAGAGCTCGCGCGCATCGGCGTGATTGGCGCCGGCCAGATGGGCAATGGGATCGCCCATGTCTGCGCCCTCGCGGGCCTGCCGGTCACCATGCTCGACGTGCGTCCCGAGCAGTTGCAAAACGCCATGAGCATCATGGCGCGGAACATGGAGCGGCAAGTGAACCGAGCCCTGATCAGCGCGGAGGCACGTGACGCTGCACTGGCGCTGGTCCAGACCTCGACCGATTACCAGGCGTTCGGCGATGCCGATCTGGTGATCGAGGCTGCGACGGAAAAGGAGGATGTGAAGCATGCGGTCTACAAGGCCGTGACGCCGCATCTGAAGCCGTCCTGCCTGATCGCGTCGAACACGTCCTCGATATCGATCACCCGCCTCGGCGCGGGAACCGACCGTCCCGAGAAGTTCATCGGGATGCATTTCATGAATCCCGTCCCGGTGATGAAGCTGGTGGAGATCATCCGTGGAATCGCCACCGACGAACCGACTTTCCAGGCGGTGGCTGGCCTGGCGAACCGACTCGGCAAGGCAACCGCTGTATCGGAGGATTTCCCGGCCTTCATAGTCAATCGCATCCTGGTGCCGATGATTAATGAGGCGGTCTATGCTCTCTACGAGGGGGTGGGCTCCATCGCCGCCATCGATGTGTCGATGCGCCTTGGCGCCAACCATCCGATGGGACCGCTGGAGCTGGCCGATTTCATCGGCCTGGACACCTGTCTGTCGATTATGCAGGTGTTGTACGAAGGACTGTCGGACAGCAAATATCGCCCCTGCCCGCTCCTTGTGAAATACGTCGAAGCTGGCTGGCTGGGACGCAAGACCGGCCGGGGCTTTTACGATTACAGCCAGGATCCTCCACGGCCGACCCGCTGAGGCTCGTTGATTGTCCGCGATGAGGGGCCCAAGCCGGTCACAATCCGGTCATCGACGATTTGACTCGACTATCGCCGCTTGCCATGCTGACGCGACGATTCGTGATTTCGCGTCCTTTCCCTGTCGCGAGTCTCGGTTCGGTTTGTCCCGAAGCTGATCAGGACAGCGTTGCGATGGCTTATAGAGACCACCTCTTTCTGTTGCTGGGTTTCGTGGCGTTGGTCCTGGCGGCGCTGACGGCTATCTATCTGGAGACTGCGGTTCACGGCTGGGTGATGGCGGGCGTCCTTGCAGCCTGGGGCCTCTTGTCGCTGCCGGTGGGTTTCCTCGCGGGTCACTATTGCGCGCTAGGGAACGATCCGACGCACTGACCAACTTAGCCTGCGGAGCCTGCCCGGCCCTCGATCGCGGATCGGAGCAGGGCCTCGGCGCGATACACGCCGTGCACCATTTTGCTATATGGCAAAAGCACAAACAGCGCCAGAATAAATCCGAGATGCACTGCCAGTGCGATGCCCATGCCGGCGGTCTCGCGAAGGCCGAGCAGGGCGAGCCCGGTACCGGCGACGATGAACAACAGCACTAGCAACGCGACATCCCCTCCGATCAGGCTACGGGCCTGCGGGCCAGGATCATCAACGACCTTCATGGCGAACAGGCCGCTTGTTCCGGCCATCAGCGCAACACCACCGGCGGTTCCGAGCACCACTGGCAGGCTAATGAACGGATAGGGCGCGGGCCACCCGAGGAACGTATGATAGACGAAGCCCACGCAGGTAGCCGCGAAACATAGCATGAAGCCGTAGAACATAGCGTGATGCAGCCTTCGGCGGGTCATCGAGAACCGCTCGGTATCGTCGTTGCAGCCGTGCCCGCCACCGCCCAGGTTCCGCAAGGTCAGCACATCCCACACCGCCCGGGCCGCGCCGCGCGGCGTAATCGGGCGCCCGGTGCCCGCATCGCGCCAGAACTTTGCCGCCCCCACGCCGAGCACCACCAGCGAGAACAGGAAGGTGGCGAGTCCGACCAGTTGCATCACCCAGAGCGGAATCACCTGATAGAAGCTCTTTGGCTGCACGCCCCGGCTGGCATACAGGGCGGCGTCCCCGTTGAGCCCGATGGTCAGGATCAGCACGAATGCCAGCGCCGCCGCCGTCAGCAGCGCGACCACGACGCCGTTACGCTGGAACGCCCGCGCGAGCGGTGCTGGCCAAGCATATTCCTCGTAACTCTGCGCGCGGACCAGCGCGAGGCTGCGCGGCACGTTGATGCCCCATTCGTGGGGCGGCGCGTACTGACAGGAAAAATAGCAGCCGCGACAATTATGGCACAGGTTGGCGAGATAGCTCAAATCGCCCGCCGAGAACTCCCGCCGCAATTCCACTGCCGGAAAGACCGCGCAATACCCTTCGCAATAGCGGCAGGCATTGCAGACTTCCATCTCGCGCCGGGCTTCCCGGATCGCGTCAGTTTCTTGCATGGCGCGCCGCCTGCTCCCCCGCGATTCGGCCGAACACCGTGCCGATCGTCATACCGAATCCAGCCAGATAGCCGCGCCCGAGGATGTTGCCTGCCATGATCTCGCCGGAGGCGAACAGGTTGGCGGCCGGCTTGCCATCCTCCATCAGCACCTGTGCCTGTTCCGTCACCCGCACGCCGAGATAGGTGAACGTGATTCCCGGCCGTAGTGGGTAGCCGACGAAGGGCGGGGTCTCAATCGTCTGGGCCCAGTTCGTCTTGGGCGGCTCCAAGCCTTCGGTCGCGCAACCGTCGAGGCGAGTGTTGTCGAACCTGCCGGGACGGACCGCGTGATTGTACCGGGCAACCGTGGCACGCAGCTTCAACGGGTCGAGGCCGAGACGTTCAGCCAATTCGCCCAGCGTATCGGCCTGGATCGCCGGATAGACCGACGGCATGAACAGCTTCACCGCGCGCGAGTCGCAGATCGAGTAGGCGACCTGCCCAGGCTGTTGGGCGATCAGGCGGCCCCAGATGGCGTAGCGCTTGGGCCAGACATCCTCCCCCTCGTCGTAGAACCGCTCGGCGTCGCGGTTGACGACGATGCTGTAGGGCACGCTGTCGAGGCGCGTGGTAATGCCGCCGTCGAATTTCGGCGCGCGGGCGTCGAGCGCCACCGCGTGGCATTGCGTCGCATCGCCGACCGAGGCAACGCCCTGGTCAAGCAGGTTCCTCAGGACTCGGCCGCGGTTGTAGGGCGTGCCGCGGATCACGAAATTGTCCACCGCATCGCCCCAGTACTGCCGCATCCATTCGAGGTTGGCCTGGAAGCCGCCGCTGGCGACCACGACCGTGCGGGCGTTCACCGTGGCGGGAAATCCCTTGTAGGTGATATCGATCGTCCGCACGGCGCCGGCGTCCAAGTGCAGATCCAGCACCTCGGTGTCGTACAGAACATCGATGCCCAGACGCTCGGCCGTGACGTAGTAGGCGTTTACCAGTGCCTTGCCGCCGCCAAGGAAGAAAGCGTTGGTGCGCGACAGGTTTAGCGTGCCGGTCAGCGAGGGTTGGAAATGCACGCCGCAGTCGCGCATGAAGGGAAACACGGCGGACGATGCCCGGATGGTCATGCGCGCCAGGGTTTCGTCGGTGTTGCCGGCGGTGACGCGCAGCAGGTCGTCCCAGTATTCGTCCTCATGGTAGGCGTCGGTCAGCGTCTCGGTCGGCTGAGCGTGCATGGCCCGAAGATTGCGCGTGTGGCGGCTATTGCCGCCGCGAAGGGCACGTGGCGCGTGCTCGGCAAGCAGCACGGAGGCACCCGCCTGGCGCGCGGTGATCGCCGCGCACAGCGCCGCGTTCCCGCCGCCGGCGACGAGCACATCCCAGGTTCGGGTCAAGTCGGGCATGGATCATTCCTACCGGCCCCGCGGAGGTGCGCGCAAGGGAGGCGGCTTCCCCCCTCCTCCGAACCATTGCACACTTCGGCCAAGTAAGCGGGGGGACGAATGGCGGCCGATATCGAAACACGCTTCTGGCACGGGATCGTGCTGGACGTGCTCAAGCGTCACGAGGTGCGGCTCGTCACCTACGTGCCGGACAATGTGTTGCGTCCGCTGATCGAGGGAGCGCACTCGGACCCCTTCTTCACCGCTTTCGCCTGCACGCGCGAGGAAGAGGCGCTGGGCATCGTCTCCGGCGCCTGGATGGGGGGACTGCGGGGCATCCTGCTGATGCAGACTAGCGGGTTCGCCACCCTGGCGAACGTGATCGCGTCGCTGCCGATTCCGTTCCAGATACCCGTATTGATGTTGGTTTCCGAGCGCGGCACCTTGGGCGAGTTCAACCAAGGGCAGGCGCTGGTCGCCAAGACCATGCGCCCGGTGCTCGACGCGCTGGCGATGGAGCATCACACAATGACCCGTCTGGATGAGGTGGAATTTGTCGTCGATCGAACGATCCGTCAGGCAATCGCGACTCGTCAGCCCGCCTGCCTGATCCTGTCTCCCCTGCTGACCGGTGGGAAGGTGTTCGACCGATGAGCGCGACCAACCAGCCCATCCGCCGCGAGCAGGCCAAGGTGATGAATCGCCTCGACTTGACCAAGCGCCTGACCGCGCTGCTTCGCAACGAGGAGGCCGTCATCGGCGGCATCGGTTATACCAATTTCGACCTCTGGACCGCTGGCCGCCGAGCGCAGAACTTCTACATGCTGGGTAGCATGGGACTCGCCTGCCCGATTGCGCTCGGAGTCGCCATCGCGCAACCGGGACGCAAGGTGTTCGGGCTGGAAGGCGACGGTTCGATCCTGATGCAACTCGGTGCCTTGGCGACAATTGCGGCGCGAAGGCCACACAATCTCGCAGTCGTCATCATGGACAACGGCGCATACCAGATCACCGGCGGCCAGGAGACGGCCACCGAGGCCGGCGCCGACATCGTCGCGATCGCCTGCGGTGCCGGCCTCGCCAACAGCGCCTGGGCCGCCGACGAGGACGGCTTCGAGGAGATGATTGGACTGGCACTCCGCGAGGATGGGCCGTGGCTCATCGGCTGTCGGATAGACCCCGGCAAACCCGCTGAGACCACCGAGCGTGACCCGGCGCGCATCCGCGACCAGTTCATGCGCGGGCTCGGAACTCTAAAATGACCGACAGGGTCCCCCACGAGCAGATCACCCCAAGGCCTCGACGTTGACAATACGGAATACCGACTCCGCGTCGTTCGGACGCACCAGGGTGATATATTCGCCGGGACGCAGAATATGGCCGTGCAGGTCCCAAACCGGCTCGTCGTCACCGCCCGTATTGCGGACCCCCCAACCCTGCCCAATTGCGACCAACTCTCCCAGCCAGTCCGCGCGATCCGGCCAATACCGCCGCACCCGCCACGGTTCATCGCTGCCGCAGGTCGGTGCGATCTGGCCTCGTGAATCGAGGCACAGGTCGATCTCGATGCCACAACGCGGATCGCCCGAGGACTGACCCGGGCCTCGGGCCAACACGGCGGTCACACGGCTCAGGCGCGATTCGCTCATCGGGTCTCCGACAGTGGGCCGTCAGATCGTGACGCGAACGCCCAACTCCACGACGCGATCCGAGGGAATTCGGAAAAACTCCGTCGCGGGCTGCGCGTTCCGTGCCATCACCAGGAACAGCCAGCGCCGCCACAGCGGCAGCTTGGGAGCGGTTCCCACGACCATCATGTCACGCCCGAGGAAGTAACTCGCCTGCATGGGGTCGAACGCCACCCCGTGCCCGCGCAGTTCCTCCAACGCCCGGGGAATGTTCGGGCTCTCCATGAAGCCGTAATGCAGCACGACTCGGTGAATGCCCGGCGCCAGCTCCGCCACTTCCATCCGAGTCCGCGCTTCTGGCACGTCGAGATTGTTCACTGTCACGAACAGAACCCGCTCGTGCAGGACCTTATTGTGCTTAAGATTGTGCAGCAGCGCGGCCGGGACGTAGTCGGGATTTCCGGTGAGGAAGATTGCCATCCCGGGAACCCGCACGGTGCGAGACTGTGGTAGGCGGGCGAGGAACGAGGCAAGCGGCAGGCTATCCTGCCGCCAGCGCGACAACAGCAAGTCGCGCCCGCGTTTCCAGGACGTCATCAGCGACATCAGGATTAAACCGAACGTTAGCGGCACCCACCCGCCTTCGATCACCTTGATGGTATTGGCGGAGAAGAACGTAACGTCGATAAGGAGAAAACCGCCAAACACCAGCAAGACAGCCACCCGAGGCCAATGGAACTGGCGGCGAAAAACAATGGCTGCCAGCGTCGTATCACAGATGAAGGTGCCGGTTACTGCGATGCCATAGGCCGACGCGAGGTTCTCACTGCTGCGGAACCCGAACACCAAGGCCAGCACTCCAAGGGCAAGAGTGAAGTTCACCTGTGGGACATAGATCTGCCCCTCCTCGCTCGTGCTAGTGTGGCGCACGGTCATGCGCGGCAAGAGCCCTAGCTGTACGCATTGACGCGCCATCGAGTAGGCCCCTGTGATGACGGCCTGGCTGGCAATGATGGTCGCGGCTGTCGACAGAACGACCAGCGGCAGACGCCCCCATTCGGGGGCGGCGAGGAAGAAGGGGTTCGCCGCCGCGGCGGGAGCGCTCGCGATCAGCGCCCCCTGTCCGAAATAGTTCAGGACCAACGCCGGAAGGACGAAGCCGGTCCAAGTTACCCGGATCGGATGCGGACCGAAATGGCCCATGTCGAGATAAAGCGCCTCGGCTCCTGTCACACAGAGCACGACCGCACCCAGCACAATGAATGTCATCGCCCGGTAGACAATCGCGAGGTGCACCGCATACGTCGGAGACAGGGCAAGCAGCACATGCGGATGCAGCCGAATCTGATTGATGCCCAGCAATGCGATGGTGGTGAACCACACGGCCATGACCGGGCCGAACAGCCGACCAACGCTTCCGGTGCCGCGATATTGCACCGAGAACAGCAGTACAATCACCAACGCGCTGATCGGCAGGACGTAGATTTTGAGCCCGGGGGAAGAGACCTCCAGCCCCTCGATCGCCGACATCACGGAGATCGCCGGGGTAATGAAGCCATCGCCGAAGAACAGACACGCCCCGGCGATGCCAACCAGCAGGACGAAGCCGCGCATCCGCGGGCCTACGCATACGCGCTGGGCCAGTGCCATCAGCGCCAGGACACCGCCTTCGCCTCGGTTATCGGCACGCATGATGAGCATGACGTATTTGACCGTAACCACCAGGAGCAACGACCAGAAGATCAGCGACAGAAGGCCGAGCACCTCCAAATCCCCCGCCCTACGGTCGACGAACATGGCCAGGGCGGCCTTGAAAGCATACAGCGGACTAGTGCCGATATCGCCATAGACGACCCCCAACACGGTCAAGGACGCTCCAAGCCCGGATAGCCGCCGAGGGTTGGCGGCCACGTTCGCCGTCACATCCACAAAGAGGTTCCATCGTACAACGGCGAGGACACCGCGCTCTTTCGCCCGACTGAACGACAAGCGTGGGCAATCCTGTTCGGAGGTACCGCAATCAATTCGGGCCCGCCCCGGTAACACATTCCCGGGTCTACGTGGTCAGATCGCGACACGAACGCCCAGTTCCACGACGCGGTCCGAGGGGATATGAAAGAACTCCGTGGCGGGTTGGGCGTTGCGTGCCATTACCATGAACAGCCAGCGCCGCCACAGTGGCAACTTGGGCGCGGATCCCGGGACCATCACGTCGCGCCCGAGGAAGTAACTCGCCTGCATGGGGTCGAACGCCACTCCATGGTCGCGTAGTTCCTCCAACGCACGGGGAATATTCGGGCTCTCCATGAAGCCATAGCGCAGCACGACCCGGTGAATACCTGGTGACAACTCGGCGATCTCCATACGGGTACGCGCCTCCGGCACGTCCAGATTGTTGACGGTCACAAACAGAACCCGCTCGTGCAGAACCTTGTTGTGCTTCAGATTGTGCAGCAATGCCGAGGGAACGTAATCGGGATTTCCGGTGAGGAAGATCGCCAGCCCGGGAACCCGCAATGTACGCGACTGTGGCAGCCGGGCGAGAAACGAAGCCAACGGCAGGCTGTCCTGTCGCCATCGGGCGAGCAGCAGGCTGCGCCCGCGATTCCACGATGTCATCAGCCCCATCAGAAAGAGCCCGAGGACCAGCGGCACCCAGCCACCATCGACGATCTTCAGCGTGTTGGCCGCGAAGAACGTGAGGTCGATCAGGAACAGCACGCCGAAAACGCCCAGGGCGGCAATTCGCGGCCAGTGGAACTGCCGGCGAAACACCACAGCGGCGAGAACGGCTGTACAGATAAAAGTGCCGGTGACCGCGATGCCGTAGGCCGAGGCGAGACTGTCGCTGCTGCGGAAGCCGAAGACCAGCCCCAGTACGCCGACCAGCAGGAACAGATTCACCTGCGGCACGTAGATCTGCCCCTCCTCGGTCGAGGAGGTGTGGCGTACGGTCATGCGCGGCAGGAAGCCGAGCTGCAGGCACTGACGCGTCATCGAGTATGCGCCGGTGATCACCGCCTGGCTCGCGATGATCGTCGCGAGCGCCGCCAGCCCCACCAGGGGCAGCCGGAGCCAGTGGGGGGCCGCGAGGTAGAACGGATTGGTCGCCGCCGCGGTATCGGAGAGGATCAGCGCGCCCTGGCCGAAGTAGTTCAGCACCAGCGCGGGCAGGACAAAAAACGTCCAGCTCACACGGATCGGCTTGACCCCGAAATGTCCCATGTCGGCATAAAGAGCCTCTGCGCCGGTCACGCAGAGGACGACCGCGCCGAGAACGACGAACGTCAACGATTTATAGACGGCGCCGAGATGGTACGCGTAGGTCGGCGACAGCGCCAGCAGCACCGAAGGATGCTGACGGATCTGGTTGATGCCAAGCAGCGCGATGGCGATGAACCACACCGCCATCACCGGCCCGAAGAGCCGTCCGACGCTGCCGGTGCCGCGAGACTGCACGGCGAACAAGCCGATAATCACGGCCGCGCTGATCGGGAGCACATAGGCCTTGAGGTGGGGTGAGGATACCTCCAGGCCTTCAATCGCCGACAGCACGGAGATCGCGGGGGTGATCAGACCATCACCGAAGAACAGGCAGGCGCCGGCGATGCCGACGAGGGCCACGAACGCGCGCATCCGGGGCGTAACGCAGACCCGCTGGGCGAGCGCCATCAGCGCCAGGATGCCGCCCTCGCCACGGTTGTCGGCCCGCATTACGAGGGCGACGTATTTCACCGACACGATCAGGATCAGCGACCAGAAGATCAGCGACAGAATGCCGAGGACCTCAAGATCGGCGACCGGACCGCCCTTGAATATATCAAGAGCCGCCTTGAATGCGTAGAGCGGGCTGGTGCCGATGTCGCCGTAGACCACGCCCAATACGGCGACGGCAACGCCAAGCCCGAGAGCCTGCCGGCGGCCGCTCGCATCGGCGGTGGTCACGCCCATCACGAGGGATCCTCACACAAGCGCGGAGGCATAGCCCGCGGTCGGTCGGGCAACAAGCATGTCCCGGGCGATTCAGTGGCCGCGCAAGATCTGCGACAGGAACAGCCGCAGCCGCTCCGTCCTCGGGTTCTCGAACAGCTCGCCTGGTGTTCCGCTCTCGACGATCTCCCCCTGATCCATGAACACGACCCGGTCGGCCACCTGGCGCGCGAAGCCCATCTCATGAGTGACGCAGACCATCGTCATGCCCGACTCCGCCAACTCGATCATCACGTCCAGAACCTCCTTGATCATCTCAGGATCGAGCGCCGAGGTCGGCTCGTCGAAAAGCATGATCCTGGGCCGCATGCACAGGGCGCGGGCGATCGCCACGCGCTGCTGCTGGCCGCCCGACAGCTGGCCGGGATATTTCTTGGCCTGTTCCGGTATTTTCACCCGGCGCAGGTAGGTCATCGCCTGCTCCTCGGCCTCCGCCTTGGGAGTCTTGCGAACCCAGATCGGCGCGAGGGTCAGGTTCTCCAGAATCGTCAAATGCGGGAACAGGTTGAAGGATTGGAACACCATCCCGACCTCACGGCGAACCTTGTCGAGCGCACGCGTGTCGCCCGTGAGTTCCGTCCCGTCCACGACGATCCGGCCAGACTGATGCGTCTCCAGCCGGTTGATGCAGCGGATCATGGTCGATTTGCCCGACCCCGACGGGCCGCAGACCACCACCCGCTCCTTCTCGCCGACCTCCAGCGACACGTCGCGCAGGACATGCGCCGCTCCGTACCATTTATTGACCTTGTCGAGCACGATCGCCGGCGTCATTGGGCCTTCATACGGGCGAGCCTTGGGCGCGTCGATTCCCTTCGCACCCCCTTGCGGGACTCCGGCCGGCGGCGGCAAATCACCCGGATGGCTTCGCCCGGTCCCGTCCTGCACCTGATCAAGCTCGCGGTCGGCATCCGCGACCTCGGACATTTGCGGGCCCTCCAGGCGGATCGGGCGACGCGCGAGCCGCCGCTGCGCCACCGCACCCGCAACGCACCCCGACGCGCCGCCGAGATCCTCGCGGGGGGATCGATGTTCTGGGTGATCGGCGGGGCGCTGAGCGCCCGGCAGCGTATCCTCGAGATCCGCGAGGACCGCCGCGATGACGGCTCGCCGTGTGCCGGCCTGGTGCTGCACCCCGAGGTCATCCCGGTGCGGGGCCGCCTGATGAAGCCGTTCCAGGGCTGGCGTTACTTGCCGGAGGCCGACGCACCACCCGATGTCGCCGACGGGCCGATAAAGGGGGCGACCGACCTCCCGGCGGCTCTGCGCCGGGAACTCGAGGCACTGTGTCTCCTGTGATACACCCCCTGTTGCCCGTGTGCGACCGACGACGATTTCGTGATCGGAGGGCTTGCCCGAATCGGCACGGCATTGGCATAGTTCACTTGGAGGTCGGGCCATAAAACCTTGGCTCCGCTTCCAAAAATCCCCGCCCGTCAACGCTTCGACTGGAGCCTGCCGTCCCATGACCCTCCGCAAAATCCTGATGATCCTGCCCGTGGCCGCCTTCACCATATCCCCGGCCCTCGCGCAATCCGAGGCGCCGAAGCCGACGAAGCCGGCGCATCACGTGACGCATAAGCATGCCCACCACGTCAAGGCACACGCCACACCAACGACCGCGAAGACGGCCAGCTAGGCCGCCGCGCGCCGGAAACGGTCCGCGCGATACGAACGGACCGATGGACTGAGCGACTTGAAGGCCAGGGGCATCGCCTCTGGCCTTTGTCTTGTCACAAGATCGCCAGTCCCTGCTTCCGCCGCGGCGGCGGGAAGGCCGTGTCGATCTCCGCCAGGTCCTCGGCGCCGAGCGTGATGGACGCCGCCGCCGCGTTCTCGCGGACATGCGCGCCATCCGCCGCCTTCGGGATGGAAATCACGTCCGGCTGGCGCAGCCCCCAGGCGATCGCCACTTGCGCCGCCGTCGCGCCATGCCGCCGCCCCACCTCCGCCAAGGCGCGGGAACGCAGCAGCGCTCCCCCTTGCCCGACCGGCGAATACGCCATCAGCGGCATGGAACGGGCACGGCACCACGGGAGGAGGTCGAACTCGATCCCGCGCTCGCCCGGATTGTAGAGCACCTGATCGGTCGCGCAGCCGCCCCCGCCCGCCACCCCCGCCAGCCCCTCCATGTCGCCGGCATCGAGGTTCGACACCCCCCAGAACCGGATCTTCCCCGCCGCGACCAGCGCCTCGAAGGCCGCCACCGTCTCGGCCAACGGCACCGAGCCACGCCAGTGCAGGAGGTAGAGGTCGATCCGATCGGTCCGCAGCCGCTTGAGGCTGCGCGCGCAGGCGGCGGGAACGCCCTTGGCCGAGGCGTTGTGGGGATAGACCTTGCTGACCAGGAACACCTGCTCGCGCCGCCCGGCGATTGCCTCGGCCACCACCTCCTCGGCACCGCCCTCGCCATACATCTCGGCGGTGTCGATCAGCGTCATCCCGAGGTCGAGGCCGAGCCGCAGCGCCGCCGCCTCGGCCCGCGCCGCCCCCTTCCGCTCCCCCATATGCCAGGTCCCCTGCCCCAGCGCCGGAACCTCGGTACCGTCCGGCAGGCTGACCGCGCGGATCATCCCGCCAGCGCCTCGGCCCGGCGCAGCACGCGCAGGAAATTGCCGCCCCAGAGCAGGCCGAGTTCCGCCCGGCCATAGCCTCGCCGGACCAGTTCCGCCGTGATGTTCGGACCCTCCGAGGCGTCCTTCCAGCCGCGAAACCCGCCGCCGCCGTCGAAATCCGATGAGATTCCAACGTGCTCCACGCCGATCCGGCGCACCGCATGGTCGATGTGATCGGCGAAATCGCCGACCCCCACCTGGTCGGGCTTGGCGTCTTTCTTCAGGAACGCGGAGACCGCCGTGACCTGCGCCACGCCCCCCACGTCCCGCAGCGCGTCGAGCTGCCCGTCGTCGAGATTGCGCGGATGGTCGCACAGCGCCCGGATGCAGGAATGAGTCGACAGGACCGGCGAGCGCGAGCACCCGGCGGCCTGGAGCATGGCGTCGCGCGAGACATGGGCGATATCGACCAGCATCCCCAGCCGGTTCATCTCCGCGATCGCCGCCCGCCCGAGCGCCGACAATCCCCCATGCTCGGCCTCGGCGTCGCCGAGATCGGCCCGCGGGTTCGCCGAATCGGCGAGCGCGTTGTGCCCGTTATGGGTCAGCGTCAAATAAACCGCCCCGAGCGCCCGGAAGCGAGCCAGCCGCGACAGATCGGCGCCGATGGCGAACCCGTTCTCGACCGCCGGGACGATCGCGATCACCTGGTCCCGCCGCGCCCCCTCGATCGCCTCGGCCGAGGTCGCGAGCACGGCGGTGATCCCGCGCTCCGAGCGCGCCATTCCGGCGATCGCGTCGAGCATCGCCAACGCCCGCGCATAGGCGGCCGCGTCGGTTTCCACATCGCGCGCGGCCTGCGGCACGTAGGCGACGAAGCAGGCCCCGGCCATCCCGCCTCGCAGCATCTTCGGCAGATCGACCTTCCGCCGCGTCTCCTCGAACGGGTCCGGGTTGGAGGGCCAGGGGATGTCGACATGGGTGTCGAGCGTGAGGAGGGAGCGGTGGAGGTCGAGCGCATTCATAGAGGCACCGTCTTCGGGGCGGTGGGGGGCGTCAAGGGGGCCGACGGGGCGTACAACTCGGGTCGCGGCGGGCGGTGAAGTCGTACAATTCGGCCCGACAGGGGCTGGAGTTTCGTACGGTTTTCGCGGCCGCGGCAGGCTGTCTCGTACATCTCTCGCGGTCGCGAAGGGTTTTCTCGTACGAAACGGCGGCCCGTTGGCCTGCTGATTTTTCTTGACCGGAATTTCCGGTTGACAGCCCCAGCCGAGCGGGCCGCACTGGCAAAATCACCTCTCCCGCTCGCGGGAGAGGTCGACTCGCGTAGCGAGCGGGTGAGGGTCGTGCGGCGCCGGCAGCAACGGCACGGCGTGCCCCCTCTCCCAACCTCTCCCCCGCAAGCGCGGGTGGAGAGGGGAAGAATCGGCCCGACGCGATGGCCCTCACTTGCGGGAGCGCCCCCCCCCCCTCGTCATTCCCGCGAAAGCGTGAACCCAGGCGAACAGTGCGGAACCCGCCGCATCGCCTCCGTGATCGCCACCGTCTCCTCGCCTTCCGCACAACGGATGATCAGAACGCAAGGTCATGTTGAGCTCCTATCGGCCGAGAACGATGTGGGTGGCGTGCTCGGTCGCCTGATGTTCGGTGACGCGGTAGCCGAGCGCCGGTAGGTCGATCCCGGCGAACATCGCCTCGCCTTGCCCGAGCACGACCGGGGACAAGGCGAAATGCAGCTCGTCGATCAGCTCGGCGCGAAGATATTGACGCACCGTCTCGACGCCACCGCCGATCTTCACGTCGCGACCGTTGGCGGCTTGCTTCGCCTGATCCAACGCCGCGTCGATCCCCTTAGTCACGAAGATGAAGGTGGTGCCGCCTTCCATCTCGATCGGATCGCGCGGATGGTGCGTCAACACGAAAGTCGGCGCGTGATAAGGCGGATTGTCGCCCCACCAGCCCTTCCAGTTCTCGTCCGGCCAGGTGCCGCGGATCGGCCCGAACATATTGCGACCGAGGATGAAGGCGCCGAAGCCGTCCATCGAACGACGTGCGTACGCCTCATCGACGCCGTCCGAGCCGCCGTCTTTACCGATCATTGCCCGGAACATGCGCGTACCGAACATCCACTGGTGCAGTTCCCGCCCGCGCTTGCCGAGCGGGTTTTCAAGACTCTGCTCAGGCCCTGCCCCGAAACCGTCGAGCGAGATCGAAAAGCCCGCAACCCGCACTTTCGTCATAGCGAAATCCCTTCCGTATCGGCCATCTATCTGATTGCGGAGCGCAACCGGTTGTACTGCGCGGCGGTGACGTTGCTCCCATGCGCGTCGTGCTGGACGCATCGACCACCTCAACCGCCAACGCGGCTCGCACGGATCAACGCGGCGGCTCCGCTCGGCGTACCAAGCCCGAGTTCCGGCACCTTGGCGAAGACCTCGGACGGCGTCGCGAGGCGATCTTCCTGACAGCCGCCTCGACGATGGCCAGCAACTCGTCGCGTACGGTGGCCATGGCCGCTGGTCACGCCCTAGTTACACAGATCAACTATTTCATGCTTGCATAGCAACCCCTGGTGCTTCACGGTGAATTAACGCTCGCCAATCTATTGGTAATAGTCAAATGGGAGGTTCCCCTCACTGGATTTCGTCCGAGCAAGAACAGGCCATCGCTGGCGTTCCGCACTTTCGTAACAGCGCGGAGGGGAACACCAGCGCGGAGCGGATGATTGGCCATTACGTGGCCTGGTACGTCGATCCCCTCCTCGCATTCGGGTCACTGGCCGATTGGTCTCAGGTTCTCGATGCAGGAACAGGATACGGCTGGCTGAGCTTCGCGTTGGCGCTTCGAACACCTTGGCACGTCACGGCCGTAGACCGCGACGAGCGCCGCCTCCAGGCCACGCGCGCGATCGCCGACATTCTCGGTCTTTCGGACCGTATCGACTTCGTGCCCGCCAGCGTGGGGCAGCTTCCATTCAAGGAACAGGAATTCGACGTGACGTTCTGCATCGAAGTCCTCGAGCACGTTCATGCCGCCCGCGCCGCGGCGGCGTGCGAGCTTGCCCGGGTGACTCGTAACCTTCTGACCGTCACCACGCCGAATCGGCATTTTCCGGTCATTGGTCACGACACGGCGCTGCCCTTCTGCCACATGCTGCCGATTCCGCTGCGCGACCGCTACGCGGCCCGCTTCAACAGACAGCGACGCCAGGAAGGCAACCTCTTCTGGTCCGCGCACGAATTGCACGTCTGCCTGAGCGATTTTGAACGCGTCTCCCGATTCCTGAACTTCCCCAACTACCGTGCCTACAGACGGGCCAACAGCGCCGAATGCGGCCAAGCCAATCCATTGTCGGTCCCGATGGGCGTCCGCACGAAGCGCGTGTTCTATGGCGTCGCGCGGCTCGCCGCGAAATATTCCGACTTCATCATGCCGAACCTGGCCTCGACATACCGGCGCCGGAAGGTCGGCCATTGACTCAGCACGCGGCGAGACGCGGAAGTGCGTTGAGCTGACGACCCCCTCACCGCCCAACCCGCCCCGCGCGGATCAACGCGGCGGCCTCGCTCGGCGTGCGAAGCCCGAGTTCGCGCACCTTGGCGAAGACCTCGGACGGCGTCGCGAAGCGATCTTCCTGAACCGCCGCCTCGACAATGGCCAGCAACTCGTCTCGCAGGGAACGCTGATGCCCCTCGGCCCGCTCCCTCACCCGCCGCACCAATGCATCCGGTGCGTTCTTGATCGACAGATTGACCGGCATGGTTTCAGTTCCGCTCCACAACACATCTCGGCATAGCGGCCCTGGCGGCACCTGTCACCTCGACGGCCAGAGGCTAAATCCGCTCCCCCCGGAAGAACTCGATCACCTCCCCGTTCGGCCCGGTGACGAATGCAACCTCCACCTCCGCCGGCGGCTCGCCGCCAAGCGTCACCGCGCGCGGTGCAGTTCGCGGCGCCGCGCCCTCCGCCAGCGCCCGCGCGTAGGCCGCCGCCACGTCCGCGACACGCAGGCAGAAATGCAACAGCGCGCCCTCGGTCCGCTCCTCCTCGGGGCGCCGGCGCCGCCCCTCCGCCTGCACCGTCGACCCCGCGCCGAACACTTCGATATAACGGCCGTCGCCCGCGTCCAGGAACGCGGCGCGATCGATCCGCCCGGGCACGGCAAACCTGTAATGCACCGTGAAGCCCAGCCCGCGCGTGTAGAACGCGATCGTCTCGTCGAAATCCACCGCGCGGATCGCGACGTGATGCAAGCCCAACGCGGGCACCGGCTCGGTCATCGTCCGCCCTCCGCCCCGATCAGCCGCTCGCTCTCCACGTCAAACAAACACACCTTCCGCACATCCACCGCGAACGGCGCTGCCTCCCCCGCCCGCAACCGCACGTCCGGCGCGACCCGGCCCAGCACGCGATGTCCGGCCAGGCGCAGCAGCGCGATCGTCTCCGCCCCGGTCGGCTCGGTCATCTCCACCGGCGCCTCCACCGTCATTGAACACGCCGGGTCATCGCCGAACCGGCGCCCCGGCTCGACGATGCACTCAGGCCTGATCCCCAGCACGACCTCGCGCCCATCAAGCGCATCGCCCACGGCGACGGAACGCGGCAACGCCAATCGCACACTGCCGTCGCCCAGCACCGCCTCCAGCCCCGCCGCCCCGGCCACCAGTCGTGCCGGCAACGTGTTCATCGGCGGCGCCCCCATGAACCGCGCGACGAACAGATTGGCCGGGCGGTTATAAACCGTGTCGGGATCAGCGAATTGCTGGATCTCCCCCTGGTGCATCACGGCGATCCTGGATGCGAGCGTCATCGCCTCGATCTGATCATGCGTGACATAGACGATCGTGGCGCCGATGCGCTGGTGCAGCTGCTTGATCTCCATCCGCATCTCGACCCGCAACTTGGCGTCGAGATTCGACAGCGGCTCATCGAACAGGAACAGCAGCGGATCGCGCACCAGCGCCCGCCCCATCGCCACGCGCTGGCGCTGCCCGCCGGAGAGCTGCGACGGCTTGCGGTCCAGCAGCGCCTCGATCTGCAACAGCCTGGCCACGCGGGTGAGCGCCGCCTCCTGCTCGCGCCTCGGGATGTGGCGACACTCCATGCCGAATGTCATGTTCTGGCGCACCGTCATCGACGGGTAGAGCGCGTAGGACTGGAACACCATGGCGATGTCGCGGTCCTTGGCCGCCACGCCGTTCATCGCCCGCCCGCCGATTTCAATCGCCCCCTCGCTCGCGACATCGAGCCCGGCGATGATGCCCAGCAGCGTCGACTTGCCGCAGCCGGACGGGCCGACGAGGATTGCGAACTCGCCGGAGTCGATCTCCAGATCGATCCCCTTCAGGACGGCGAGCGCGCCATAGCGCTTCCAGATGTTGCGAACCGCGAGTGCCGACATCTACTTCACCGCTCCCGCCGTCAGCCCGCGCACGAAATAGCGTCCGCCGAACAGATAGACCAGCAGCGTTGGCAGGGCGGCCAGCAGCACGGCGGCGTTCTGCGCTCCATAATCGGGCGCCTCGCTGATATGCGCCGACAGCGCGATCAGCGCGGCGGTGATCGGCTGGTGGTCGCCGGCCGAGAACGTCACGCCATAGAGGTACTCGTTCCAGATACCGGTGAACTGCCAGATGACGGTCACGATCAGGATCGGCGGCGACAGCGGCAGCACGATGCGCCAGAAGATGCGAAAGAACCCGGCCCCGTCGATGCGCGCCGCTTTCAAAAGGTCCGGCGGGATGGAGACGTAGTAGTTGCGGCAGAACAGCGTCGTGAAGCTCAATCCCTGCACGGTGTGGATCAGCACCAGGCCGGCGATGGTATTGAACAGGCCGAGATCGCGCAGCACGATCACCCACGGCACCAGCTTCATCTGCTCGGGCAGGAAGACGCCGAGCGTGATGATGCCGAACACCCAATTGTCGCCGCGGAACCGCCACAGCGCCAGCGAATACCCGTTGAGCGCACCCAGCAGCGTTGAGAAGATCGTCGCCGGGATCGTCATCTCGACGGAGTTCCAGAAATACGGCTGGATGCCGTTGCAATGCTCGGAGATGCAGTAGCTCGACCACGTGTGCGCGAAATTGCCCCAGTCGAACGGACGCGGCCAGCCGATCACCGACGTCCGCAGGATGTCCTGCGTGCCACGGACGGAATTCAGCATCACCACGATCAACGGCACCAGGTAAAAGCCCGCGAACAGCACGAGCACGGCATAGATCGCGAGGCGGCGGAGGCTAGCCGGCATGGATCGCGTCCTGCCGGGTACGCCATCGTCGATACAGCCCATAGGGCAGCAGCGCCACGGCCAGGGACAACAGCAGCATCACCGCCGCCGCCGAGCCGCGCGCCAGCTCGCCCCGCTGGAACATGAAGTCGTAGACCACGATGGTGGGCACCGTGGTGGACAGGCCCGGGCCGCCGGCGGTCAGCGCCACCACCAAATCGTAGGTCTTGATCGCGAATTGCAGCAGCATCACCAGCACGATGACGAAGATCGGCCCGATCGTCGGGAACACCACGCGGCGATATGTACGCCAGGCACTGGCGCCGTCGATCTCGGCTGCCTTCAACAGCTCGGAATCCACCGAGCGCAGGCCGGCGAGGAACAGCGCCATGGCGAACCCGGACGCCTGCCAGACGCCCGCGATGACGATGCAGTAGATCGCCCGGTTGCGATCCACCAGCCAGTCGAACCGAAAGCCCGTCCAGCCGAGATCGTGGACCAGCTTCTGGATGCCGATCGACGGATTGAGCAGCCATCCCCACACGGTGCCGGTCACCACGAAGGACACCGCGATCGGATACAGGAAGAGCGCGCGGAACACGTTCTCGCCGCGTATGCGCTGATCGATCAGTACCGCGAGCAGCAACCCCACCGCCAAGGTCAGCACGACGAACAGGCCGCCGTAGATGAACAGGTTTACGTACGAGATCTGGAAGTTCTGGTTGGCGAGCATCGCGGTGTAGTTGCGCAGCCCCGCCCAGCGATAGTCCGGCAGCAGGGTGGAGCGGGTGAACGACACCCAGATGGTCCAGGCGCTGAACCACAGGACGTAGGCGCACGCCACCACCAAGGGCGGCCAGATCACCAGCTGCGGCAGGATGCGGTCCCGGTTGCGCCGCCAGGCCGCCGGGACCGCGCCGCGCTCGGCTCGCATCGCTCAGCGCACGTTGTCGACCGCCTCGACAAGCTTCTTCTGGCCCTGTTCCGCGCTTATCTGGTTGTTGTGGACGAACTCGGTCAGCACATCCAGCATCGCCGCGGCGACCTGGTTTGGCTGCGCCATGTTGTGCGCGAGGCTGAGCACGACGCGATTGTCGCCCATCGCCGTCGCCATCGCGTGCGCCGCCTCGCGCTGGCCATCGCTGAACCCGGGCGCCGAGAGGTCGGTATCGGTGCGCACCGGGATCGAGCCGGTGATCGTGCAGTACATCGGCCCGAAATCCTTGCGCATGACGATATCGGCCAGCAGCTTCTGGCCGGCCTGGAACTCGGGCTGCTTCTTCTTCCAGAAGATGAACTCGTCGGAGTTGAGGTCGAAGGCGATCTTGCCGTCATCCTGCGGCGCCGGACCGATCATGTAATCGCTGAATTGGAAACCGGCGTGCTTGAACACGCCCTGCGCCCACCCGCCCATCAGCAACATGCCGATGTCGCCCTTCATGTAGCGCGGGATGAAGACGCTGTAGTGCTGCCCGGCGAAACCGGGATCGGACCAGTCTGCGAGCTTCCGCGTCTGGCGGAACGCCGCCAGCACCTCGGGGCCCTTTAGTGCCCCGTCATCGAGCTCCATGACCGCCTTGCGATACGCGGCGGGGCTGATGCCGCAGAGCGCGATCTCCCACTTCATGCCGTCGTCCCAGGTAATCCCGCCATTCGCCACCGGTGTGATCCCAGCCGCCTTCATCTTCCCGGCCACGTCGTTGAACTCGGCCCAGGTCGCCGGCAGCTTGGTGACTCCGACGCGATCGGCCGCCTTCTTGGAGATGAACAGCGTGTTGATGCGGTAGGCCTGGATCGGCAGCGCGATCCAATGCCCATCCGGCTTGCTGAGCCGCGCGAGTTCCGCCGGCACCACCGCCTCGTATCCGGCCTGCTTCACCAGCGCGTCGAGATCGACCACCGGCGCGATCTTCGACCACGCGGCGATCTCCGGTCCCTTCAGCTGCGACGCGGCGGGCGGGTCGCCCGCGATGATCTGCGCCCGCAGCTTGTTCATCATCGCGGTGGTGAAGCCGGGCACCGGGTCGTGTTCCCAGCTGCCGCCTTCCTTCGTGAACTCCTTGCCGAGCGCGGTGATCGCCGCGCCGTCGCTGCCGGAACTCCATTGCGAGATCACGGTGACCTTCGGCTTCGCCTCGTCGGCCCAAGCCAGCCGCGGCACTGCCAACGTGGCTGCGCCGGCGCCCAGCAGCGCGCGCCGGCTCAGTCGCGCGATCGTGGCAGGCGGGCCCAAGGTCATCGCCGTGCCGTCCGCCGCCGCCTTCCGTCCCATCGCTTCCCCCGGTTTCTCGTACGATTGGTTTGTTAGCGCCTCGCGGCCAGCACCGCCACCCGGCACGCGCGGCGCAACGCCTCCCCTATCCTCCCGGCCCCACCATCAGCACCGACCCCGTCGCCGGATCGTGCAGCCGCAGGAAGAAATGCCCGATCCCGGCGAGCCCCAGCATCAGGTTCGGCGTCTCCCCGCCGCCCGGAACCCCGCACGGCCAGGCCTGCCCGGCATAGCGCTCGATGCCGGTGCGGCCGATCTCGCGGGCGAAGGCGGCGTGCTCGGGCTCGGCCAGCACCGCGCTCGCCTCCAGCAGAAATTCGGCGTCGCCGCTCAGCCCGTGGCAGAGCGAGAAATCCATCGCCCCGCCGCCCAGCGCCTGTCGCAGAAAGGACGTTGTGGCCGCGACCGCCGCGCGGGTCTCCTCGAGGAACGCGGGATCGCCCGTCAGCCGATAGGCGCGCAGCCGCGACAGGCCGATGCCCGGCGCGCCATGACACCAGGCCACCGAACATCCGGGCGGCGTGCCGGCGGTTTCGGCGGCGGCGCGGAAATCGGGCCAGTTGCCCTGCCGCCTGTCGAACCAATGCCGCTCATAATCGAAGGCCCGCCCCGCCGCCGCGGCGAACTCCGGCTGCGCCGTGGCGCGATGCAGCTCCAGCAGCGCCCAGCCGATCCCCGCGGTGCCGTGCGAGAATCCGGTCAGGTCGCGCTGGCCCGGCACGCCCAGCGTGTCCCACGACCACCCCGCCTCGTCGCGATGCGCGGTCTCCAGCAGGTGGCCGCCATGCCGGACCGCGAGATCACGCAAACCCAGGTCGGGGTGCTGCGGATGCAGCATCAGCAGCACCGGAATGATCCCGGCGCTGCCGCCGATGACATCGAGCCCGCCGGTCTTCGGATCGTGCCCGCCCAACGCACGCAGCGCCCGCCGCGATCCCGACGTCAGCTCGGGCGCGTCGAGCAACTCCCCCGCCTCGTCCAGCGCATAGGCGATACCGGCGAGACCACCGTAAAACCCGGTTTGCGCGGGCCCCGAGACATCGTCGAGGCGCGAGATCGCGTGCCGCGCGGCGCCCAGCGCCGTGGTCCGGAACAAGCCTTCGCCGCCGCGCCGATGCAGCCGGGCGAGGAACAGCGCGATGCCGCTCGTCCCGGCATAGAAATCGGGGCCGAAGGCGCGATGCACCACCCGCCAGTCGCCGCCGACCGGCTCCATCGAATCGCCGAGCCAGTTGCAGCGTTCGCCGTCCCACAGCGCGTCGCGGCAAAGCCGCACGCCGATGGACCACGCCGCCGCCAGGAATGCGTCGCTCATGACGCCACCGGAAATGGATAATCGTCGTCGGACCCGGGATTGAGATAGGGCCGGCTCAGCGTCAGGCCGTTATCGCGAAACACGTCGCCCAGCGCTTCCATGCGATCCATTCCGCCGGCGCCATGCGCGCGCCAGACCGCCTCGGCGAGCAAGCGGCACCGGTGCATCCCGAAACTCTCGCCGCTGCCGGGGTCTTCCGCGAGACCCAAGCCGGCGGCCAGCTCCTTGGCGAACAGCGGCACGGACGGCATGAGCGTGCCCTCCAACGCCGGCCACAGCTCGGTCAGCACTTGCGCGGTCACCCGGTAATGGCGCCGCGCGACATACAGCACCGCGGCGTCCGCGCGCGGATATCCGGCCGGATGGCTCAGACACTTGAACTGGAACGCCAGTCCGAAGCGATTGAGCGTCCGGGTCAGCTCGCGCATCAGCATCGCCGCGCCGGAGGCGCGGACGTTCCAGTAGAAGCGCACGACGTCCTGCTGGTCATGCCAATCCGTCAGCGCCTCGCCGAAGGCAATGTAAAAGCCCGGCTGCGCCACCGATGATCCGCGCGGCGCGAACAGGCTGATCAACGCCCCGATCGGCGCCGGGATGCCCGGGCCGGCATGGCTCACGAATTCGCCCGGCCACGCCAGGCGCGAGAGCGCCGCCTTGCCGGCGATGATTTGGCCGGAGCTCAGGATATCGCTGATGCGCCAGCCGGCGCTCCACCGATCCTCGCCGGCATTCGCCGCCGCGAGCGCCGCCAGGAACGCATCCGCCCCGATCGCATCCGCCGGGGTCGAATCCGCCTTGCCCGCCGCTTCGTCGAGGCGGCGGCAATAGCAATGCTGATAGAAATGCGCTTGCAGTCCGGCCACGATCGGGGTCGGGGCATCCTCCGGCAGCGCCACTTTCGCGCCGGCGAAGAACACCTCGGACGGCCCGGCGATCTCGACCGCGCGCATGATCCGGACGAGCTCCCGGTGGCCGGCGGCGTCGCTCATCGCCCCCTCACAGGCTCAGCAAGTCGCGCGCGGCCTCGCGCGGACGGGTCAGCATGTTCAGGCTCACTTGCAGCAGGTATCGCGCGTGCGGCGAAAGTTGCGTCGAGAACTGCATGGTCTCGTACGCGGTCAGCACCATGCGCGCCGCGGCATAGCGGATGGTGCGCTCCAGCAAGGCCGCGTCGTCCCGCCCGATGCCCCGGCTCTCCCGGTAGGCCACCCAGAAGGCGCGGACGGCGCCCTGCATCCGTTCCAGCGGGTACTGGGCGCCCCGCGCCAACTCCTCCGCATTGCTCGTCTGACCGACGGGCAGCGAGAAAATCCAGAACGCGACGTAGCTTTGCAGGATGGCCCCGGCGTCCCAACTCGGATCGCCGATATCGGCGAGCTCCCAGTCAACGATCCTGACATTGCCCGCGTCGCCCTCGACGAGGCAGTTGTCCCATTTCATGTCGCCGTGAATCAGGCTCGTCGTCTGCCATGCCGCGCCGAGCCGATCGAGGTTCTCCGGAAACTCCGGGAACTGCCGCAGGATGCCCAGCAACCCGGCATTGGCGCCGCTGACCGTGCCGCTCAGCGCCGGAGGTTGCCGGTGCAACGACAATATCCACGGCGGCTGGCGCTGGAAGACCGAGCTGGCGGTCGCCGCCTGGAGCGCCTCCGCGCTCGCGTGATGATAGGTCCCCAGCGCGCGCCCGAGCGCGGCGCCAAGCTCCGGTGGGAACGCCGCGACCCGCCGGTGGTGCTCCGCGACGGTTTCGGCGGTCGCCAGCAGCGTGGTGGCGAGCACGTTCCCGCTCGGATCGTAGAGACGGAACGCCGGCACGATGGAGCGCAGCGCGACGGCATCCGGATGGCTGGAGGCCAGCCAGTAGCAGGTGGCCTCGCAGCGTACTGACGCGGTCGCCTGCGGCTCCTGGCTGCGCGCTTGCTTGACGAACAATCCGTCCCCGCTGCGGCGCCGGACCTTGAAGTTGCGATTGCGACTGGAACAATCGAAGGTCAGGAAATCGCCGTCCACCACGGATTGCCTGCTCAGCAACCCCTTGCGGATGAGATAATGCGCCAAGTTGGCGGTGGTGAGGTTCATTCCGGCACCCGGCGGGCCGTCACGCGGCTTCCGCCGCCCGAGGGCGGCGGGTCGCGTCGGCGTGCCGGATCAGCCGCCAGGATTGAACCCGCCGCCGCCAGGTCCGAACGGACAACCGGCCGTTGGAAATGGGCACGCCACGGTCTGGACCGGACAGGCGGCGGTCTGGATCGGACAAACCAGCGTCTGCACCGGGCACGCCACCGTCTGCACGGGACAGTACGCGCTCACGACTGGACACGCCGGCGTTTGCACCGGGCAGAACGGATGGCCGAACGTCGGGCACGGATGGAACGCGGTCGTGCCACAGGGCGCGATATACGTGCAGGCAAGCGTTGGACACGCGGGATGCCCCGGTGTCGCGCACGGATGGAACGGCGTCGGGCCGCAGGCGGGAAGATGCGTGCAGAGGATCGTCGGACACACGGGATGCCCCGGCGTCGCGCACGGATGCAGCGGCGTCGGACCGCAGGCTGGAAGATGCGTGCAGAGATGGGTCGGGCATTGGTGGATACCCGGGGTCAGGCAGGCATGCAGCGGCGTCTGGCAAAGAGCCGGAAGCTGCGTGGGGCATTGCGCCGGGACGGTGACGCCGCAAGGCACACCGAGCGTAAACGGCTGCATCGGCACGCCGGCAGCCTCGCCCGTCATCCCGGCCCCCATCTGCGCGATCGGGCCTTCGAGGAACTTCGCCCGCACCCGCTCCGGCCCCGGTTGGCCATGCACTAGCGTGGCATCGCGCTTGATCCAGACGTAACTGACGCCGAGCGGGGAATCGCCGGTCGCGGTATCCTCGACATGGAGGATGGCATCGTCCGGTATATCGACGAAGCTGCTGAGCTGGAGGTCGAAATAAAGCCGCGTATGGCCGGGCTCGGACGACGAGCCGAGATAGCCGCTCAGGACGATCACGTCCGGCGGTTGCTTCGGGTCCTTGACGATCCGATTGATGAAGTGCGCCGGGTTCGCGCCGCGTCCGGCTGGGCGATCAGCTTGCGCCATTGTCGATCCTCCCCTTTCCGATGATGGAAAACCTGGACCGGAGCGGCCGATAGTCCCGACCGCCCTTGTCGGAGATCAATCGCTGAGGCGGACGCTGATCGTATCAAAACACCAAGTCAAGAATCTTCTCGTCGCCATCGTCGGGAAGCTTGTCACGAAAATGGCATCATCCGCGCACCGCCGCCAGAACGGTCACCCGGTATGCGTAATGGAGCGCCTCCCCGTCCCGCCGCACCTCGATCCCCAGCGTGTCCCGCTCCGCCTGTGCGGCGAACAGCGCCGTGATCCGCTCCGCATCCCCCGGCAACGGAAACGACCGCGCGAGCAAACTCGTCACCTCGCCGCGCAACTCATAGAACGTCACGTCCGGTTCCGGCAGACCGGCGGCGGGAAACAACGCGGTCAACTCCGACAGGCTCAGCGCGCGCACATGCGAAGGATCGCGCAACACCTCCAACCGATTCCACGCCGTCGCCTTCGCCGCATCCTCCGACGCAAACATGTCCACCACCACGACCCGACCGCCCGGCCGGCATACCCGCGCCATCTCGCGCAACGCGCCGCGCGGATCCTGGAAGTGGTGGAACGAGAACCGGGTGACGACGATATCGAAACTCGCGTCCGGCCAGGGCAGCGCGCGCACGTCGCCCTGCCGCCACGCCACGTTGCTCAGCCCCTTCTCGGCCGCCAACGCCCGCGCGCGCTCCAGCATCGCCGGCGTCAGATCGATCCCCGTCGCCTGGCGCACCAGCGGGGCGAACGCGCAGACGATCAGCCCACCGCCGCACGCCAGATCGAGCACGCTGTCATCCGGCCCTGGACGCGCCGCCGCCACGATCATCGCCAGCGCCCGCTCGTCCGAAATCGGCGCCGCGGTACTGAACGGGATCGCCTGGCGGGTGAACTGATCGCGGATCAGGCTGTCATGCGTGCTGCGGTCCATGCGCTAGGATGTGCCGACCGCCCCACCGGAGCAACACCCTGGACCCTCTCGTCGCCATCGTCGCCGTCGGTGCCGCCACCGCCGGCTTCATCCAGGGTCTCTCCGGTTTCGCCTTCGGCCTGACCTCGATGGCGATCTGGGCGTGGTCCATCGAGCCGGTGCTGCTCGGCCCGTTGGTGGTATTCGGCACCCTCGTCGGACAAATCCTGTCGATCGGCTCCGTCCGGCGTGGGTTGGATGCCGGCCTGATCTGGCCGTTCCTGGTCGGCGGCGCGCTCGGCGTGCCGCTCGGCGTCGCGCTGCTCCGCTACGTCGATCCGCTCGCCTTCAAGCTGGGCGTCGGCATCCTGTTGCTCGTGTGGTGTCCGACCATGCTGTTCGCCCGCGACCTTCCGCGCATCACCCGGGGCGGCCACATCGCGGACGGGGTCGTGGGATGGCTCGGCGGGGTGATGTGCGGGCTTGGCGGTCTCAACGGCCCCGCCCCGACGCTCTGGACCACCTTGCGGGGCTGGGACCGCGATCGGCAGCGCGCCGTGTTCCAGGTGTTCAGCCTCGCCACCCAGGCGCTGACCTTGGCGACCTATGTCGTCACCGGCACCATCCCCGCCGGCGCGGCGCGGCTTTTCGCCGTGGTCGTGCCGGCGATGCTGCTGCCCACGCTCCTCGGTGCCAGGCTCTACCGCCGGTTCAGCGACACCGCCTTCCGGCGCGTCGTCCTCGGCTTGCTGACCCTGTCGGGGATGATCCTCGTCGCCACCACCCTGCCGAAGCTGCTGTGATCAGGAGCGGTAGTCGTACGGCTCCTCGGGCCCCACCCGCTGTCCGGAGGAGCGGCGCAGTTCGCACACGGCGGCATAGACCGCCTGCCAACGGTCGAGGCCGGCGGCGTCGCCCTGGATTCGCATTTCCTGGACCCGCTCCAAGGCGATCGCCTGGGCGCGCAAACCGTGGCGCTTGATCAGCTGGCGCGCGGTTTCGGTCGTATCGTGGTGCTGAAGCTGCATTCTTCCGCTCCTTGGCAGGTCTCATTGCACGATATGCGAACGTCGCCGGTGGGATGCGAATCCCAGCCCCGTGAGCGTTATCGCTGCCTGTCGCGCTCCGCCTCATAGCGAGCCCGATTCTCGGCATTCGCCGGATACAGGCCGGGCAGGCTGGCTCCCTTGTCCACCTCGCGCATGATCCAGGCCTCCAGCCGTTCCTGCTCCACCCCGAGCGCCGCCACCTCGGCCACCAGCGCTTGCGGGATGACCACCGCGCCGTCGCCGTCGGCGACGATCACGTCGTCGGGGAACACCGCGACCCCGCCGCAGCCGACCGGCTCCTGCCAGTTCACGAAGGTCAGGGCGGCGACCGAGGGTGGCGCGGAGGCACCGGCGCACCACACCGGCAGGTTGGTCCCAAGCACGCCGGCGAGATCGCGCACCGCCCCATCGGTCACCAGCGCGGTAACGCCGCGCTTGTGCATCCGCCCGCACAATATGTCGCCGAAGATGCCGGAATCGGTGACGCCCATCGCGTCCACCACGGCGATGCAGCCGGCCGGCATGTCCTCGATCGCGGCGCGGGTGGAGCGTGGCGAGGACCACGATTCCGGGGTCGCCAGATCCTCCCGCGCGGGCACGAAGCGCATGGTGAACGCCGATCCCACCAGGCGCTCCTGCTCGGGTCGCAACGGCCGGGTCCGACGCATCCATACATTGCGCAGCCCCTTTTTCAGCAGAACGGTCGTGACCGTCGCCGTGGAGACGCCCAACAGCGCCTCCCGCGTCGTCGCATCCAGAGTCATGCATCGCCTCCATCAGGAATGAACCGGAACGCCGTGCCGGCGCGTTCGACCCGCCCCAGCCCCGGCCAGGGATGGTGGTAGCCGATCACCCGCAGCCGATCCGCCGCCAGCCGGTCAAGCACCCGACGGCGAGTCGCCGCGCCCTGGGCGCGGTCGGCGTCGAACAGGCTTTCGGCCTCGGGGAACGCGTAGGAGATCGGGTGATGAAACGCGACGTCGCCCGAGAGGCACCAGCGCGCCCCGCCGCCGTCGAACAAGAACGCCATGTGGCCCGGCGTATGCCCCGGCGTGCTCCATGCTTGCACGCCTTCGAGCACCTCGCCGCCGTCGGCGACGTAGCGGATGCGCTCGCGCAATGGCACCAGATGGGTGCGGACCCCGGCGATGGAGCGTCGCCCGACACCTTGCGGCGCGGAGGTCCAGAACTCCATCTCGGCCCGCGCCATCACGATCTCGGCGTTGGGAAAGTTCGGCTTTCCATCGTCGCCCATCGTCCCCCAGCAATGGTCGGAATGGGCGTGGGTCAATACTAGCGTGTCGATCGAGGCGGGATCCACCCCGGCCTCGGCCAAGCTGTCGAGCAGACGCCCGCTGTCGGGGCCGTACAGCTTTGCCGAGCCCAGACCGTTGTCGAACAAGGCGCGGCGCCCGTTGACTTCGATCAGCAGGCAATTTTGCTCGACATGGACGGCGTCGGTCGGCAGGCCACCCTCCCGCAACACTGAAGCGACTGTCTCCGGCGATGGCCCGGAGAAGATGTCGGACGGTGCCGGCAACGTGAGGGGTCCGTCGGAGATGATGGCGGCTCGCATGGCGCCGATTTGGAAGCGGTGGATCATGCGTGATGCTCCAAGGGCGCGCAGGCCGCATCCAGCCATTGCCGGGTCGGTGCATCGAGATGCGGCCCGACTTCGGCGGCGACGCGGGCGTGGTAGGCGTCCAGCCAAGCCCGCTCCGCCGGGTCAAGCAGCGCCGGCTCGATGAGATTGCGGTCGAAGGGGGCGAGCGTCAGCGTCTCGAAGCGCAAGAACGGCTTGCTGGCATCCGCCAGTTCGGCCGGCCGCACCAAAAGCAGGTTCTCCAGCCGAATGCCGTAGGCTCCCGGAAGATAGAATCCCGGCTCGTTCGACAGGATCATCCCGGCGGCGATCGGAATCGGCCGGGCAAGGCGCGAAAGGCTGACCGGGCCTTCATGGACCGACAGGAAGCTCCCGACCCCATGCCCCGTCCCGTGGTCGTAATCGAGCCCGACCTGCCACAGCGCGCGCCGGGCGAAGGCGTCGAGATGGGCGCCCCCGACGCCGTGGGGGAAGACCAGCGTGGCGATCGCGATGTGGCCCTTCAGCACGCGGGTCGCGCGGGCGCGAAGCTCGGCCGGCGCCGGGTCGGGGCCGGTCCAGATCGTACGGGTGACGTCGGTCGTGCCGTCCGGGAACTGCCCACCCGAGTCTATAAGGTAGACCTCGTTGGCGCGGATCGGCCGGTCGCTCTCTTGGGTGACGCGGTAGTGGATCACCGCGCCATGCTCCCCGGCACCCGAGATCGCCGGGAAGCTCTCGCCGCGGAAATCCGCGACCTCGCCGCGCAACGCCAGCAGCCGGGCGGCGGCCGACATCTCCGTCTCCGCCCCGCTCGCGCCCGCTTCGGCGAGGAAACGCAGGAACCGGTTGAACGCCACCGCGTCGCGCGCGTGCGCCGCCCGCGCGCCTTGCTGTTCGACGTCGTTCTTGCACGCCTTGGGCAACAGGCAAGGGTCCGCGCCCGCAACCGGCTCGGCCCCCGCCGCGCGCAACCTCTGCGCGAACCAGACCGGGGAGCCGGCGCGATCGACCCTGACCCGTCCCTTCAATCGCCCGAGCGCCGCGTCCAGTTCGTCGGGTGGTGAGGCGGCAACCTCGTTGCCCAGCCAGGCGCGCGTCTCGCCGCCGAGCTTGGCCGGGTCCATGAACAGCTCCACCCGCGCATCGTCGTGCAGGATCGCGAACCCGAGCGCGAACGGGGTGAACGCCACGTCGCCACCCCGGATATTGAGCAGCCAGGCGATCGAGGCGGGATCGGTCAGGATCGCGGCGTCCTGATGGGCGGCGCGGAGCGACGCGGCGATCTCGCCGCGCTTCTCGGCGGCATCCCGGCCGGCGAAGCGCAAGGGATGCGGCCGCGCCGGCGCCCGTGGCGGGGCCGGGCGATCGGTCCAGACCGCGTCGATCGGGTTCCCCGCGATCGGCTCCATCGTCAGGCCGGCATCCGTGTAGCGGGCGAGTGCGTCCTCGCTGACGAGCATGGGGTCGTAGCCGATGCGGGCGCCGGGTGTGGCGTGGGTGGCGAGCCAGGCGGGCGGCGGATCCTCGGTGACATGGTGGCGTTCCCACAGTGCCGCATCGGTCTGCTCGCCGAGTTGCAGCACGTAGCGCCCATCGGTGAACACGGCGGCGCGATCGGCGAGCACGACGGCGATCCCGGCGCTGCCGGTAAAGCCGGTCAGCCAGGCAAGGCGTTCGGCGCACTCCGGCACATACTCGCTCAGGTGCTCGTCCGCGCGCGGCACGACGAACCCTTGCAGGCCGAGATGGGCCAGTGCGGCACGGAGCGCGCCAAGGCGCTCGGCGTACGGCGTCATCCGATACTCCTTCTGTGGCACAAAAATCTCATAGCTCCACTAATATTCATGCGCCACCCGCATGGCTGGCGGGATGAATCGGCCCTCATGCTTTTTGAAGGAAATCCCATGTTGCATTGCAGCACCATCGGGGGCGCGGCGCCGCTACGACGACGCGCCGGACCCGGAGGTGAAAAAGAAAAGGGGACTACCCATGAGCATGCACCCTCCCAAGCAGGCCGTGGCCTTTAGGCTCCCCGAGATGCTGTCCTACCACAGCACTTGGGATGATGCCGACTACGAGCCCGTCGTGCCCCACCGGCGCGGCTGGGCGGATCGTTTGGCCTTCTTCCGCCGCGCCCGCGGTTTCGCCGGACGGATGTCGGTCCGCAAGGAGCTGTACGCGATGAGCGATCGCGAGCTCTCCGATATCGGGATCAGCCGCTACGACATCCAGCGGGTGTTCGATCCGACCTTCGCGCGCGAACACGCCTCGCGCGGGCTCTGAGGTCATACCGCCGGCCGGTCGTCAGTCCTCGGACGCGACCGTGCCGGCGGTCGTGCCGCCATCGATCACGATGGTCTGGCCGGTGAGGAAGCTGCCAGCCTTCGATGCCATGAACACGGCGGCCCCGGCGATCTCGTCGGGTTCGCCGATGCGCTGCAAGGGCGTTCCCTTGGTGCGTTTGCGGTAAAGCTCGGGATCCTCCCACAACGCACGCGCGAAATCGGTTCGCACCAGTCCCGGCGCGATGGCGTTGGCGCGCACGTTGCGAGGTCCCCATTCCACCGCGATGTTGCGGGCGAGCTGCATGTCGGCGGCCTTGGAGATCGCATAAAGCCCGAGCTGGGCGGAGCCGCGCAGCCCGCCGATCGAGGAGATGATGATCACCGATCCGCCGCCGCGCTCCGCCATGCCCGGCAGCACCATGTTGCACAGCCAGAAATTGCTGCGGACATTGGCCCCCATCACCCGCTCATAGACGTCGTCGGACGCTCCCGCGGCCGGACCGAGATAGGGGTTCACGGCGGCGTTGCACACCAGGACGTCGACGCCGCCCCACAGCGCGGTGGTCTTGTCGACGAGGTTTCGCAGTTCATCCTTGCGCGCGATGTGGCAGGGGATGACCGTTGCCTCCCCTCCCCGCTCGCGGATACCGCCCGCCACCTGCTCACAGGCATCCGCCTTGCGACTGGAGACGACGACCTTGGCGCCGTGCTCGGCCATGCGCTCGGCGATGGCGCGGCCGATGCCTTTGGATGAGCCGGTGACGATGGCGACCTTGCCGGTCAGGTCGAACAGCGATGCCATGAATTCCCCCCTTTGCGCGTAAGAGTATGTTCACGGGGGTCGCCGGACGCAATCAAGCCGGCCGACGGAGGTGGCGTTGGACGCTTCGGCAACGAAGATCGAGGAATCGACAGGAAGCTGGAACCTTCGTGGCCTCGGGGTCGCGGCGTTCGCGCACGGCGCGAGCGACCTCTACTCCGGCATGGTGCCGTTCCTGATCTTCACCATCGTCGCCGCGCGCGGACTCTCGCCCATTTACCAAGGCGCGATCGGCTTTCTTTGGTATTTGACAAGCTCGATCACGCAGCCGCTGTTCGGCGCCTACGCCGACACCAGGGGGCGGTGGTGGTTCCTGCCGTTCAGCGTATCGCTGACGGTGCTTGGCGTGTCCTGCGCGGGCCTCGCCGGCGGGCTCGGCACGCTCGCCATTCTCATCGTGCTAGGCGGGCTCGGCTCGGGCATGATGCATCCGGAAGCCGGCAAGTATTCAGCGATGTTGAGCGGGGATCGCCGCTCGGGCGGCATTTCCATCTTCCAGATCGGCGGGCAGACCGGCTTTGCGTTCGGCCCCCTGATCATCGCCGCGTTGGTGCAGGCGCACGGCACGCGCGGCTCGGTCTGGATGCTCGTTCCTGGCGTCTGCGCGGTGGCGTTCCTGCTCACCGCGATGCCGGGCGTCGACCGCATCGCGCGAGACCTGCACCGATCCGCGACGACGGGTTTCACCCGCGCGAGCAGTGGCGTCGATCGTCTCGGCGTCGCCCTCCTGGTTGGTGGCGCCGCGGTCGAGTACATCGTCGCCGCTTCGTTTCTGACCTACCTGCCCAATCTCATCACCGCGCGCGGCGGCAGCGTCACTTTCGCGGGCGAGATCGTGACCGCGTTCCTGATGGCCAGCGTGCTCGGCCTCTATCTCGGCGGCTATCTCGGCGATCGCGTGGGGCCGCTCGCCATCTCGATCGGCGCGCTCTTGCTCTCAGTGCCCTGCCTCTGCGGTTTCCTCGTGCTGCATGGGTGGCCCTCGATCGTCCTGCTGCTTGCCGCCAACGTGCTGCTGAGCATCCAGACCGCGCCGATCGTCGCCCTCGTGCAGCGGATGCTGCCGCGCAATCTCGGGATGGCGCTCGGATTGATCAACGGCGTCGCGTTCGGCGCCGGCTCGGCGTTGGTGACGCTGGTTGGTTTCGCGATAGCGCGGATCGGCCCGGACGCCGCCCTGCTGCGCGTAAGCGTCCTACCGGTCTTGGGCGCGCTCGTGTTCGCCCTGGTCGCCTACCGGCGGCGCTGAGACTCAGCCGCTCGGCAGGGCGATCCGCCGGCCGGCGGCGGGTGGCCACGGCCCCGGGTCGGTCGCTGCCCGCAGCGCTGCCAGGCGATCGACGGGCCACGGCGCGACGCGGCGGGTCCGCATGTCGATGTGCAGGTTCATCTGCTCGAGGCTCGCCGCGATCTCGCCACTCGCGAGGTGGTGCATCTCCTGGAACCAATGCAGCCGCTTGGCGTCGACGCCAAGCAGGCGGGAGGTGACCCGCACCGCTTCGCCCTCGATCACTTCGCGCAGATAGCGCGTGTGCGTCTCGACGGCGAATGTAGAACTCCCGCTGCGTCGGCGATAGGCGGTGCCGATGTCGAGCGCGTCGAACACGACGTCCAGCGCCTGATCGAACACCACGATGTAGTAGGCAAGGTTCATGTGGCCGTTGGAGTCGATCCACTCGGGGCGGATGACCTCGTCATGCGATGGCAAGAGCATGGGCCGCGCTGCTAGCGGGCCATCCGGACGTGGTCAACCCGGCCGCGGCCGAGGTCAGGCAATCGGTTGCAGCAACCCCGGGCGGGGGATGGCCTCGTGTTCCTTGAGCACTGCCTCGCTGACCGGGTCGACCTCGCGCAGCAGCACGTCATAGCCCCAAAGATCAGCGAGACTTTGCAACGTCAAGCGGGCATCGCGCTCGTCGAGCAGAACGCGGTTCAATGCCCGGTGATGCAGGATAAGCCGCCGGTCGCCCGCGAGATCGACGTCGACCACCTGGATATCGGGCGTCGATGAGGCGACGTCGTAGTGGCGCGCCAGGGCCCGCTGGATCTTGCGGTAACCCCGCTCGTCGTGGATCGCCTCCACCCGCAAAGTCGGTTCGTCGGCGTCATCGACCACATGGAACAACCCGAACTGTCGGATCAATCGAGGACTGAGGAACTGCAAGACGAAGCTCTCGTCGCGGTAATTCGCCCAGCAGTCGCGCAGCACGGCCATCGCATCGCCGCTTCCGGCGATCGCCGGGAACCACTCCATGTCCTCCGCTGTCGGGGTAGCGCAGATGCGCTCGATATCCTGCATCATCGCGAACCCGAGCGCGTACGGGTTGAGGCCGGAATAGCGCGGATCGTCGAACTCCGGCTGAAACACCACACTGGTATGCGAGCGCAGGAACTCCACCATCGAGCCTTCGGTCAGCAGACCCTTGTCATAGAGCCGGTTCATAATCTTGTAGTGAACGAACGTCGCGCAGCCCTCGTTCATCATCTTGGTCTGGCTTTGCGGGTAGAAATACTGCGCGACCTGGCGGACGATCCGCAGCACCTCGCGCTGCCACGGCGCGAGGCGCGGGGCGGTCTTCTCGAGGAAGAACAGGATGTTCTCCTGCGGCAGTTGCAGGAGCGCCCGCCGCCGCTCCTCCACCGTCGGGTCCGACTTGACCGCGCCCTTGCCGGGAACGGTGCGCCACAGGTCGTTGAAGACCCGCTCGTCGTGCTCGCGCCGTTCCCGCTCGCGCCGCTCCTCGGAACGCAGGTCGGCGGAGCGCCGGCGAGGATAGCGATGCAGACCCTGGCTCATCAGCGCATGGGCGCAATCGAGCAGGCGCTCCACCGCAGCCTCGCCGTGCTTCTCCTCGCATTTGAGGATGAAGCTCTTGGCGAATTCGAGATAGTCGAGGATGCCTTCAGCATCGGTCCACTGGCGGAAGACGTAGTTGTTCTTGAAGAAGTGATTGTGCCCGAACGCCGCGTGCGCGATCACCAGCGCCTGCATCGTCGCCGTGTTCTCCTCCATGATATAGGAGATGCACGGGTTCGAGTTGATGACGATCTCATAGGCGAGACCCTGCATCCCGGCGCGGTACAGGCCCTCGTGGCGGGCGAAGTGCTTGCCGAACGACCAGTGCTTGTAGAACAGCGGCATCGCGCCGGACGAATAGGCGTCCAGCATCTGCTCGGTGCTGATCACCTCGATCTGGTTGGGATACACGTCGAGGCCCAGTTCGCCCACCGCGACCGCCTCGATCGCGGCATAGGACCGCTGGATGGTCGAGAACTCCCAGTCGGCGCCCTCGAACAGCGGGCGAACGGCGTTCGGATTGACGAAGTTCATGCGCTTTCGGCTCCAGCCGGGGCCTGCTTGCGGGCGAACAATTCGCGGAACACGGGGTAGATATCGCGCCGATGGCTGACCTTGCGCATCGCCATCGGCGCACCGGCCCGGCAGATCTCCGCATAGGTCTGCCATAGGTCGCTGTCGCGGCGGATGAATCCAGGCGGAAAGTGCTCGGAATCACGGCCGACTTCGAGATAGGCGTAGTATTGGCAGATCGGCAGGATGTCGTGGGTCAACAGCGCCCCCGTGCGGTCGTTGTCCGATGCCGTGTTGTCTCCGTCAGACGCCTGGGCCGCGTAGATATTCCACGAATCCGGGCTATAGCGCTCCGCTACCACGCGCCGCATCTCGTCGAGCGCGGTGGAGACCACGGTGCCGCCGGTCTCCGGCGAATTGAAGAAGGTATCCTCGTCCACCTCCTGGGCCTGGTGGGTGTGGCGGATGAACACGACCTCCACCCGCTTGTACTTGCGGCGCAGGAAGATGTACAGCAGCACATAGAACCGCTTGGCCAGGTCCTTCATGTGCTCGGTCATCGAGCCCGACACGTCCATGAGACAAAACATGACCGCCTGGGCGACCGGCTTTGGATGGGATTCGAAGCGCCGGTAACGGACGTCCAGCGGATCGATGTACGGGATTTGGATGGTCCGGCGCAGCTTGCGATCCAGCTCCTCCTCCAGCGCGATCCGCTGCTCGTCGTCCTCGGCAAGGGCGCTGATCTCCTCGCGCAGCCGCAGCAACTCGTCGGTCTTCGGCCGGCGCAGGGCGATGCGGCGCGACAGGCTGTTCCGCACGGTCCGCATCAGCGCGAGATTGGCGGGCGAGCCGGAGACGGCATAACCGGCCCGGCTCCAGCTCAGCGCCTCGGTGTCAACGACGCGGCGTTTCGCGAGGTCGGGAAGCTCCAGGTCTTCCAGGAACAGATCGACGAACTCGTCGCGTGTCAGCGCGAAGCGGAAATCGTCCTCCCCCTCGCCGTCCGGGCTGCCCTCGGAGCCCGATCCGCCGTCGCTGGAGGGCGGGCGGGGAATGCTGTCGCCCTCGATGTATTCCTTGTTGCCGGGCAGCAGATAATCGCGGATGCCGCCGCTCGCGCCACGGTGGAACGACGCTTCGTGCACGCCCTGGGCCGGAAGGGAGATCTCGCCCGCCTCGTCGGCGTCCTTGATGCTCCGGCTGGCCGTGCTCTCATGCACGGCCTTGCGGATCAGCGACTTGGCCCGGCGGATGAAGCGTTGCCTGTTGGCAAGGCTCTTTCCGCCGGGATTGAGGCGACGGTCGATGATGTGCATTGACCCTGTCCGTCCTCGCTGCCGTAACCCTCAACCGGCTTGCTTGACCCGCATGTACCACTCGACCAGCCGGCGCACCTGGCGTTCAGTATAGCCGCGTTCGCTCATGCGCTCCACGAACTCCTCGTGCTTCTTCTCGGTATCGCCGTCCTTCTTCGACCCGAAGCTGATGACCGGCAGCAGTTCCTCCACCTGGGAGAACATCCGCCGCTCGATCACCTCACGGACCTTCTCGTAGCTGGTCCAGGACGGGTTCTTGCCGGAATTGTGCGCACGCGCCCTCAACGAGAACTTGACGACCTCGTTGCGGAAATCCTTGGGATTGGCGATCCCGGCCGGCTTCTCCACCTTGGTCAGTTCCTGGTTCAACAACTCCCGGTTCAGCAGCTGGCCGGTGTCGGGGTCCTTGTAGTCCTGATCCTCGATCCAGGCGTCGGCGTAGGCCACGTAGCGGTCGAAGAGGTTTTGACCGTAGTCATTGTAGGATTCGAGGTAGGCCTTCTGGATCTCATTGCCGATGAACTCGGCATAGCGGGGGGCCAGTTCGCCCTTGATGAACTCCAGATAGCGCTTCTCGGTCTCCGCCGGCATCTGCTCACGCCGGATCGACTGTTCGAGCACATACATCAGGTGCACCGGATCGGCGGCGATCTCGGTGGTGTCGTGGTTGAAGGTGGCCGCGAGCACCTTGAAGGCGAATCGGGTCGAGGCGCCCTCCATCCCCTCGTCCACCCCGGCCGCGTCCCGGTACTCCTGCAGGCTGCGCGCCCGAGGGTCGGTTTCCTTCAGGCTCTCGCCGTCATAGACGCGCATCTTGGCGTAGACGGTCGAGTTCTCGTGGCGCTTCAGCCGCGACAGCACGGAGAAGCGGGCCAGCATCTCCAGCGTCGCCGGCGCGCAGGACGCCGCCGACAATTCGCTGCCGGCGAGCAGCTTGTCGTAGATCCGGATTTCCTCGGTGACGCGCACGCAGTACGGCACCTTGATGACGTAGATTCGATCGATGAAGGCTTCGTTGTTGCGGTTGTTCTTGAAGGTCTGCCACTCCGCCTCGTTGGAGTGGGCTAGGATGATGCCGGCGAACGGGATGGCGCCGATGTTCTCGGTGCCGATGTAGTTGCCCTCCTGCGTCGCCGTCAGCAGCGGGTGGAGCATCTTGATCGGCGCCTTGAACATCTCGACGAACTCGAGGATGCCCTGGTTGGCGCGGTTCAACCCTCCCGAGTAGCTGTAGGCGTCCGGATCGTTCTGCGCGTGCATCTCCAGCTTGCGGATATCGACCTTGCCGACCAGCGAGGAGATGTCCTGGTTGTTCTCGTCGCCCGGCTCGGTCTTGGAGATGGCGACCTGACGGAGGCGCGACGGCATCAGCCGCTGCACCCGGAAGCGCGAGATGTCGCCACCGAACTTGTCCAGCCGCTTGAGGCACCACGGGCTCATCAGCCCGGTCAACCGCCGGCGGGGAATGCCGTAGCGTTCCTCCAGCACGTCGCCCATCTTTTCCGGGTGAAACAGCCCGAGCGGGCTCTCGAACACCGGGCTGAGCTGATCGTCGGCCTTCAGCACGTAGATCGGGTGGACCTCCATCAGCGCCTTGATGCGCTCGGCCAGCGAGGATTTGCCGCCGCCCACCGGGCCGAGCAGATACATCATCTGCTTGCGTTCCTCGAGGCCCTGCGCGGCGTGGCGCAGGAAACCGACGATCCGTTCGATCGTCTCTTCCATGCCATAGAATTCGTTGAAGGCCGGATAGACCCTAATCGTCCGGTTCATGAAGATGCGGCCGAGCCGGGCGTCCTTGGACGTGTCCACCATCTCCGGCTCGCCAATGGCCGCCAACAGCCGCTCGGTGGCGGTGGCGTACATCATCGGGTCGGCCTTGCACCCGTCCAGGTACTCCGAAAGCGTCATCTCCGCTTCGCGGTGCGCCTCGTAAGTACGGGCGAAAGTGCTGAAGACGTCATCGACCGGCTGCATCAATCGCTCCATTGATATGAGCGGCACCGCGTGCCTGAGCGGGAGATGGGTGCGAGCGTAGCGGACACGGTCGCCGTCGCGTGAAGTTTTTCGTATGCCGCGTCGATTCGGCCAGCGAAATCAGACGCGAAAGCAACACTCCTGGGTCGGCCATCACGGACTCCTTGGGACAAGAGATTAGGCTGTCCGGCGTGTCCACAAGATCAAAGCGAACGCCGTGGAAATTGTGTGGCGGAATCCCGGCGGCGATGCGCCACGGGTCGTCCGGGCGCGACCGCGTCCAAACTCGTGTCCCGTCCGATCGGCGGCGCCGCGCGATCCGCGCCGTCAAGACCGGGATGGGAGCGCAGGAATTCCCGGATCCGCGCCACAACGCCGCGCGACCGCGGCGGGCGGGGAAGCCATGACGGGGCCGAGGTCCAGTGGAAGACGATCGCCATGCCGGAGACCTCCCGTTCCGTCGGCGTCCCGAGGCGGAGGCCGCAGAGGAACAGAGTAGGTACAAAGAGTTAATATAGCCTTAACACCGACTGGGGAACTGGCTGGATGGCGTCCCCGGCGGGATTCGAACCCACGGCCCCAGGATTAGGAATCCTGTGCTCTATCCGGCTGAGCTACGGGGACATAAACTCGCTCACTAATACTATATGCGCGCCGCCGCGCCAGCGGCGAGACCCGGTTTCCAGAGACTGAGCAAGATGGCCGACGCGTCCGAGCCCTTCCGTCCCGAACCGCTGGCCGTGGCGCCGCCCGAAACGCCGGGCCTGGGCACCCTCGTCACCCTGTTGGTGTGCGTGGTTGTGATCGCCGCGCTCTCTGTCGCGCGCGAGGTGTTGATCCCGATTACCCTGGCGGTGCTGCTGAGCTTTCTCCTCGCGCCGCTCGTGCATCTGCTGCGAGTGATTCATCTGGGGCGTGTGCCGTCCGTGCTGCTCGCCGCCGCCCTGGGCATCGCGATGATCGTCGGCATCGCCGGGCTGATCGGCGTCCAGATCGCCGACCTTTCCACGAAAGTACCCGACTACACATACACGGTTGAGCATAAGATCGAGACGGTACGGAGCTTCGCGACCAAGCACATCGCCGGCTTGCTCAACGGGCTCCAGAGTGTCACGCCGCCCGCCCCCGCCGCCGCGAAACGGACCCCGGCGGAGGCCCAGGCCCCGGCCGCGCCCAAGCCCGTGCCGGTAGAGGTGGAGCCGGCGCCGATGAGCGCCGTTGCCCTCGCCGAGAGCGTCCTCGCACCCATCGTAAGCCCGCTTGCCACCGCCGGCATCGTATTCGTCGTGACCATATTCGTCCTGCTCCAACGCGAGGACCTGCGCGACCGTTTCATCCGCTTGGCGGGCTCCGGGGACATGCATCGCACGACGGTCGCGATGGATGACGCCGGCCACCGGCTGTCGCGCTATTTCATAGCCCAGCTTTCCGTGAACGCCGCGTTCGGCTGCGTCATTGGCGGAGGCTTGGCGCTCATCGGCGTGCCGAGCCCCGTCCTGTGGGGCGTCATGGGGATGCTGTTGCGCTTCGTCCCGTATATCGGCTCGCCAATCGCGGCCGTCCTGCCGATCGCACTGGCGGCTGCCGTCGATCCCGGCTGGTCGATGGCGATCTGGACCGCCGTGCTCTTCCTCGTGGTGGAACTGCTCACGGGCCAAATCGTGGAGCCGATCCTGTACGGCCACAGCACCGGATTGTCGCCGGTCGCGGTGATCATCGCGGCGATCTTCTGGACCTGGATCTGGGGACCGATCGGATTGATCCTGTCGACGCCATTGACGCTCTGCCTCGTGGTCATGGGTCAGCATGTTCAGCGCCTGAAGTTCCTGGACATCCTGCTTGGAGACCGGCCGGCACTCACTCCGGTCGAGAGCTTTTATCAACGGATGCTGGCCGGCGATTCCGACGAAGCGCAGGAACAGGCGGAGGCAATCCTCAAAGAGCACGCACTGGCCCATTACTATGACGAGGTCGCCCTGCCCGGGCTGCAACTCGCCTCGAACGACGCGCTGCGAGGCGTCTTGACGCCGGAGCAAATGGCGCGCCTGCGCGGGACGGTCGAGGATTTGGTACGCGATCTGGATGACCACGAGGACATCGACCCCCCCGCGGACGCGCCCGCCCACGTTCCCCATCTCCCGCGGCTTCCGCATCTGGGGCACTTGGCGGTGTCGCATCCGATGCAGGCGATCACGCCGATCGAGCTGGCGCCAGGGTGGGAGTCCGAGGCGCCCGTGTTGTGCCTCGCCGGGCGCGGGCCGGTGGACGAGGCCGCCTCGTTGATGCTCGCGCAGTTGCTGGCCAAGCATGGCCTGAAGGCGCGGATGGTGCCGCATGTAGCCGCCTCGCGCGCTCGCATCGCGAGCCTGCCGGTCGAGGGCGTGGCGATGGTCTGCATCGCGCATCTCGACCTCGAGGGTGCGCCGGCGCATCTGCGTAACCTGGTGCGCCGGCTGCGCCAGCGGCTGTCCGGTCAACCGATTCTGGTCGGCCTGTGGCCGCGGACCGACGGGTTGCTGGCCGACCCGCGCATACGCGCCGCCGTCGGAGCGGATTTCTACGTTAGCAATTTCCACGAGGCAGTGACGGCGTGCCTTGATACGGCGAGGCACGGCGGCGAGCCGCTGCGCCAGACGGCCTCACTTACCACCGCGGAGCGAGGGGTGGCGTAGCGGCAGACAGCTCGTACTCCGCCTCCGCGGCGTACACCGCGCGTTCCTTGCCGAGGCGGGAGCTGAACAGCGTGAAGTGCCCGATCGGCACCGGCTCGGCCCGAAACAGGCCATGCGCCTGCAGATACGCGGCGAGCCGCTGCTCGGGTACCGCGTCGACCCGGCCGAGCGTGACATGCGGGGCGAACCGGCGCCGCTCGGGCTCGAGGCCGATGCGTTGCAAGGCGGTCTCCACCTTGCTGTGCAAATGGTCGAGCGCGGCTGTGCGCTCCACCCCGGCCCAGAGCGCGGTGCCACGTCCGCCCTTCGCGAACAGGCCAACGCCGGCGAGCGTCAACGGAAAGCCCGGCGCCCGTAGAGCACCCAGCGCTTGGTCGATCTCGTCGGCCTGCCAGCCGGGCGCCTCGCCGATGAAGCGCAGGGTGAGGTGAAGGTTCTCCGCCGGCGTCCAGCGGGCGCCCGACAGCCCGCCAGCCAGAAAGGCCAGGCGCTGGCGCAGCGCGGCCGGCAAGTCGAGGGCGACGAACAGCCTCATTTTGCCTCCGCGAGCAGACGCTCCACGTCGGGCAGGATGCGGGCGACGATGCGGCGGACGCCCTCGGCGTTCGGATGCAATCCATCGGCCTGGGTGAGGCCGGGAACACGCGCCACGCCCGCGAGGAAGAAGGGATCGTAGAGAATCCCGGGTTGGCGGCCGAGGGCGTCGAAGACCGCGCGAAACTGGCGCTCGTAGTCGGGGCCGAGGTTGGGAGGCGCATACATCCCGGTGAGCAGCACCGGAATGTGGCGGGCGCGGAGGGTGTCGAGGATCGCGGCCAGGTTCGTTTTCATCTCCGCCGGATCGAGCCCACGGAGCCCATCATTGGCGCCGAGTTCCACGATCGCGGCATCCGGGGGGTCGCCCAGTACCCAGTCAAGCCGGGCGCGCCCGCCGGCGCTGGTGTCGCCCGACACGGCGCCATCTATCACCCGCACGTCCATCCCGCGAGCGGCCAGCGCCTTGGCGAGTTGGGCCTCGAATCCCTGGTCATGGGGTAATCCGTATCCGGCCGAGAGCGAGTCGCCCAGGATGAGCAATTGCTTGGGTGCGGTGTACGCTGGAGACACAATCAACACGAGCAAGATGAGCCAGACTTTGGCCAATTGCGCGAGGGGCACGTTAATCAATCTCAATGACTCTGTTTAAGTTCTGCTCCGGGATGACCCGCAGGAAAGAAGGTCACCATGCATCGCGTCAAGCTCGTGCCGGCCATTCTCGCCGCCCGCCGCCGCGCATCCGCGATTGCCTGACGCGCGAATCCATGGGCTGCCCTCCTTGAAGGAGCGGGCAGCCCATATGGTGGCGGCATGGATGCCGTGTCGCCCTCGTCCCGTGTCGAACCCCTGGTTCGTGTGCGGTCCCTTCACCTGACCCTGACATCGGCGGCCGGACCGGTCGCCATTCTCCGCGGCGCTGATATTGATATCGCCGCGGGAGAAGCGGTCGGCCTGGTCGGGCCGTCCGGATCGGGCAAGACAAGCCTCCTCATGGTTCTGGCCGGGCTGGAGCGGCCGACCGCCGGCAGCGTGCGCATTGACGGAGCGGAGATCGCCGGCTTCACCGAGGATCAGTTGGCCCGGCTGCGGCGCGGCATCGGGATCGTGTATCAGGCCTTCCATCTCATTGCTGGAATGACCGCGCTCGAGAACGTGGCGGTGCCGCTGGAGCTCGCGGGACGCCGCGACGCGAAGGACCGGGCGGGAGCGGCGCTGGATGCGGTCGGCCTTGGGCACCGGCTGCGCCATCTGCCCGGCCAGCTCTCAGGGGGAGAGCAGCAGCGCGTCGCGATCGCGCGCGCCTTCGCGCCACTCCCGCGGCTGCTGCTTGCCGACGAGCCGACCGGCAATCTGGATCAAGAGACCGGTTCGGCGGTGATCGAGCTGTTGTTTCGTCTGCGCGCCGAACATGGGACCGCCCTGTTGCTCGTCACCCACGATCCCGCGCTGGCCGGGCGGTGCGGGCGGATTTTGCGCATGGCGGACGGGCGCATCGCTGAACCGGCTGGCGCCGTCGCGTCGTGACCCTGGCGTTGCGATTGGCCGCGCGGGAGCTGCGCGGCGGAGCGCGCGGGCTGGGCGTGGTG
>JBAWFF010000078.1:0-5863 GCA_049591635.1 Acetobacteraceae bacterium
ATCCCCACCACGATCGCCGCGCCGATCGCCGCGCCCGCGATGGCCGCGATCCCGCCGCCTTTCGCGGCGGCGATGAGCGCGCCGATCATCGCCGCGATCGCCCCCGCGACGGCGGAGTAGAAGACCCGCGATTGCTGTGCCCCGGTGCGGGTGTCCGCCGCCAGCGATCCCGCCTCGTCAGTGGCGCGCTCGACCGGTGGGTTCACCTCCGGCAAGCCAAGGTCTCCGCGGTCGAACCCGCTGACCTTCAGGGTCTGGATCGCGCGATCCAGTGCCTCGGTGGAGCGAAACCGTGCCAACACCTCCCATGCGACCGCATCCATTCGCGTCAACTCCCTGATGCCGCGCCCTTGGAACGCGCGGCCGGCGCCCGCGTTCGAGCCGCCGCAATCCTTCAATAAATCGCCATGCCGTTGCCAAGATGTGGGGCCATCAACACCTCCGTCGCGATGCGAGGAGGCTGCGGGCAATGACCGAGACCGAGTACGGCCGAAAGATCGACGAACTGGATCGGCTGCTGAACGACCCGGACGCGCCGATGGAGCCGGAAAGGGTATGGTCGATCCTGGCTGAGATCGCCCAGTGTGACCTCGGCGCAGCTGATTGAAGTGGCGGGGCGGGGTCGATGATATGATGGTGTGGACGGCTCGGCTTCATCGTGCCACAGAACATCAAGCTGGTGCCGGAATTGCTCGCTATCGGCGCCGATCCGACGAGCGCCCGCAGGGGTATCGCATGTGGAGTTTCAAATCGTGATGCTCGGGCTTGACCCGCGCCTGTCTTCGCCTGGGCCAACGCATTGCTCGAACGGCGACCGGCGCGGTTGGTGAGCGTGGCACTCGTGAACAAGCCAGCGCGGCTCGCGTGGGCGTTGTTTGCGCGCGGAGGGACTTACCATGCAGCGGGACCCGCCGTGATGGCAGTCGGCGCCTGAGTGGCCGGCGAAGTGAGCCTGCAAGGGTGTCTATGACGTCATGGGCGAACCGTCGAGCCGGGGACAGGGACAACCCGTGTGGAACTCAGCGCTTCCAGCGCACGATGATGACCTGGGACTCGGTCCGCGGACTTCCATCAAGGCCGGCGGTCATGCACCGCGCGAATAGGCCGGACACATGAATGCACCCGACTACCCGCGAGAACGGCTGGCACTGGGACCGCCGACGCTCGGCATCCCGTTCATACTTCCCATGCCGTGCGACTGGTTCCATTCGGCTTGCTTGTTGGCAAAATCCGTAACGGCGCAGCCGGAGAGAAGGCCGAACACTGCCGCCAGGAGCAGCGTCTTCATGACGTGGACCCCATGTTTGACGGGCTTCCTAAAGCAGAATGTTCCGTGCGGTCAATACTCTTGTCACCCTCCCTTCCATTCCAGAATATATAGCCCGGCATCGTAGTCCGTCGCGTAGATGACGCCGTCGGCCGAGACGAAGATATCCGCCGTATGCCGCATCTTCGCCCGCCCCCGCATCGGCTCCATCCACCGCGTCGGCATCGGCGGCACGAAGTGCCCGATCTCATTGGGCCGGAACGGATCGGCGATATCGTACACCCGCACCCCGGCGCTCTGATACGTCGCGAACACGATGCGATCGCTGACGAACGAACCGGGCCGGTTCTCGTGCAGGTTATGCGGCCCGAACTGGCCGCCCTTGGCGATGTAATCCTGCTCGGCGGGCACCGGGAAGGTCGCGATCGACACCGGATTCTCCTTCGCCCGGATATCGAACATCCAGATGCGCTTCATCTGGTCCTGGTCGATGTTCCGCACCGCTTCGTCGGCCACCACCAGCAGGTCGCGCGAATGCAGCGGCAGAGCCGAGTGCGTGCCGCCGCCGAACGGCGGAGACCAGTTGCGGTGCGCGATCAGACGCGGCGCGGCCGGGTCGGCGAGGTCGAGGATCGTCAGCCCGCCATCGCGCCAGCTGCCATACGCGATGCCGTCCGCCACCACCGCGTGATGCAGCGCGACGCGGTTGTTCCAACTCGGCACCTCCCCGCCGGCGGCATGCATTCCCGGAATCCACCACCGCCCCGCCTCGACCGGGTGCGTCGGATCGGTCATGTCGATCACCAGCAGGATGTGGTCGACGAACCCGTCGAGCAGGGCGGAGGCGTACGCGTAGCGCCCGCCGGTCCACCAGATGCGATGCAGTCCGAGGCCGGCGACCTCCATGAAGCCGATCGCGCGTGGATTGGCCGGATCCTTGATATCGTAGACCCGCATCCCGGCCGAGAAATCCTGCCCGCGCGTGCCGTAGCGCCGGCTGTCGACCTGGTTCGACTGTCCGTAATACTCGTTGATCGTCAGCAGCGCCTTCAGATCAAGCTCCTCGATCACCAGCAGCAAATCCTCCGCGGCTTGCAGGTGCATGCACCAGGAGTTCGGATGGATCGGCAGCCAGTTGACCGGACGCGGCGCGCGCGGGTCGGACACGTCGGCGACCGCGACACCGCGGCTGGTGCGCGTTCCCATGTAGGCGTGGCCGCGCGCGACCATCACCTGCACGCAGTCGCCGTGCCCGGCGTTGTCGGTATGGCCCAGGAAGGCGATGTTGTGGGCGCTCTCCGCGATCATGCTCATGGCCCAGCATGGCGCCGCCGGCCGCGCCCAACAAGGGCTTGCGCGAGCGCTGTCACCCGCTAGTCAATGGGTCCGGTTTTGGTGGCTCATGCCTTCGGGGATCGCCATGCTGCGTCTTGATGGGGTCTCCGCGTCGTACCGTGGCCTGCGCGCCCTCCAAGGCGTGTCGATCGAGGTCGCGCGCGGCGAGATCGTCGCAATCCTCGGCGCCAGCGGCGCCGGCAAGAGCACGCTGCTGAAGGTCATCGCCGGGCAGGTCGCCGCGGAAGGCACCATCGCCTTCGACGGCACCTCCATCCGCCATTTGCCGGCGCAACGCATCGCCCGTCTCGGGATCGGTCTGGTGCCGGAGGGGCGACGTCTGTTCCCTCGCCTCAGCGTCGAGGACAATCTCCGCGTCGGTGTCCACGCCCGGCGCGGCGAAATCGACCGCTTCGCCCCGTTCGATCTCGTCTTCTCGGTGTTCCCGCGCCTGCGGGAGCGCCTCGGACAACGCGCCGAAACCCTATCGGGCGGCGAGCAGCGGATGCTCGCCATAGGACGCGCGCTGATGGGCAAGCCACGGCTGCTGATGCTCGACGAGCCAAGCCGGGGCATCATCCCGCGTCTCGTCGATGACATCCTCGCGGCGATCCGGCGCATCAACGCGCTGGGGGTGACGGTGTTGCTGGTCGAACAGCGTCTGACGGAGGCGCTGGAGATTGCCCAACGCGCCTACGTGATGCACACCGGGCGCATCGTCATGAGCGGGAAAGCCACCGCGATCGCCGCCGACGACGGCGCACGAAAAGCCTATCTTGGGATGTGAGCGAAACAGGGGGAACAACATGACGAACAGGATCGGACGCCGCGCACTCGCCGCCGGCGCGGGGCTGCTGCCGGTGGCGATGATCGGCAGCGCCCATGCCCAGGCGCCCGGCGAGAGCGCGCTCGATCGCATTCGCCGCACCAAGACGCTGCGGATCGCCGCCTTGCCGGGGGAGCTTCCCTATTTCTCGAAGGACATCACGACCGGCGCCTGGGGCGGGGCCTGCATCGAGATGGCGGGCAGCATCGCCAAGGTGCTGGACGCCAAGCTCGCGTATGTCGAGGCGACCTACGGCACCTCGGTGCTCGACCTGCAAACCAACAAGGTCGATCTCTGCTTCGCGCTGAACCCGACGCCGGAGCGCGCGCTCGCCATCCGCTTCACCCACCCGATGCTGATCCATCCGTTCGGCTGCCTCGCCAAACCGGGCCCGGACCCGAAAACCTGGGCCGACATCAACAAGCCCGAGCTGCGCATCTCCTTCGATATCGGTTCGTTGCACGAGACAGTGGCCAAGCGGTTCGCGCCGAAAGCTCAGCTCATGGGCTTCCCGACCCGGGACCAGGCGATCCTGGCGCTGCAAGCGGGCCGCGTGGACGTCGATATCCTCGCCGCCATGCTGGGGCTTTCCGCAGTGGCGAAGAACCCAAATCTCGGGCGCTGGTATCTGCTCGACCAGCCCACGGTCGCGCTGCCCAGCGCGCTCGCCGTGCAGTACGAGCCGGACACCAAGTTCGTCGACGTGATCAACGCCTGGCTCGACTTCAACCGCGGCATCGGCCAGTTGCGCGAATGGCTGATCTCGGGGCTGGAGCTGGAAGGCGTGAAGCGCGACCAGATCCCGACGGAGCTGACGTTCTGAGCACCCTCACCCGGCGCGCAAGCGCGCGCCGACCTCTCCCGCGAAGGGCGGGAGAGGTGAACCTGCTTCCTTCACCTCTCCCACCCTTGTGGGAGAGGTCGCCGCGTCTTCGCGGCGGGTGAGGGTCGATGCACTACACCTGGGACTTCCACTCCCTCCTCCAGTACTGGCCCCTCCTGTGGCGAGGCACCCTCGTCACCCTCGCCTTCACCGCCGCCACGATCTTCTGCGGCCTCGTGCTCGGCCTGCTGATCGGCATCGGCCGGCTGTCGCGCTCCAAGCTGCTCAACGCTCCGTTGATCGGGCTCACCGAGTTGTTCCGCTGCACCCCGCTACTGGTCCAGCTTGTCTGGTTCTACTACGCGCTCCCGGTGCTGCTGCACGTCCAGATACCGGCCATCGCGGCGGCCGGCGCCACGCTCTCGCTCTACACCGGCGTGTTCTACGCCGAGATCTTCCGCGCCGGCATCATCTCGATCGAGCCGGGCCAGTGGGACGCGGCGCGCGCGCTCGGCTTGTCGCCGTGGCGCATGATGCGCCTGGTGATCCTGCCGCAGGCGATCCGCCGCATGGTGCCGCCCTTCGTCAGCCAGTCGATCACCCAGCTCAAGAACACCTCGCTGGTCTCGACCATCGCGGTGCCCGACCTGCTCTACCAGGGCACCATCATCACCGAGACGACCTATCGCCCGCTGGAGGTCTACACGGTCGTCGCGCTGATCTATTTCGCGCTGCTGTTTCCCAGCACGATGCTGGCGCAGTGGTACGAACGCCGATTGGCGGCGCGGCGCTGACCGCCCACCTTGCGCCACTTCCGCCCGTCTCTCGCGAGCAGCGCCTCCGCCGCCGCCGGCCCATCGCTGCCGGAGGCGTAGTTCGGGAACTCGGCCTTCGTTTCCTTCCACGCATCCAGCACCGGCTGCACGACGCGCCACGTCTCCTCGACCATGTCGGCGCGGTTGAACAGCGTCTGATCGCCGGTCATGACGTCATAGATCAGCGTCTCGTAGCCGACATTCGGCTCCGGCTGGAACCAGTCATTGTAGCGGAACCGCATTTGCACCGCCGCGAGGTCGACGATGGGCCCGGGCCGCTTCACCTCGAACTGCATCGAGATGCTCTCTTGCGGCTGGATGTGGATCACCAGCCAGTTCGCCGGCAGTGCGTCGACGTTGGTGTCCTTGAACGGCGCGTACGGCGCCGGCTTGAAGCGGATCGCGATCTCGGTGTAGCGGGCCGACATGTGCTTGCCCGTCCGCAGGTAGAACGGCACGCCCGCCCAGCGCCAATTGTCGATCGACAGCCGCATCGCGACATAGGTTTCGATGTTTGAACCCTTCGCCACGTCCGGTTCGGCGCGGTAGGCGACCTTGGCGTGCCCCTCCACTGTCCCGGCATCGTACTGCCCGCGCACCGCGTCGTCGGCGCGCACGTCGCGCATCGCGGCGTACACGTCCTCCTTGCGCCCGCGGATGGAGCGGGCGTCGAACCCGCCCGGCGGCTCCATCGCCACCATCGCGAGCAGCTGGAACACGTGGTTCGGCACCATGTCGCGCAGCGCGCCGGTCTGTTCGTAGAACCGCCCGCGCCCCTCGACGCCGACGGTCTCGGC
>JBAWFF010000079.1:0-5748 GCA_049591635.1 Acetobacteraceae bacterium
CGACAACGTGGCCTTCAACGGCGACCTCGCGATCGGCGGCTCCGGCGGCAGCGGCTTCAACGCCGGCGGCGGTGGCGGGCTCGGGGGGGATGGGGGCACCGGCAATAATGGGGACGCCGGGGGCGGCGGCGGCGGCATTGGGGCCGCCGCCTTTGGCGGCACCCCCAATGGGCAGTCAGCCCTGCCGGGGATTGTCGCCGGTGCGAACGGCGGCGGCGCGGGCGGCGAAGGTGCTCCAGGCGTCGGCGGCAGCGCCGGCGGCGGCGGCGGCGGCGGCGCCACCACCGATGACGGGTTCACGTTCTACGCCGGCGGCGGCGGCGGGGTCGGCGGACTGTCGGGCAATGGAAATGCCCACGGTGGGGCAGGCGGTTTCGGCGGCGGTGGCGGAGGCGCCAGCGGTGAGAATCTTGGCGGTACCGGGGGCGGCGGCGGCTTCGGCGGCGGCGGTGGCGCCGGTTCGCAGGGCGGCGACGGTGGCTTCGGCGGCGGCGGCGGCTTCGGGAGCACCGCCGGTGGTTCCGGTGCCGGCGGGTTCGGCGCCGGCGGTGGCAGCGACCAGGATGGCGGCCCCCAAGGCGGCGGCGGCGGTCTCGGGGCCGGCGGCGACATTTTCGTCCAGCAAGGCGGGGTGCTGCTGATCGAGGGCGGTTCGCTCACCTCCGGCGTAGTGCAGGGCGGCGCCGCCGGCGGCAATGGCGGCATCGGCGCAGCCTATGGCGAGGGTGTCTTCATCCAGGGCTATCAGGCGATCACGCTCGCGCCGCGGGCCGGAGAAACGCTGACGATCGGCGCCAATATCGCCGACCAGACTGGCTCCGACCCCAACGCCGCCAGCCAGGGCCAGGGTGGGCTGATCGTGCAAGGCCCGGGCACCGTCGTGCTGGATGGCTTCAATACGTTCACCGGTGGCACCACGATCGAGGACGGGGGACGGCTCGATCTGGCCGCCCCGCTCGCGGCGGCCGGCAGCGGTCCCATCACCTTCAGCGGCTCCGGCGACCTGCTCAGGATCGAGGCGGTTGCCTTGCCGAGCGGGTTCTTCACCAACGCGGTCCGCGATTTCTCCGGCGCGGCGACGATTGATCTTGCCGGCCTGCCGTACGTGCCGGGCGAAACCTCGGCCATCCTGGACGAGACCGAGTTGATAGTGAGCAACGGCACGCTTACCGACCGGCTGTTCCTCGAGGGCACGTTCCCTACCGCCCTGCATGTCGGCAGCGACGGCACCGGGGGCACTGATGTGACCTGTTTTGTCCGCGGCACGCGGATTGCCACGCCGGGAGGCGAGGTGCCGGTCGAGACATTGCGGCGGGGCGATCCGGTCACGACACTGTCCGGCGCGACCAGGCCGATCGTCTGGATCGGGCGCCGGTGCATCGATCCGCGGCGGCATCCCGACGCCGCCCGGGTGCGCCCGATCCGCATCCGCCGGGATGCGTTCGGCGCCGGCGTTCCGCATCGCGACCTGCTGGTTTCGCCTGACCATGCGGTGTTCGTCGACGGCGCGCTGGTCTGCGCCCGCCGGCTGATCAACGGCGCCACCATCCTGCAAGACGCGGGCGACGCGCCGGTGGAGTATTTCCACCTGGAACTGGCGTCGCACGACATCCTGCTCGCCGAGGGCCTGTCCGCCGAGAGCTATCTCGACACCGGCAATCGCGCGTTGTTCGAGAATGCCGGTCTGCCGCTCGTGCTGCATCCCGATCTGTCTGGCCAGGCGAGGCGCGTGGCGGAGTCCTGCGCGCCGTTCGTCGGGGCCGATGTGGCAGTGTACGAGATATGGCAGCGCCTGGCGGCGCGCGCCGGCACGCTCGGGTTGCCGGTCGGACTGCCTGAAACCACCGCTGATCCGGCGCTCCGCGTCGTGATCGGCGATCGCACCATAGGCCCGCTTTCGCACGCCGCCGGCCGCGCGGTGTTTCTGTTGCCGCACGCCGGCCGGGCGCGGCTGGTATCGCGCGCCGCCATGCCCGCCGCCCTGCGCCCCTGGAGCGAGGATCGCCGCCGCCTCGGCGTGTGTGTCGGCCGCATCCTTTGGCGCCACGGCAACGCCGTCACCGAACAGCCGCTCGATGATCCTCGGCTTGCCGATGGCTGGTGGGAGGTCGAACGGGACGGTCCCGCGCCGCGCCGATGGACCAGCGGCGACGGAGTGCTGCCCGCGCCGGATCGGGCGGGTCCGGCGCTGCTGGAGGTGCGGTACGGGGTCGGGCTTTATGGCGAGCCGGTGGAGCTCCGGCGCCGACTCGCGGCCTGACTCCGGCCGAGCAGAACGTCCCGCAACTGCACCGCGTCGTTGTGCAGTTCGTCATGCGCCGAGTAGACCAAGGTAAGCGTCCCGTCACGGGCCAGGGTGCGAAGCTGGTCCAGCAGTTCCGCGTTCCGGCGCAGTTCCTCGGTGTAGCGACGGCGGAACTCCTGCCACTTCGCCGGGTCGTGGGCGAACCATTTCCGCAACTCCGTGCTGGGCCCGATCTCCTTCATCCATTGGTCGAGCGCGGCGTGCTCCTTGGACACGCCGCGCGGCCAGAGGCGGTCGATCAGGATGCGGGTGCCGTCTTGCGACGCCGGCGGCTCGTAAGCGCGCTTCAGTCGGATATTGGCGGCCGGGATCGCGGAAGCCGTCACTTCGTCAATTCCTTCTCGAACGGCGCGTAGAGCGTATTCGGGTCAGATTGAAACGATGCGCGAACAGGCGCGTTGTCATTGCGAGCCGAAGGCGAAGCAATCCAGGCCCACCTGCGGGGGTGGGCCTGGATTGCTTCGCTGCGCTCGCAATGACGGGGGTGGCGATTCAACCAGAAACGATCGTGCTCCGGGAGTACCATCGCGGGATGGGCGGAACCGCTCACCGATGGAGCGTTCCGGCCGCGGCGCTGAGTGACTCCTGAAGCACCGGCGCCGTCAGGTCGTATCCGTCGGGATTGAGCACCGACCCTTCCATGAAACCGTACAGGCTCTCGATGGCAGCATCGTCGCCAGGAGGCAACGCGGAGACACTGACAGTCTCGGCTTCAAACATGGTCATATCTCCACGACTAGTCTCATATGGGACTGAACGCAAGCCCACATGCTCAGCGGAACACCGCCTCCATCTCCCGCCGGAACCGGTATGCCGCGTCTGCCTGGTCGATCGCGACATCCGCCCACGTCACGCTTTGCCCCGAAGCGACGTCGCGGACCAGGCGCACGCGGTTGGCCAGGCCGATCGGCAAGCCGCCGATCGCCAGGCTGGCGGGCGCGGGGTGCAGCTTGCCCCAGACGCAGCCGCCGCCTTCGCCGTCCAGCACCTCGCCGGCAAGCAGGTCGCGCTTGGCGGTGGCGACGACATCGGCGCGAAAGCCATCCGGCGCTCCCGTCGCCTCGCCGCGCAGGGCGGCCGACAGGATGGAGACGTTCAGTTCCAGCCCGATCAAATGAAACGGCCTATAGAGCGCGGAAACCCGGCCGGATGTGTCGGTGAGCACGCCGTACTCGGCAAGGCAGCGCGCCGCGTAGTCGCCCGGCGCCTCGAACACCACGTAGACGCCCCAGCGCAGATCGTTGGCGACCGGGCTGGCGTCGCGGTGCAGGCAGGAGACCACTTCGACCTGGCCGCCGCCGCTGCCCGAACGCAGCATTTCGGCGAGTTCGTGCGTGCCGGCCGGAGGGAAGCGCAGCCCATCCGCGGGTGGGGCAAGTCCGGTCGCGTTCGCCACTGCCGCCATCTCGATCCCCGACTTCGTGCCGTCGAGGAAGGAGTTGAACATTCGCGGGTTCATCCCGCCGATGCGCGCCTGTTCCTCGGTCAGTCCGTAATAGGGCCATACCGTCGCCGGGGTGGAGGCGTGGTATTCCGGCAAGTATTTCGTGCCCTTGCCGGCCGCGAGAACGCGAAAACCACAGGCCCGCGCCCAGTCGACCAACTCGCAGATGAGCGCCGGCTGATCACCATAGGCCAGGGAATAGACGACGCCCGCGCGCCCCGCCTCGCGCGCCAGAAGGGGCCCGGCGAGCACGTCGGCCTCGACGTTCACCATCACGATGTGCTTGCCCTCAGCGATGGCGCCGCGTGCGTGGGCGATGCCGGCGGGCGCGTGCCCGGTGGCCTCCACGACGACTTCGACATCGGGCGCGCCGATCGCCCCGAGCACGTCGTCGGTGAACCGCGTCGCCTCGATCCGCGCCGTGTCCCACCCCACGCGCCGGCAGGCCTCGCGCGCGCGATCGGGCGCGAGATCGGCGACGATCGCGACCTCCAGCCCGGGCGTCGCCGGAACTTGCGACAGGAACATCGAGCCGAACTTGCCGGCCCCGATCAGGCAGACGCGCACCGGGCGCCCGGCCTCGGCACGCTGGCGCAACAGCCGGTACAGGTTCATGCCGACCCCTTCCGTCGCAGGCGGTTTCGTGGCCCACTGGTTAGCGGCAACCCCCAAACGACGGAAGGGCGGATCAGGATGGAAGTGGAATGGCGCAGGCTGCGTGCCGACCAGCTACGCGAGGCCGCCGCCGAGGACGCGCTCGTCATCCTCCCGGTGGCGTCGATCGAGCAGCACGGACCGCATCTGCCGGTCGAGACCGACACCATGATCGGCGGGGCGGTCGCCACCCGCACGGCGCGCGCCATCGTCGCGCGCGGCGGGCGCGCGCTGGTGCTGCCGGTACTGTGGACCGGGCTGTCGGAGCATCACATGCCGTTCGGCGGCACCATCACGCTCAGCCTCGGCGCATTCTCCGCCGTGATCGAGGATATCTGCCGCTCCCTCGTGCGACATGGCTTCCGCCGCATCGCGCTGTCGAACTCGCACGGCGGCAACGTCAGCGCGCTGCGCACCGTGACCGACGATCTGACTGTGAAGCTGAAGGTTCCGATCGTGCTGTTCACGTACGCCGAGGCGGTCCAGCCAGTGATCGCGAAGTTGCTGACGACGCAAGGCGGTGTGCGCCACGCGTGCGAGGCGGAGACCGCGATCATGCTGGCGCTGCGCCCCGACCTGGTCGCGACGGATCGCATTCCGCCACGCTCCAACGCGGAGCCGGAAACCTCCTCGGGCCTCTACCGCTGGCGCAGCTTCGCGGAACGCACGAAGACCGGGGTGATGGGCAACCCCGACGCTGCCAGCGCCGAGCAAGGCGAGCGGCTGCTGGAGGCGATCGCCGAGGCGCTCGCGGCCAAGCTGACGAGCCCGGAGCTGTGGGTTTGGCGCGAGACCACGCACCCCTCCCCATAACTCCTTCCCGCAAGGGGCTACCGCATTCACGCATCCGACGCGGACGGCTCAACTCCCTCTCCGCCTGGGCGGAGAGGGTCGGGGTGAGGTGGGGGAGAGGCGAGTTCGGCGAGCACGCGCCGCAAGACTCCATCCAGGTTCTCGGTCACCTCGTTGTTCCAGAACCGGATGACGCGATAGCCGTGCGCCGCAAGCTCGGCTGATCGGGCGGCATCCTCCGACATTTCCGCGGCGTGCTGACCACCGTCGAGTTCAATGACCAGCTTGCACGCTGGGCAGGCGAAGTCGGCGATGCGCCGGCCGATCGGATGTTGACGGCGGAACTTCCAAGGCAGCGCGCTCTCGCGTAGCGCGCGCCACAGGCGCTGCTCGACGACGGTGGCTTCACGGCGCAGCTTGCGCGCGAGGACAGTTCGCGTTCGTAGGGTCGCCATGGCGTATCCCACCTCTCCCCGGCCCTCTCCGCCCAGGCGGAGAGGGTGAAGAGGCCCGTGCGATGATGCGGTGATACGGCAAACAATGTGTGAATCCC
>JBAWFF010000080.1:0-2254 GCA_049591635.1 Acetobacteraceae bacterium
TGCGTGCTCGCCCTGATGCCGGGGCTGCCGGCGCTGCCGTTCCTCGCTCTCGCCGGCCTCGCCGGGAGCGGAGCCTGGTTTCGCCATACCCACCCGACCGGCACCGAACCCGCCGCTCCCGTGCCCGGCCCGCCGTCGGAGCCGCCGATCAGCGAGCAGCTCCGCATCGATCTCATCCGTCTCGAACTCGGCTATGGGCTGCTGTCGCTGGCGGGCGGCGGTCAGGCGCGACTGACCGACCAAATCAAGGGGCTGCGCCGCGCCATCGCTTCCGAGATGGGCTTCGTGCTGCCGCCGGTGCGGATTCAGGACAATATGGAGCTGCCGGCGGAGACCTATTCCATCCGCGTCAAGGAGATCGAGGCCGGCAAGGGCGAACTTCGTCCGACCCGGCTGCTGGCGATGAACCCGAAGGGCGGCCTGCCGGAGCTTGCCGGCGAACCAGCGCAGGAGCCTGCCTTCGGCCTTCCCGCGCTCTGGATCGAGCCCGCCGAAAAGGACGAGGCGGTGTTTCGCGGCTATACCGTGGTCGATCCGGCGAGTGTGCTCACCACGCACCTGACCGAGGCGGTGCGCGACAACATGGCGGAGTTGCTGTCCTACGCCGAGACGCAGAAGCTGCTCGACGAGCTGCCGCGCGAGCAGCAGAAGCTCGTCTCCGACCTCGTGCCCTCCCAGGTCAGCCTCGGCGGCATCCAGCGTGTCCTGCAAACGCTGCTGGCCGAGCGGGTATCGATCCGCGACCTCGCGACCATCTTGGAGGGCATTCACGAGGCGTGCGCCGGCGGAACCCGTGCGGTCCCCGCGATCGTCGCGCACGTCCGTGCCCGCCTGGCGCGCCAGATCAGCGACAGCCACACCGGCACCGCGGGTTACATCCCGATCATCCCGCTCTCCCCCGAATGGGAAACCGCGTTTTCCGAGGCGATGATCGGCCCGCCGGAGGACCGCCAGCTCGCGATGGCGCCGGCCCGCCTGCAGGAGTTCATGGCCCGCCTGCGAACCGCCTTCGACGCCGCGAGCGGCGCGGGGGAGACGGCCGTACTGCTGACCAGCACCACCATCCGCGCCCCGGTGCGTGCGGTGGTGGAGCGGATCCGTCCGAATACGCCGGTGCTTGCCCAGGCCGAGATCCACCCGCGCGCGCGCATCCGCACCGTGGCGACGGTTTAATCCGCCGCGAATCGTCAGCTCCCTTGCGCCCGGGACTCGGGCGGGTCACAGTCGGGCATCGTCAACGCAACTGAAAGGAGGTGATCCAGTGTCTCATTGTTTGCAGCCCGCGCCAGTCGCCGGCACCTGGATCGTCACTTCACCGCTCGGGGTCGCGTAACCCAGGGTTCCGTCTGGCTATCGGACAGACAATGGAAGGCTCCGGAGGGTTCCCCTCCGGGGCCTTCGTTGTCAGAGGGCGCCCAACCCCGCCGATGCGCTGGCGGCCATTCGGCGGTGCAGGAGGTAGATCGGCAGGGCGAGCACCGAGACGAAGGCGGCGGCATACATCGCGCCCGCCGGCGTGCCCATCGCGTCGGCCGCCCGGCCGCACAGCGCCGGCACCACCGCACCGCCAAGGTAGTACGTCGTGTAGAACAGCCCCATGCCGGCGGCGCGGTTCTCCGGGCGTGCCGACAACGTCCCCACCGCGACGATCACCCCGGACTGGAGCGATCCGGGGAGCCCAACCAGCGCGCCCCAGACGACCGGCCAGTCGAGCGCGCCCATGCCGGCGATGGCGACCGTCACGACCGTGGTGCCGGCGGCGAACACTGGCCAGGCGCCCCATCGCCCGGCAAGCGCGCCGCCGCTCAACGTGCCGATCACGTTGCCCCAGGTGGCGAACGCCATCACCACGCCGGTCAGTACCAGCCCCTCGCCACGCACCGCCATCAGCGAGGGCGTGTAGGAGAGATACCCGGTGTAGGCCGACGTGTAGGCGGTCCAGATCAGTCCGGCGACCACCAGCAACAGGCACTCCGCCCGCCCCGGCATCCGAAAGCCGCCGCGCGCGACCGACTCCGGCGCGTCCGGCGGCGGGCGGAAACTGCCGACGAACAGCGCGGTCGCCACCGCCATCATCGCCGCCCCGGCGAGGAAGGCCGCCGGCCAGCCCCAGATTTGCGCCAGTACCGGGACGGTGATCTGCGACAACCCGATCCCCAGCGGATAGCCGCCGACCGAGATGCTGATCGCCAGCATGAAACGCCGGCCGGGAAACCAGTCCGCGATAACCTTGGTTTGCAGCACGGTCATCGCC
>JBAWFF010000081.1:0-4452 GCA_049591635.1 Acetobacteraceae bacterium
GGCGGCGCCTCCGGCTTGGGAGCGGGGGCCGGCGTCGGTGCCGCCTTCGCCGGCGCGGGTGTGGCCGGGGCGGCGGACGCCGATTCTCCAGGCTGCACCAGTACGCCGATCGGCGCGTTCACCTTCACGCCCTCGGTGCCGTCGGCGACGAGTATCTTGCCGAGGACGCCTTCGTCGACCGCCTCGACCTCCATCGTCGCCTTGTCGGTCTCGATCTCGGCGATCACGTCGCCCGAGCGTACCGGATCGCCCTCTTTCTTCAGCCAGCGCGACAAGGTGCCCTCGGTCATCGTCGGGCTCAGCGCCGGCATCAGGATGTTGGTCGCCATCGTCGCCCTTCCGTCAGATTATCTTCTTGACCGCGTCGATGACCCATTCGGGCTGCGGCAGCGCCAGCTTCTCGAGGTTCGCCGCGTAGGGCAGCGGTACGTCTAGGCCGTGTACCCGGACCGGTGGCGCGTCGAGCCAGTCGAACGCATGCTCGATCACCTGCATGGCGATCTCGGCGCCGATGCCGGCGAACGGCCAGCCTTCTTCCACCGAGACCAGGCGATTGGTCTTCTTCACGCTCTCGATGATGGTCGCGGTGTCGAGTGGACGCAGGCTGCGCAGGTTGATGACCTCCACCTCGATCCCCTCGGCGGCGAGCGTCTCGGCGGCCTTCATCGCCACGTCCACCATGATGGAGAAGGCGACGATGGTGACGCGATCGCCGGCACGCTCGATCTTGGCCTTGCCGATCGGCAGGATGAAGTCCTCGTCGGTCGGGCATTCGTAGCTGTGGCCGTACAGGATCTCGTTCTCCAGCACGATCACCGGATTCGGATCCCGGATCGCCGCGCGCAGCAATCCCTTGGCATCGGCCGACGACCACGGCGCGACGACCTTCAAGCCCGGAACGTGGGCGTACCAGCTCGCATAGCACTGCGAGTGCTGCGCCGCCACGCGCGAGGCGGCGCCGTTGGGGCCGCGAAAGACGATCGGGCAACCCATTTGGCCACCCGACATGTACAGCGTCTTGGCCGCCGAGTTGATGATCTGGTCGATCGCCTGCATGGCGAAGTTGAAAGTCATGAACTCGACGATCGGGCGCAGCCCGTTCAGCGCCGCGCCAACCGCCATGCCGGTGAATCCGTGCTCGGTGATCGGCGTGTCGATCACCCGCCGGTCGCCGAACTCCTCGAGCATTCCCTGGCTGATCTTGTAGGCGCCTTGGTACTGCGCGACCTCCTCGCCGAGCAGGAACACACTCTCGTCGCGGCGCATCTCGGCGACCATCGCCTCGCGCAGCGCCTCGCGCACGCTGATCGAATGCGTCGGGCCCCAATCCTTGTCCGGTACGGGTGCCTTGTCCGGAGCGCGAGCCTTGTCGGGCGCCGCCGGTGCGGCGGTCTCCGGCGCGCGCGTCTCCTTCGGGGTAGCCGGCTTCGCGATCGGAGCGGCCGAGACGTCCTCGCCGTTGCTGGCGAGCACCGCGATCGGTGTATTCACCGCCACGCCCTCGGTTCCCTCGTCGATCAGGATCTTGGCGAGCCTGCCCTCATCGACCGCCTCGACCTCCATCGTCGCCTTATCGGTCTCGATCTCGGCGATCACGTCGCCCGCGTGGACCTCCTCGCCCAGCTTCTTGACCCAGCGGGCGAGCTTGCCCTCCGTCATCGTCGGGCTGAGCGCCGGCATCAGCACCTCGGTCGCCATGCTCAAGCCTCCAGCAGGATGTCGGTCCACAGCTCGGACGGCTCGGGCTCCGGGCTTTCCTGGGCGTGCGCCGCCGCCGCCTGGATCGTCGCGCGCACGGCGTCGTCGATCGCCTTCAACTCGGCCTCGTCGGCGCCCATCGCAAGCAGCTTCTGGCGCGCGCCCTCGATGCAGTCGTGCTGCTCGCGCATGGCGTTGATCTCCTCGCGCGTGCGGTATTTCGCCGGGTCCGACATCGAGTGACCGCGATAGCGGTAGGTTTGCATCTCCAGCAGGTACGGCCCCTTGCCGGCGCGGCAATGGGCCACCGCGACATCGCCCGCCGCCTTCACCGCCAGCACATCCATCCCGTTTGCCTTGGCGCCCGGGATGCCCCACGCCGCTCCGTTCTTAGACAGGTCGCGCGAGGCGGTGGCGCGTTCGACGCTGGTGCCCATGCCGTAGCGGTTGTTCTCGATCACGAACACGACCGGCAGCTTCATCAGCGCGGCGAGGTTGAAGCTCTCGAACACCTGGCCCTGGCTCGACGCGCCCTCGCCGAAATAGGTCAGGCAGACGCGGTCGTTGCCGCGATACCAGTTGCTGAAGGCGAGACCGTTGCCGAGACTCACTTGCGCGCCGACGATGCCGTGTCCGCCGAAGAAGTTCTTCTCCTTGCTGAACATGTGCATCGAGCCGCCTTTGCCGTGCGAATACCCGTCCGCGCGGCCGGTGAGTTCGGCCATCACCCCTTTCGGGTCCATGCCGCAGGCGAGCATGTGGCCGTGGTCGCGATACGACGTGATGACCTGGTCGCCCTCGCCGATCGCCATCTGCATCCCGACGACGACGGCCTCCTGACCGATATACAGATGGCAGAATCCGCCGATCAGCCCCATCCCGTAAAGCTGGCCCGCCCGCTCCTCGAAGCGGCGGATCAGCAGCATGTCATGAAACGCCTTGGTGAGCAGCGTCGTGTCGGGCGCGCTTGCCTTGCCGGGTGGGGTTTGGCTTGGCGAAACCCGCGCCTTGCCGCGCTTCGCCTTCTCGGCCGCCTGGGCCATTTCTTGCGTCTCCCGCCTCGTTCAGTCCCGCGCCGGGGCAGACGTAACGCCCGGCGGCGGCGGGCGGCAAGCCTCCAACGGGCGAAACTGGCCGTTGTGCACTGCGATATTGGAAGGTCGTCAGAACCCGCCCGCCGGGCGCGGCCTGTCATGCGCGTCGTTGCTCGCGGATGGGGTTCGACGCAACATCATTTCAGCGTGCCAACGCCTCCCGTGCGATGGACGTATCCACGACGGCATCGAACGGAATGTCGCGCCGCAGGTCACCCGCTCCCAGCATGGCCGCCTTCAGCCACGCCACGCCGTCGGGCACGATGACCGGATCGGCGGCGTAGAGGCCGAGCGCGCGGTAGCGCACGATCGCGGCGCCGATCAGCGCGGGGGCGACGTGGGGGAACAGTGGCGACAGGAGGCGGGCGATCTCCGCTTCGCTCGCCTCCGCGAGCCAGCGCAGGGCGCGGTGCAGCGCACGGGTCATCCGCACCAGGTCCTCGCGCCGCCCGGCCAGCGTTCCCCGGCGGGTGACGAAGGTCGTGTAGGCGGTGGGTCCGCGCGTCGCGGCGGCGTACCAGAGATGTCCGGCACCGGAGGACAAAAGTGCCTCGGCGTACGGCTGGAACAGCTGCACGGCATCCACCCGTCCCTCGCTCAGCGCTTGCGCGTTCGCCTCCATGCTCGGCCCGCGGATGCGCGACACCGCTTCCGGATCGACTCCCGACCGGCGCAGATCGTCTCGTAGGCAGATCCACGGCGTCGGCACCTCCGCCACCGTCGCCAACCGCGCGCGGAGCAGGTCGCCAAACGTGAACTCCGGTCGGGGTTCGCGGCCGATGATGAAGAACGGATCACGCGCCACCGCGTCGGCGAAGCAGACGAGGTCGGAGCCCGGATCGCGATCATGCGTGCGCATCACCCGCAGCGGGCCGCCCCACATCACGTCGGCCGAGCCGTCGGCGAGCGAGGCGGCGGTGTGTTCGGGATCGGGGGATGGCAGGTGCTCGACAACGACGCCCTCGGCTTCGTAGGCGCCGACCAGGCGCGCCGCATAGAACGGCGCGTAGAACAAGGCGCGGAAATTCTCGATCAGCCGGATCGCCATGCACGCGCTCCCTTCGCCAGCGGGTTCGGCGCATCCTGGAACCTGGACCCGATCGGGTCCATGTTGCGTCCGGCAGGAGGGCAGGCGCATGGACGACACCGACACCGCACCAGGAACAAGGATCGACATCGTCTCCGATGCGATCTGCCCGTGGTGCTACATCGGCAAGCGCAAGCTGGAGCAGGCACTGGAGACGCTGCGGGCGGAGGGCCTCGATTTCGAGGTCCGCTGGAACCCGTTCCAGCTCAACCCCGACATGCCGAAGGAGGGGCGCGAGCGCACCGCCTATCGCATCGCCAAGTTCGGCGCCGAGCGCGCCGCCAGCCTCGATGCGCAGATCGTGGAGACGGCGCGCACTGTCGGGCTCGCGTTCCGGCCCGACCTGACGACGCGGACGCCGAATACGCTCGACGCGCACCGGCTGATCTGGCTGGCCGGACGGCACGGCGTGCAGGACGCGGCGATGGAGGCGGTGTTCGCCGCCTACTTCACGCAAGGACGCGATATCGGCGATGCCGACGTGCTCGCCGAGTGCGCCGCGGCGGCGGGGCTGGACGGCGCCGAGGCGCGGGCGGTCCTCGCCTCGGACAAGATCGCGGCGGAGATGCGGGC
>JBAWFF010000082.1:0-11412 GCA_049591635.1 Acetobacteraceae bacterium
GGGCAGGCCACGCAGCGCCGCCGGCCGACCCAGCCGCACCTGCTTGCCGAGCATCCGCGCCGCCAGCTCCCGCACGCCGGCGAGCTGACAAGCGCCGCCGGTCAGCACCACGCGGTTGCCGGCCGCGCGCGAGAGCCCGGAACTGTCGAGTCGCGCGCGCACCATCTCGAACGTCTCCTCGATCCGCGGGCGGATGATGTTGACCACCATGCTGCGCGGCACCTTGGCGATTTGGTGCTCCTCCTCGCCGACCAGGGGCACGGGCAGCAACTCGCGCTCGTCGTCGGGACAGGAGGCCACGTTCCCGTACAGCGTCTTCAACCGCTCGGCGTGCGCGACTGGTGTGGAGAGCAGCCGCGCGAGGTCGTTGGTGACGTGGCCGCCGCCGACCGGAAGCTGCGCGGTGTGCAGCAACTGGCCCTCGGCGAACACCGCCATGCCGGTGGTGCCGCCGCCCATGTCGATCACGATGCAGCCCAGTTCGCGCTCGTCTTCCACCAGCGCGGCGAGGCCCGAGGCCATCGGCGCCGACACCAGTTCGTCGATGTCGAGGTCGCAGCGCGCGACGCAGGCACCGAGGGTGCGCAGCGCGGTGCTCGCCGCATCGATGATGTGCAGGCGCGCGGCCAGGGTCGTGCAAAACAACCCGCGCGGATCGGCGACCCGCTCGGTCTCGTCCGCCGCGAAGGCAAGCGGCAATGCGTGGATGATCTCTCGGCCATCGACTTCGGCGCGCAGCCTTCCCTCGGCGACGACGCGGCGAATATCGGATTCCTCGACGGCGCGCCCGCCAACCGGCCATTGCACATTGAACAACCGGCTCTCCGGGTGCCCGCAGGTCAGGTTGAGCGTCACCCCGCGCAGCCGCGTATCGGCCATGTCCTCGGCCTGGCCGACGGCGGCGCGGATCGCCTTCTCGGCCTCGTCCAGATCGACGATGCCGCCGCCCCGCACGCCCTTGCCGCGATGCCAGCCGAAGCCGAGCACGCGCAAACTCCCATCGTTCTCCACCCGCCCGATCAGGCAGACGATCTTGGTCGAGCCGATGTCGAGCACGCCGAACGGGCCGGGGCGATGGCGCAGGCGCTGCGGTTCCTCCGGCCCCGTGGCCTGTGGCGGAAGGATGCGGCGCGACATGTCATTCATTGCGTGCCGCTCTCATGCCGGATTGCGCGCGGGTGTGCCGCGCGGGTCCTTTGCCGGTACCGCGACCGCGTCGGTCCTGGCGCGCACCACCAGGCGGTCGGGCAGGCGCAAATCCACGAACTGCAACGGCCGCTCCAGCAGTTTGTGCTCCTGGTCCAGCGACACCAGCCGCTCCAGCGCGACCGCCTCGTGGCCTTCGGGCAGCATGACGGTCATCCCCGACTTCAGCGCCAGGTTCCAGCGCCGCTCACCCACGCGCACCGCGGCGACGACCCGCGCCTGCAACGCGGGGCGTGCGGTCAATGCGTCGATCAGCGGCGCCGCCGCCTCCGGCGCGCCGGCACCGACCACCAGCGGAAGCTCGCGGAAATCGGCGACGTTGCTGTCGGTCACCACCTGACCGGCCCGATCGATCAGGACGAACTTCCCCTGGTTCTGCCAGACCGCGAACGGCCGGCGCTCCTGAACCGCGACGACGATCAGGTTCGGCAGCCGGCGCTCGACGGTCGCATGCCCGACCCAGGACAGCTTCTCGATCCGCTCTCGCGCGGCCTCGACGGAGAAGCCGAGGATCGGATCGCCCGGCTTCACCCCGATCGCGGCGCGTAATAGCGGCTCGGGCGTATTGGCGCGGCCCTCGATGCGAACGTCGGCGACCCGCAGGCCGAACGTGGCGGTGGCCCGGCCAAACCGCCCGCGCAGCGCCTCCAGCGCACCGCCGGGGACGGCATGATGCAGCGTGAGGACGCCGATCAGCCCGACGCACGCGACAAGCCCGCACCAGGCGACCGGCCGCGCGAACCGCGACTGGCGGCGCAGCAGCAGCTTGAGCCGGTTGGGCCGGTCGGTGACGGAGTTGCGCTGGGCGCGGCCCTTCACGCGCGACATGCGGCGTTCTCCACCATCCACGCGCACAATTCGGGGAAGCCGATGCCGTGATGCGCGGCTTGCTCGGGAAGCAGCGAGGTCGGTGTCAGGCCCGGCTGGGTGTTGACCTCCAGCAGGACCAGCCGGCCCGGCTCGCCGTCGGTATCATCGTAGCGGAAATCCGCCCGTGTCGCGCCGCGACAGCCGAGCGCGCGATGCGCCGCCGCCGCGAGGCCAAGCGCGCGGTCGTAAGTGTCGGGATGCACGCGCGCCGGAATGACGTGGCGCGAACCACCGTCGGCGTACTTCGACTCGTAGTCGTAGAAGCTGCCGGCCTCGGCGATGATCTCCGTCACCGCGAGCGCGCGTTCGCCCATCACGCCGACAGTGAGTTCGCGCCCCGGCACGAACTCCTCGACCAGCGCGGTGCGCCCGAAGCGCCAGGCGCGCGCGATCTCGGCACGGCGATTGTCGCCCGTCTTCAGAATTTCCACGCCCACCGAGGAGCCTTCGTTGGCCGGCTTGACGACGTAGGGCCGGGCCATCGGGTCGGCCGCCTCCAGTGCCTCGACATCCACCAACCGCCCGCGCGCCACCGGCAATCCGGCGGCGGCGAAGGCTGCCTTGGCGGCGACCTTGTCCATCGCCAACGACGACGCGCGCACGCCCGAATGCGTGTAGGGAATGCCGAGCCAGTCGAGCACCCCCTGGATCGCGCCGTCCTCGCCGAAGCGGCCATGCAGTGCATTGAACACGGCGTCGGGCGTCGGGTCGCGAAGTGCCGCGATCACCGCGCCTAGGTCCTCCGTCACCTCGATCGGCGCCACATCGAAGCCCGCGGCGCGCAGCGCGATGATGACTTGCCGCCCGCTCGACAGGCTCACCTCGCGCTCGGCGGAGATGCCGCCATAGAGGACCGCGACGCGCGCGCTCATGACGATGCCCTCGGCACGCCGATGCGGTGGATTTCCCACTCGAGTGTGACGCCGGAGGAGGCGAATACGCGCCGACGCACCTCCTCGCCCAACGCTTCGAGGTCGTCGGCGGTGGCGCCGTTCTCGTTGATGAGGAAGTTGCAGTGTTTGTCGGAGACCTTGGCTCCGCCCCGCGTAAGACCCCGGCAGCCGGCGGCGTCGATCAGTTCCCACGCCTTCATGTCGGGCGGATTGCGGAAGGTCGATCCGCCGGTGCGCGCGCGGATTGGCTGCGTCGCCTCGCGGTTGGCGCGGATCTCCGCCATGCGTGCCGCGATCGCCGCCGGCAGGGCGGGTCTGCCGCGCAGCCGTGCGCGGGTCACCACGGCGCCCACGGGTAAGCAGGCGTAACGGTATGCGAAGGCGAGGTCGGCGGCCGACAGGCGCACGGCCTCGCCGGAGCGTGTCACGACCTCTGCCCAGTCGAGCACCGTCGCGATGTCACCGCCATACGCGCCGGCGTTCATCGCCACGGCGCCCCCGATCGTGCCGGGAACACCGCACAGGAACTCCAACCCCGAGAGTCCGGCGGCGGCGGCGTGCTCGGACACCGTCACGTCGAGCGCGCCGGCACCGGCGATCACCCCATCGGCTTCGGGCTGGATCGCGGTAAAGCCACGGGCGAGGCGCAGCGTGGCGCCGGGCAGTCCGCCGTCGCGGATGATGACATTGGAGCAGGCACCGAGTACGCGTACCGGCGTCTCGGGTGGCAGTTCGCGCAGGAACGCGCCGAGATCGGCGGCGTCGGCGGGGCGCGCAAGCATCTCCGCGGGGCCGCCCACGCGAAACCACGTCGTCGGGGCGAGCGGCGCGTCGTGCTGGATACGGCCGCGCAAGGGCGTCAATTCGGCGACGGCGCCGGTCATGCGGCGCTCCCCTGCCGCCCGATCGTGCCCTGCAACTCAGTCAGCTCCGCCGGTAACGCATTTGCCCATTGCGTGATATTGCCGGCGCCGAGGCACACCACGAAGTCGCCCGGCTTGGCGATCGCGAAGACCATCTCGGCGAGCCGCCCTGGGCTCGGCAGCGGCACCACCGAACGATGCCCGCGCGCGCGCAACCCCTCCACCAACGCATCACGGTTCACGCCGGCGATCGGCGCCTCGCCCGCCGGGTAGACGTCGGCGACGATCACGGTGCCGGCGTCGTTCATGCAGGTGCAGAACTCGTTGAACAGCGATTGCAGACGGGTGAAGCGGTGCGGCTGGATGACCGCGATCACCTCACGCGCGCCGGCCTGCCGTGCCGCCTTCAACACCGCCGCCACCTCCACCGGGTGGTGCGCGTAGTCGTCGATGATGGCGATGCCGCCAACCTCGCCGGTCTTGGTGAAGCGCCGCTTGACTCCCCGGAAGGCGGCGAAGGCGCTGCGCAGCGTGGTGTCGTCTATGTCCATCTCGATGCCGATCGCGACAGCGGCCAGCGCGTTCTGCACATTGTGCTGGCCCAGCATGGGCAGGCGGAACGGCCCCAGCTTGCGGGTGCGGTTGCGCACACGGTCAGTGACGACCACCTCGAACGTCGAGCCAAGCCGGTCGGCCACCATCTTGTCGGCGCGCACGTCGGCCTGCGGGGAGAAGCCGTAGGTGATGATGCGCCGATCCGACAGCCTTGGGATCATCTGCTGCACGGCCGGATGATCGATGCACAGCACCGCGAATCCGTAGAACGGGATGTTCGACACGAACTGGTCGTAGCCGGCGACCATCGCTTCCCCAGTGCCCCAATGATCGAGATGCTCGGCGTCCATGTTGGTCACCACCGCGATCACCGCCGGCAGGCGCAGGAAGCTGCCGTCGCTCTCGTCGGCCTCGACGACCATCCACTCGCCTTCGCCCAATCGCGTATTGGTGCCGTAGGCGTTGATGATGCCGCCGTTGATGACCGTGGGATCGAGCCGCGCGCCTTCCAGCACCGCCGCGATCAGGCTCGTCGTGGTGGTCTTGCCGTGGGTGCCGCCGATGGCGATCGACCAGCGCAGCCGCATCAACTCGGCAAGCATCTCCGCACGGCGCACCACGGGAATGAAGCGGGCACGGGCGGCCAGCACCTCTTGGTTGTCGCGTTTCACCGCTGTCGAGGTGACGACGACGCGGGCTTGGCCGAGATTGGCCGCGTCGTGGCCGACGGCGACCGCGATGCCCGCCTCGCGCAGCCGGCGCACGTTGGCGGAATCGGCGATGTCGCTGCCTTGGACGCTATAGCCGAGCGTGTGCAGAACCTCGGCGATGCCGGACATCCCGATGCCGCCGATGCCGACGAAATGAATGGTGCCGATGGAAAGCGGCAGCGCCCTCATGCGCGGGCCTCCTGTGCGATGAGGGTGTCGATCAGGTCGGCGAGGGCGCGCGCGGCGTCCGGCCGGCCCAAGGCGCGCGCCGCCTCGGCCATGCGCGAAAACCGCTGCGGCATGGCGCACAACGTCGCGAGTTCCGAGGCCAGTAGGGCCGGGGTCAACATGGTCTGCGCGAATGCCAGTGCCCCGCCGGCGCGAACCAGCGCGCGCGCGTTGGCGCTCTGATGGTCGTCGATCGCACCCGGCAGCGGGACCAGGATCGAGGGTCGCCCGGCGACCGCCAGTTCCGCGACGGTGGACGCTCCGGCACGGGCGATGATTAGGTGCGCGGCCTCCAGACGAGCGGCCACGTCAGGGAAGAAGGTCGCCAGTTCAGCCGTGACGCCGACCCGCGCGTACGCCTCGCGCACCCGCGCGAGATCCTCCGCCCGGCATTGTTGCACCACGGATAGGCGTGCCCGTAGCGCGACGGGAACCGCGGCGATCGCGGCCGGCACCACGTCGCTCAGCACGCGGGCGCCCAAGGAGCCGCCGAGCACCAGCAGGTGGAAGGTCTCCGACGGCGTCGCATACGGAACGATGGCTTCGACCGCCGGGCGCACCGGGTTGCCCGTCAGCGAGGCCGGCACGCCGGCCGGCACGCGCGCGGTATCGGCGATGCTGAGTGCGAGCGCATCGGCGCGGCGGGCGAGGAAACGGTTGGCGCGGCCCAGCACCGCGTTCTGTTCGTGCAGGACAACCCGGGGGCGGCGCGGTAGCGTGCGCGCGGCGAGCACCGGGGCGACGGCGGGATAGCCGCCGAACGCCACAATGGCGCTCGCGTCCAGTCGTGCCAGCGCCCGCCTCGCTTGCGCGATGCCGGCGATCAGCGACAGCCCCGCTTGCGCCGCCTTGATCGCCCCGCGTCCGGCGATGCCGGCGCCGCTGAGAACGAACCTCTCCCGCTCGGCGAACACCGGGCTGCCAAGCGCACCTGAACGGGAATCCGTCATCAGCACGATCCGCTGGCCGCGCGCGATCAGCGCCGCGGCGAGGGCCTCGGCGGGAAACAGATGCCCGCCGGTACCGCCGGCGGCGATCACGACTGGGCGCAGCGGCGGCCCCCTCACGACGTATCCTCGCGCGCTCGCTGGCGGGTCAGCGCGAGCAGCATCCCGATGCCGATCGCCTCCGAGATCACCGACGATCCGCCGTACGAGATGAACGGCAAGGTCATGCCCTTGGTGGGGATCAGTTGCAGGGTGGATGCCATGTTGATGAATGCCTGCAAGCCGAACCCGACCAAGAGGCCGGAACAGGCGAGCACCGTGAACAGATCCTGCTGGCGCAGCAGGCGCAGCAATCCGCGCATCACGATGAAGGCGAACACGCCCACGATCACCAGGCAGATCACCATGCCGAACTCCTCGCCGGCGACGGCGAAGACGAAGTCGGCGTGCGCGTCGGGCAGCACGTCCTTGACGCGGCCCTCGCCGGGGCCACGGCCAAGCAGCCCTCCGTTGCCGAACGCCTCCATCGCGGTCGTCACCTGATAGGTGTTGGCGCCAGTCGGGTGCAGGAATTCGTGCATCCGCACCTGGACATGCGGGAAGATCGCATAGGCGCCGACCGCCGCGGTGCAGATACCGGCCATGCCGATGCCGACGAAGAAGAGGTTCAACCCGTCGATGAAGAGCTGGGCGAAATAGACCGCGGTAATCACCGCCGACATGCCGATGTCCGGCTGTTCCTTCAGCAGCAGAAGGATACCCAGGAAGATGGCGGCGGCCGCCAGTTGGCCAGGGAAGCCGCGCGTGCGCCGTCCTTCGCTGATCAGCCAGGCGGCGACGACGGCGAAGCACGGCTTCAGGAACTCGCTCGGCTGGAGCGACATGCCGGGCAGCGAGATCCAGCGCCGCGCGCCCTTGATCTCGACGCCGATCACCAGCGTCGCGGCGGTCAACGCGAGCGCCACGATGCAGCCGACGATGGCGAGGCGGCGTATCCCGCGTGGCGACAGCAATGACACGCCGCAGACGATCGCGCCTGCCAGCGCGAGGAAGATCACCTGCTTGACGATCAGCGCGTTGCGTGGATCGCCGATCCGTTCGGCGACGGCCGGACTCGCCGCCAGGATCAGGATGTAGCCGAAGCCGATCAGAACGCCGACCGCGCCGAGCGTCCAGCGATCGACGCTCCACCACCAGCGGCCCAGCGTCGAGGTGTCGGCGCGCGAAAGGGTCGGCATCAGGCGGCCTTCTCGCGGGCCAGCCCGTCCACGAGGGCGGCGAACCGCAGGCCGCGCGCCTCGAAGCCACTGAACTGGTCGAAGCTCGCACAGGCGGGCGACAGGAGGACGACGGCGTCGGATGCGCGCGCCACGGCCAACGCGGGCGTCACGGCGGCCTCGAGGGTGCCGACGATATCATGCGCGACCCCATGCGCGTCGAGCGTCGCGGCGAGCACCGACGCGTCGCGCCCGATCAGCAGCGCGCGGACGACGCGCCCGAAATACGGCGCCAGCGGCGCGATACCGTTTGCTTTCGCCTGCCCGCCGGCGATCCACACGATGCGCTCGTAGCAGCCGAGGGCGCGCGCGGCGGCGTCGGCGTTCGTCGCCTTGCTGTCGTCGATGAAGGCGATGCCCTCGACGCGGCCCACGACGCGCTGGCGGTGTGGCAGGCCTGGAAAACCCGCGATCCCTCGCGCGATGTCGGTCTGCGTGGCCCCGAGCTCCGTCGCCATCGCCGTTGCCGCCGCCGCGTTCTGCGCGTTGTGCGCGCCAGGCAGGGCAGGGGCCTCCATCGGGAGGCGGGTGGCGCCGGAAACCGCCAGGACTCGCGCGTCGCGGGTGCGCAGCCACGCCGCCGTCAGCACGCTCGGCGCGTCGTCCACGCCGACGATAGCCAGGTCCTCCGCCGTCTGGCGCGCGAACACCGCGCGCTTGGCGGCGACGTATCCGGCCATGTCGCGGTGACGGTCGAGATGATCGGGGCTGAGATTGAGCATCGCCGCCACATCGAAACGGAGGCTGGCGAGTCGCTCCAACATGTAGCTCGACATCTCCAGCACGTAGACACTCCCATCGCCCAGCAAGGGCAACGCGAGGGCGGCCGTCCCGAGATTGCCGCCGGCCGCCACTTCGATGCGGGCGGTGTCCAGGATGTGGGCCAGCAACGCTGTCGTGGTGGATTTGCCATTGGTGCCGGTGATGCCGACAAAGCGCGCCGCCGACCCCGCCGCGCGGACGGCACGGAACAGCAACTCGGCATCCGACAGGATCGGCCAGCCTTGTTGGATGGCGAGTGTGGCCAACGGATGCGGGCTTGGCAGGCGGTGCGGGATGCCGGGGGAGAGCACGAGCGCGTCCAGCCGATCGCCGGCGCGAGGCGGACGCAGTTCGAAGCCGTCCACGCGCGCGCGCGCCGCCGCGTCGTCATCCCAAGCCATCACCTCGGCGCCCATTCCGACCAGCGCGCGCGCGACGGGCAGGCCATTACGCCCAAGGCCGACGACGGCGAACCGGGTTCCGGCGAAGACGGGCGGGAAGTCGCTCATCGGATCTTCAAGGTCGCCAGCCCGACGAGCGCCAGGATGAACGAGATGATCCAGAACCGGATCACGATCGTCGCCTCGGCCCAGCCCTTCTTCTCGAAATGGTGATGCAGCGGCGCCATCAGAAAGACCCGCGTGCCGGTCCGCTTGAACCAGAACACCTGGATGATGACCGATACCGTCTCGACCACGAACAGCCCGCCCACGATCATCAGTACGATCTCGTGCTTGGTCGCCACCGCGACCGCCCCCAGCGCGCCGCCGAGGGCGAGGCTGCCGGTATCGCCCATGAAAACCGCGGCGGGCGGGGCGTTGAACCACAGGAATCCCAGGCCGGCGCCTATCAATGCCGAGCAGAACACCGTGAGTTCGCCTGAACCGGGCACGGAGTGCAGCTGAAGATAGTCGGCGAAGATGCGGTTGCCGACGAGATAGGCGATCAGCGCGAACACGCCCGCCGTGATCATTGTCGGCACGATCGCGAGCCCGTCCAGCCCGTCGGTGAGGTTCACCGCGTTCGACGAGCCGACCATCACGAACATGCCCCAGATCGGAAACAGCCAGCCCAACCGAGGCATCACGTCCTTGAACACCGGTATGGTGAGCGCGTCGCCGAGCACGTTATCGGTGGTCCGCATCAGCCAGTACGCGACGCCGAGGCCGATCACCGCCTGTACCGCCAGCTTCACCCGCCCCGGCACGCCGCGATGGCTGCGCTGCGTGAGCTTTACGTAGTCGTCAGCGAAGCCGAGCAACCCGTAGCCGAGCGTGACCACGATCGCCGCCCACACGTACTGGTTGCGAAGATCGACCCACAGCAAGGTGGAAATCAGCCAGGCGAGAAGGATCAGGACACCTCCCATCGTCGGCGTGCCCTGCTTTTCCAGCAAATGCCGCTCCGGCCCGTCGAGGCGGATCGGCTGCCCCTGGTGCTGCTTGGAGCGCAGCCAGCGGATCAGCCCCGGGCCGATGACGAAGCTCACGATCAGTGCGGTCAGGCACGCCGCGCCCGAGCGGAAGGTGATGTAGCGGAACAGGTTGAACAGCAGGAAGTGAGACGCGAGCGGCTTGGACAGGTCGTACAGCATCAGACGATCTCCGCGATCGGCTCGAGCGCGGAGACCACCAGCCTCATGCGGCTGCCGAGGCTCCCCTTCACCAGGACCACGTCGCCCGGCCGGATCGCGCGGGCGACGATGCATGCCAACGCCGGGGCATCCGGGGCGTGCGCCCCGCGCCGGGCCGGCGGGAGAGCGTCGTGCAGGGCGCGCATGAGCGGGCCGCAGGTGAAGACCAGGTCGGCGGCCGCCGTATCGGGCAGCAGCGCCACATGCTCAGCCGGACCGTGCGCGCCCAGTTCCAGCATGTCGCCCAGCACCGCGACGCGACGGACGCCCGGTTGCAGCATCAGCACCGAGAGCGCGGCGCGCACCGAGGCCGTGTTGGCGTTGTAGCTCTCGTCGATCAGGACCGCGGTCCCCGCCGGACTTGAGCCCCGGGCGGGAACCGGGATCGTCCGCCGCGCGCCGCGCCCGGCGACGGCCGCGAATCCCTCCAGCGCGTGCGCGGCGAGCGCCGCGTCGACGCCCAGCGCCTCGGTGGCCGCCAGCGCGGCAAGCGCGTTCATCGCCATATGCCGCCCCGGCGCGGACAGGCGCAGATGCACGCCGCGATCCCCGACCCGCGCCTCAAGCTCCGTGCCGTCGGCAGCGACAGACGCCTGGATCAGGCGGACGTCGGCCTCGGCTGTAGTGCCGAACGTCACCACGCCCACCGTTCCGGCCGCAGCCCGCAGCAGTGGAAGATACGCCGAATCCGCCGGCAGCACGGCGATGCCTCCCGGTTCGAGTCCGCGCAGGATCGCCGCCTTCTCGCGCGCGATCGCCTCGATGCTTCCGAGATTGCCGATATGCGCCGCGGTGATCGTGGTGACGACCGCGACGTGCGGGCGGACGAGGCGGGCGAGCGGGGCGATCTCGCCGGGCTGGTTCATGCCGATCTCGGTCACGCAAAACGCCGCCGTCTCGGCCAGCCGCGCGAGCGTCAGTGGCACGCCCCAATGGTTGTTGTAAGAGGCGACGGCGGCGTGAGTCCGACCTTGCGCGGCGAGGATCGCGCGCAGCATCTCCTTGGTCGTGGTCTTGCCGACGCTGCCGGTGATCGCCACGACCCGCCCGGCAAAACGTGCCCGCCCGGCGGCGCCGAGGCGGGTCAGCCCGGCAAGCGTGTCATCGACGCGCAAGGTCGGGCCAGCCGAGGTATCGGCATGAACCATCGCGCCCGCCGCGCCGCGAGCGAGCGCCGCGGCGACATGGGCGTGCCCGTCGCCGTTCTCTCCGCGCAGCGCGACGAACAGATCGCCTCGCGAAAGCGTTCGCGTGTCGATGGAGACGCCGGTTGCCTCGAACGGCGCGGAGAACACGCCGCCCGTGGCCTCGGCGAGCGCGAATGCCGTCCAGAGCGGGGTCATGGCCCCCCCGCGAGGAACCGGATCACGCCCACATCGTCGAACGGGACGACGCGTGCGCCAATCGTCTGGCCCTGCTCGTGACCCTTGCCGGCGACCGCCAGCACATCGCCTTCCCGCAAATCCCC
>JBAWFF010000083.1:0-11801 GCA_049591635.1 Acetobacteraceae bacterium
ACCCCGGGCAGCGCCTCCATCTCCAGCACATCGGCCGCCACCACGGTTGCGCCGCGCGCCGCCGCCACCTGGCTCCAGCCGCCTGGCGCACTGCCCAGATCCAGCACCCGCGCGCCTTTTTTCAGAAAATGAAATTTGGCGTCCAGCTCCAGCAGCTTGAATGCGGCGCGGCTGCGATAGCCTTCGCTTTTGGCGGCGCGGACATACGGATCGTTGAGCTGGCGGGCCAGCCACCGCTGCGACGCGACGGAGCGGCCGCGTGCTGTCCGGACGCCGACGCTGAGTGTGCGCGGCGGCGCCTTTGGGGCTCGGCTCATGCCATCCAGGGGTGGGCCCGGGGGCGTGCGCGGTCGGCGCGCATCATCCGCAGCAACATCCCCTCGCGCAGCCCACGGTCGGCGACCACGACCTCGGGCGCCGGCCACAGCCGGGTGATCGCGGCGAACACCGCGCAGCCGGGAAGCACGAACTCCATCCGCTCCGGGCCGACGCATGGATGCCGCTCCAGCCCCGCCCGTCCCATCGCCCGCAACTGCTCCAGCGCCGTTCGCGCGGCGTCACGGCCCAGCACGGCGCCATCGACCAAGGAGCGCGAGTATCGTGGGAGGTCGAGCACGATACCGGCCAGCGTCGTCACGGTGCCGGAGGTGCCCAGCAGCCGCACGCCGCCGTCGCGTATCTCGCGGGCGATGCAATGGACGGATTCGAACGGCGCGAGGCGGGCGGCGATGTCGTCGGCCATCGCATCGAATCCCTCGGGGCTGAACCCGGCATCGCCGTACTGTTCCGCGAGGCTGACCACGCCGACCGGCAGAGACGCATAACCGATCAATGCCGGCGGCTGATGCGGGTCCAAGCGCACCCAGGCGAACTCCGTCGAACCGCCGCCGATGTCGAACACCAAGGCCCGGCGCGCATGCCCGGCGAGGAGCTGCGCGCAGCTCTCGAGCGCCAGCTCCGCTTCCTCGCGGGCGGAGATGACGTCGATCCCCAGCCCGGTCTCGGTCTTCACCCGGCACAGGAACTCCGCCCCGTTGGCGGCGCGCCGGCAGGCTTCGGTGGCGACCGCGCGCAAGCCCCGCATCGGCCGGCGCTCCAGCCGCGCCCGGCAGATGCGCAACGCCTCCAGCGCCCGCGCCATCGCCGCCTCGCTCAGCCTTCCGGTGCGGTGGAGCCCTTCGCCGAGGCGGACGATGCGGCTGAAACTGTCGAGCACGCGGAACCCGTCCGACGTCGGCGCGCCGACCAGCAGGCGGCAATTGTTGGTGCCGAGGTCAAGGGCGGCGAAGGCATCCGTGGCGGATCTGGAACCCTCGACCCCCGAAAGGGCCTCTCCCTGGAGCATCCGACCATCTTGACACCGCGGAGGACGGCGATTCAAGCCTGCTCGGCGCTGGAGGCGGGCGGCCAGCGGATGGAGAGGCACGGCATGGATACACTGTCGCCGCGTGAGCGCAGCCGTCGAATGGCGATGATACGCGACCGCGACACGAAGCCCGAGATGATTGTCCGACGCCTGGTTCACGGTCTCGGATACCGCTACCGCCTTGGAGGCGCGGGGCTGCCCGGCAGACCCGATCTGGTGTTCCCCAGCAGGCGCTCGGTGATCATGGTGCATGGGTGCTTTTGGCACCACCATGCCGACCCGCATTGCCGGCTGGGGCGGGTGCCCAAGTCCCGGCTGGACTTCTGGCTTCCGAAGCTTGAACGCAACCGGCTGCGCGACATGGACAACGAAGCGAGACTTGAGAACGGAAAGTGGCGGGCATTAACTATTTGGGAATGCGAATTGCGGAATCTGGACATGGTCACGGAACGAGTGCTTGGATTCCTCGGACCAGCAGGTGGCGGAGAGGCGGAGCGTGCTGACATCGGTCGAACTGTTCGCGGGAGCCGGGGGCCTGGGCATGGGGCTGTCGCTCGCCGGCTTCGAGCATCTAGCCGTGATCGAATGGGATCGCTGGGCGTGTGACACGGTTCGCGAGAATCAGCGGCGCGGTCATCCACTCGTTGCCGACTGGCCGTTGACGGAAGGCGATGTCAGGACATTTCCGTACGAGGCGATTAACCGCCAGGTAGACGTCCTCGCGGGCGGTCCTCCGTGTCAGCCATTCTCGATTTGCGGCAAGCACGGGGCACATCTTGACCCGCGCGACATGTTTCCCGCCACGGTTGACGCCGTGCGGCGGTTGCGCCCACGCGCCTTCATCGTCGAGAACGTGAAGGGCCTGCTGCGGGAGAGTTTCTCCAGTTACTTCTCGTATGTGACGCTTCGGCTTGAATTTCCGGAAATCACCGGAAAAGACGGTGAGGCGTGGCAGGAGCACCTTCGGCGCCTCCAGCGGGAGAAGACCTCCGGCGTGAGGAAGGGCCTCACCTACAACGTGGTGTTCCAGTTGTTGAACGCGGCGGATTATGGGGTCGCGCAAAGGCGCGAGCGGGTATTCGTCGTCGGCTTCAGGGACGATCTCGGATTGCGCTGGTCCTTCCCCCGCCCGACCCACTCGGATGATTCCCTGTCGGTGGATAAATGGCTCACGGGCGACTATTGGGAACGCCATCGCGTTCCAGCGCGAGCGCGCGAGCGCGCGCCGGCGCACCTGTCGCGAAAGCTTACCGCTCTCCACCAGCGGAATGCGTGGCCCAATGACGAGCAACGCGCCTGGCGAACCGTCCGGGATGCCTTGGATGGGTTGCCGGACCCGGAACGGGAACCACAGGCGGCGAGCACGATCCCGGACCACGTGTTTCAACCTGGGGCGAGATTCTACGCGGGACATACTGGCAGCCCGCTCGATTTTCCCGCCAAGACTCTCAAGGCAGGCGATCACGGCGTTCCCGGCGGGGAAAACGCGCTGGTTCGTCAGGATGGCAGCGGAAGATATTTCACGATCCGCGAATCCGCGCGCCTGCAAGCGTTTCCGGATGCCTACAAGTTCCACGGTTCATGGACCGAGGCCATGCGCCAACTCGGCAATGCGGTGCCTGTCTCGCTTGCTCAAGCGGTCGGAGCCAGCGTGGCGCGCAAGCTGATCGAAAAAGACATGGTTTCCCTCGCCGGCGACGCGGGCCACGCGTGAGTCGTTCCCCGCGTGGTCGCGCGGGAGGGCCGGCGAGCGTCAAATGGGACCCGGCTAGGCAGACCCCCCTTCTGGCCGACCCGGATCATGCCGCGCCGTTCAACCCGCTTGACACCAAGAACATCGCCATCGCCGTCGCCAAGGCGCTTCTTGACAGGAACGCCAAACCCCTCGGTGCGCTGACGCAATTCCGCGGCGCGGGGATATACGCCATCTATTACTCGGGAAAATTTCGAGCCTATCGCGCGCTCGCGAAAGAGAACCGGGACAAGGAGCATCCGCGCTGGCCTATCTATGTTGGAAAGGCCACCCCCGCCGGCGGACGGCGCGGTGGCCCGTTCAATCTGGAGGCCACGGACACCACGGCCCTGTTCGGGCGCCTTCGAGAACACGCCGAAAGCATCCGATCCGCCGACAACATCGCGATCGAGGATTTCACCTGCCGCTTCCTGGTGATTCAGCATCTCTGGATTCCCCTCGCCGAGTCCCTTCTCATCAGCCACTTCGCGCCGATCTGGAATCGACTCGTAGACGGGTTCGGCAATCACGACCCCGGCGGAGGGCGCTACAACAGCCTCTGTCCCCGCTGGGATGTCTTGCATCCAGGAAGGGACTGGGCAGCCAAATGCAAGCCTCGTCCGGAGCAACCCACGGATATCGAGCGGGAGGTCGTTACATATTTGGCCAGCGCGCCAATTCCATCACTCGCCACCCTTGCGGGGAACATCTCCGCGAAATGAGGCACGATCAGCCCGACTGACCCTACTCCGCCGCCAGCGGCATCGCCGCCGCTTCGGCGCGCATCCACACCGCCGTGTCGTGGAACACCGCACCGCCCAGCGGGGGGGCCGGATCGTCGCTGGTCAGGGCGTTGATGCCGATGCCGCCCTCGAAATACTCGCTCGGCCAGACGCTCTCGGCGACGATCACGCCGGGCTGCGCGCCCTCGGTGACGCGGACGTGCATGACGACCTCGCCGCGAGCGTTGCCGAGGCGGACCTTGCCGCCGTCCACCACCCCGAGGCGCACGGCGTCCGCCGGATTGACTTGCACGGTCGGCCGACCGCCCTCGATCCGCCGCGAGCTTTCCATTTCGGTGAAACTGGTGTTGAGGAACCGCCGCGACGGCGAGGTCATCATCCGGAACGGACAATCGGGGCGAGACTCGTCGGTGTTCGCCAGATGGTCGGGCAGGCGTGGCATCACCGCGTGGTGCGGCCCGAGCGCGGCCCAGTCGGGGGCGAAGCGGAAGCGGCCGCCCTTGTGCGGGAAGCCGTTCAGGGAGTGCGACTCCGCGAACGAGGGCTGCGCGTCCACCCAGCGCCGCTCCAGCACCGTGGCGGCGTCCGGCCATCCGGACGCGCGCAGCGTTTCATCGATCATCTCCCACGCCGTCATCTCGAAGCCGCGATGCTTGGCGCCCAACCGATGCGCCAAACCGCAGAGGACATCGTGGTTGGAGCGGCATTCCCCCGGCGGGTCGATCAGCTTCGGGCCGATTTGGATGTGGCTGTGCCCGCCGGCCTGATAGAGGTCGTCGTGCTCCATGAACATCGTCGCCGGCAGCACGATGTCCGACCACCGCGCGGTCTCGGTCATGAACTGCTCGTGCGTGCAGACGAACAGGTCGTCGCGCGCGAAGCCACGACGCACCCGGTTGCTGTCGGGGCAGACCGTCACCGGGTTCTGGTTCTGGATGAACAGCGCATGGACTTGCGGCCCGTCGCCCAATTCTTGCCGGTCCCCGGTCAGCACGCTGCCGATGCGGCTCATGTCCATCTGGCGGACGGACAGGTCGCGGACGTCGAGACCCTCGATCAGCGTCTTGTCCCAATGATAGAAGCCGCGGTTGCTCCACAGCGCCCCGCCGCCCTCATGCGTCCAGGTGCCGGCGACGGTCGGCAGGCAGGTGACCGCGTGCATGTTGGCGGCACCGTTGCGCACGCGGGCGAAGCCGTAGCCGATGCGGATGTAGCTGCGCTTGGTCGAGCCGTACAGCGCCGCGAACGCCTCGATCTGCTCGACCGGAAGGCCGGTGATCGCCGCCGCCCACTCCGGGCCGCGTGTCGCCAGATGCGCCTCCAGCGCGTCGGGGCAGTCGGCGTGCGTCGCCATGTACTCCCGATCCGCCCAGCCGTCGCGAAACGCGATGTGCATCAGCGCGCAAGCCAGGGCCCCGTCGGTCGCCGGACGCGGTGCGATGTGCATGTCGGCGACCGCCGCGGTGCCGGAGCGGTAAGGATCGACCACGATCAGCTTCGCCCCGCGTTCCTTCCGCGCGCGCGCCACATGGGTCATCACGTTGACCTGCGTGGCGACCGGATTGCCGCCCCAGATCACGATCAGGTCGGACTTCGCCATCTCGCGGGAATCCGGCGCCCGATATCCGCCGACGCCGGCGAGCCAGCCGGACTCCGCGATCGAGGTGCAGATGGTCATCAGTTGGCGCGAGTATTTCATCGCGTGGCGCAGCCGGTTGATGCCGTCGCGCTGCACCAGCCCCATCGTGCCGGCGAAGTAGAACGGCCACACCGCCTCGGTCCCGTGCTTCGCGGCGACGTCGGTCATCGCCTCGGCGGTGCGGTCGAGTGCCTCCTCGAAGCCGATCTCGCGGAACTGGCCCGACCCCTTCGGCCCCGTGCGCAACAGCGGGCGGGTGAGCCGGTCGGGATGGTGGATGCGCTCGGCGTAGCGCGCGACCTTCGCGCAGATGACGCCGGCCGTGTAGTCGTTGTCGGCGGCACCGCGCACCGCGCCGATACGCCGGCCGTCCAGCACCTCCACCTCCAGCGCGCAGGTGGATGGACAATCGTGCGGGCAGGCCGAGTTGCGAAGGGTGCGGGGAAGGGCGTGAAGCATAGAGGGGAGCCTAGCGCAAACGGAAAACGATAGGCAAAGCCCTTGGCGCGCCGTTACGGCATCGACAGCCGGAGCGGAATGCCCTAACCGACAAAATTCGTAACGGGGAGGCACGTACATGCGGCGCCCGCCGATCTCGGCATGAAGACGCCTCGCGCGGCCTGCGTCCTATTGGCGATGACGGCGCTGGCGGGTTGCAAAGACCGCCATGCCTCGCCGCCGCCGGCGCCCCCGAAGGTGACGGTCGTGCCGGCCGTGCAACGGAAGATCACCCGAACGCTGGACACGACCGGCAGCGTCGCGGCGGTCAACTCGGTCGACCTCTTCGCCCGGGTCTCCGGCTATCTCCAGGACGTCGGCTACAAGGACGGCGCGGAGGTGCACCAGGGCGATGTCCTTTTCACCATAGAACCGCTGCCCTATCAGCTGAAGCTCCAGCAGGCGCAGGCGCAGGAAGCGCAACAGCGGGCGCTGCTGCAAGAGGCCGAGGTCGAGTACACACGCCAAGCGACCTTGGGGCGGACGAACACCGCCTCTGCCTCGACGGTGGATCAAGCGCTCGCCACCCGCGATTCCGACCGCGCACAGGTGCAGCAGGCGCAGTCGGCGACGCAGCAGGCGGCGGTCACCTACACCTACACGAGGGTCCTCGCGCCGTTCGATGGAATCGTGACCGCGCGCCTCGTGTCGGTCGGCCAGCTGGTCGGCGAGAATGGCCCGACGAAGCTCGCGACCGAGGTCCAGCTCCAGCCGGTCTATGTGAACTTCAACGTCTCGGAGCGCGACGTGCTGCTGATCCGGGCGGGTCTCGCCAAACAGGGAAAGACCCTCCGCGATGTGGGAAGCGTTCCCGTGGAGGTCGGATTGCAGACCGAGACCGGGACGCCGCACGCGGGCACGCTGGACTACGTGGCTCCGAGCGTCGATCCGTCCACCGGTACCCTGGCCGCGCGCGCCATCTTCGCCAACAAGGATCACCTGCTGCTGCCCGGCTACTTCGTTCGCGTCAGTGTGCCTGTGCAGCGCGATGTCGAGGCGGTCCTGGTGCCCGACGTGGCGTTGGCCGCCGATCAGGGCGGCCGCTACGTCCTGGTGGTGGGACAAGACGATATCGTGGAGGAGCGGCAGGTCGTTGCCGGCCCCTCCGAAGGCGCTTTGCGCGTGATCGAGAGCGGGCTGCGACCGGGTGAGCGGGTCATCGTCAGTGGAACGTTGCGTGCCGTGCCGGGGCAGAAAGTGGAACCGCAGGCGCCGCCCGCCTCCACGCCCGCCGGATGATTTCGCGGTTTTTCATCGACCGGCCGGTGCTCGCCCACGTGTTGGCGATCCTGATCGTGCTGATCGGCGGAGTGGCGCTGTTCACACTGCCGATCGCGCAATATCCCGACGTGGTACCGCCGACGGTACAGGTCACGACCCGCTATCCCGGAGCCAGCGCGCTCGACGTGATGAAGACGGTCGCCCTGCCGATCGAGCAGCAGGTCAATGGCGTCCAGGGCATGCTGTACATGCAATCCACCAGCGCGAGCGACGGCAGCTACTCGCTGATCGTCACCTTCGCCATCGGCACCGACCTGAACTTCGCCCAGGTCCTGGTCCAGAACCGGGTCTCGTCCGCCCTCGCCTCCTTGCCGCAGGCGGTGCAGGCGCAAGGCGTCGTTGTCCAGAAGAAGTCCACCGCGATCCTGCAGATCGTCACGCTGACCTCGCCCGACCTCAGTCGTGACAGCCTGTATCTCAGCAACTACGCGACCATCAGCCTCAAGGACGAGCTCTCGCGCCTGCCGGGCGTCGGCAATGTCAGCGTGTTCGGGGCCGGGCAATATGCGATGCGGGTGTGGCTCGACCCGGACAAGATGCAGGCGCGCGGGCTGACTCCCCAGGACGTGACCAACGCGCTCAGCCAACAGAGCCGGGACGTCACCGCAGGCCAAATCGGCGCACCCCCGACACCGGCGGGGCAGGCGTTCCAGTACACGCTGAACATCTCGGGCAGGCTGGATCAGGTCGAGCAGTTCGAAAACGTCATCGTCAAGGTCGGCGCGAACGGCGCCACGACGCGGCTGCGCGACGTCGCTCGTATCGAGTTGGGCGCGCAGACCTACGGCCAGGTCTTCACGCTCGACGCGAAACCTGCCGCCGGAATGGCGATCTTCCTAACCCCTGGCGCGAACGCACTCGCCGTCGCCACCGCCGTCAATGCGCGCATGGCGGAACTGGCACGCGGCTTTCCGCCGGGCGTCGCCTTTTCCGTCCCGTTCGACACCACGACCTTCGTGCACGCCTCGATCACCGAGGTGTACTGGACGCTGCTCGCGGCCGCGGTGCTGGTCCTCGTCGTGATCCTGGTCTTCTTGCAGGACTGGCGGGCAATGCTGGTGCCGGCGACCACCGTGCCGGTGACCATCATCGGTGCCTTCGCGGCAATGGCCGCACTCGGCTTCAGCGTCAATCTCTCGACGCTGTTCGCGATCGTGCTGGCGATCGGCATCGTGGTCGACGACGCGATCGTCGTGGTGGAGGGCGCGACGCACTACATCGAGCAGGGCATGAGCGCGCACGACGCGGCGGTTCAAGCTATGAACGAACTGCTCGCCCCGATCATCGGGATCACGCTCGTGCTCATGGCGGTGTTCATACCGGCGGCGTTCCTGCCCGGGCTGACCGGGCGGCTGTATGCCCAGTTTGCGTTGGTGATCGCGGCGACGGCACTGATCAGTGCCGTCAACGCGGCCACGCTCAAGCCCACGCAATGCGCCCTGTGGCTGCGCAAGCCGGTCGAGCCGGAGCGGCGCAACGCCTTCTATCGTGGCTTCAACCGCGTCTATGCCGGGCTGGAGCGGCGCTACGTGGCGCTGATCGCGCGCATGGTGCGGCGAAGCCGCCTCATGGCGGCGCTGGGGTTGGTTCTGGGAGGTCTCGGCATCGCCGGGATCGCCGCCCTGCCGACGGGTTTCCTGCCCCTGGAGGATCAAGGCTACCTGCTCATCGCGGTGCAACTCCCCGGCGGGGCGTCGCTGGAACGCACGCAACATGCGCTCGACCGGGTGGGCGAACTGGCCCGCGCGGTGCCGGGCGTCTCCCAGGTCATCGGCATCGCCGGGGTCTCCGTCCTCGACAACAGTGCCCCCGAACCGAATGCGGGCGTCGCCTATGTCATGCTGAAGGACTGGGGCGAGCGCGGCAGCAAGGAGGGCCTGCGGGCGCTCTATACCAATCTCAACGCGGCGATGGGGGGGCTGCAAGAAGCGCAGACCGTGGTGATCGTGCCGCCCGCGATCCAGGGCATCGGCAATAGCGGCGGCTTCACCGAGATGGTCGAGCTGCGCAACAACAGCCAGGATTTCGGCCGCCTGCAAGCGTTGACCGAGGCGATCGTCGATCGCGCGCGCACGCAGCCAGCGGTGCAGCACGTCGACACGACCTTTCGCGCCGACGTGCCGCAGTTCGAAGTCGCGGTGGACCGGGTCGAGGCGGAGACATTGCAGGTCTCGGTCGGCGACGTGTTCCAGGCGCTGTCGACGTATCTGGGATCGAGCTTCGTGGGACAGGTGACGAAGTTCGGGCGCACGTTCCAGATCTACACACAGGCGGATGCGCGCTTCCGCGACCTGCCCGACGACGTCGCCAAGCTGAACGTGCGCAACGCCGCCGGACAGATGATCCCGCTCGGCACGCTGGTTCACCTCACGCCGACGATCGGGCCGTCGCTCATCACGCTGTATGATCTTTATCCATCGGCGACCATCGTGGGCGCCGCGGCGAACGGGTTCAGCTCCGGACAGGCGCTTGATGCGATGGACCGCGTCACCGCGGCGACGTTGCCCCCCGGCACGGGCAGTGAGTGGACCGCGATGTCCTATCAGGAAAAGGCGATCGGCGGGCAGATCTACGTCGTGTTCGGTCTCGCGCTTGTGCTGGTCTACCTGGTGCTCGCCGGCCAGTACGAGAGCTGGCGCGCGCCCTTGTCGGTGATCCTGGCGGTGCCGCTGTCGCTCATCGGTCCGGCCCTCGTGCTCGGCGGGGTCGGCGCGGGGAACAACCTCTACACGCAGATCGGCCTCGTGCTGCTGATCGCGCTGTCGGCGAAGAACGCGATCCTGATCGTCGAGGTCGCCCGCGAGGCGCGTCTGCGACGGGGCCTCGGCGTGATCGAATCCGCGATGGAGGGCGCGCGCACCCGCCTGCGGCCGATCCTGATGACCTCCTTCGCCTTCGCTCTCGGCATGTTGCCGCTCGTGCTCGCCACCGGTGCGGGAGCGAATGCGCGCAAGTCGATCGGCATCACAGTGTTTTCTGGCATGATCGCCTCGACGTGCCTCGCGGTGCTGTTCGTGCCATCGTTCTTTGTCGTGCTGCAACACTGGGAGGAGCGGAAGAGGGCAAAGTCCGCATGAGCGCGGCCGACATCAGCGCGCTGGTGCTCGTCATCGCCGCGGCGATCGGGTGCTTCAACTATCTGTGCGTGAAACTGCCGCGTTCGATCGGCGTGCTGGTGCTATCGCTGGCCTTGTCGCTGATCGCGATCGCGGTGGATCGCCTCAGCGGCTCGCACCTGGTGCGCTGGTATCACGTGGCGATGGATGCGGCCGACCTGCCGCACGTCTTCCTCGACGGCGTGCTCGCCTTGCTGCTGTTCGCGAGCAGCCTGCACGTGAACGCGCGCGAGCTGACCAGGCGGAAATGGACGATCCTGCTCCTCGCGACGGGCAGCGTGATCGTGTCCATGATCGTCTTCGGCGGCGGTATCTGGCTTGCGTTCCGGCTTGCTGGCGTTCCGGTCCGACCCGCCTGGTGCCTCGTGATCGGGGCGATCCTGGCGCCGACCGACGCCGTCGTCGTGGAGTCCCTGTTGCGCACGATGCCGATCCCGGTATCGCTGCGCGCGGCCATCAGCGGCGAGAGCCTGTTCAATGACGGCACGGCGCTGGTGCTGTACCTGGCGATGCTTGGCCTCGCGCATGGCCAGACCGCCGTGTACGGACGCGGCCGGATCGCCATCGCCTTGTCCGTGGCCGCCGCCGGGGGCGCCGCGATCGGCGGTGTCGGCGGCATCATCGCATCCTGGCTGATGCGCCGGGTTCACGACGCGGGATTGCAACTGCTGGTCTCGCTCGCCCTCGTCATCGCCTCCTACAGCGCGGCGGACGCGGCGCGGGTCTCCGCCCCGATCGCCGTGGTCACGGCGGGGCTTTGCGTGAAACTGTTGACGCCCGAGTTCTCCGAGGGGGCCGGGGCCTATCTGACGCTGGCGGGATTCTGGGGCCTGCTGGACGAATTGCTGGACACGCTGCTGTTCCTGCTGATCGGGTTCCAGGTGCTGGCGCTGACCCTGGAGGGGGAGACGCTGATTCCCATCCTGATCGCGATGCCGCTCGCGCTCCTCGCCCGGCTGATCAGCGTGATCGTCCCGGTTGGCCTCTCACGCGGGTCTATACGCACCAAGTTGCAAGAAGGCGCGGTGCTGACCTGGGCTGGCCTGCGGGGCGGCATTTCGGTGGCGCTGGCACTGACGCTGCCGCCGATGCCTTACCGCGTGCAGTTGCTGAGCGTGTGCTACGCGGTGGTGCTGTTCACGATCGTCGTGCAGGGCCTGACGATGCCGCGCCTGCTCCGATCGCTGTATGGGCGCCGGCTCTCAGCGTGAAGCGGCGTGGCTCAGCACGCGGCGGCAGCCGCCCGACAGCGATTGGAAATTGTCCCTCAGGCACTGCAACGCCTGCCCGCCGCCCGGCCGGACACCGGCGCAAACGCGGTGGTAGTCCGCGCCGCACGCCCCGCGCAACACGGCCATCTCCTGGCGGCGCGACATCGCGGGAGGAGCGTATCCCGCCGGCGGGGGCGCCGTCGGCGCGACTGCGG
>JBAWFF010000084.1:0-29544 GCA_049591635.1 Acetobacteraceae bacterium
GGTGCGCTGGTCGGCGCCGGAGCCGGTGCGCTGGGCGGTGCCCTCACCGCACCGCGCTAGACGCTAGCTTTCCCGGCCGGAACGGTGTTGAGTGGCCGGCGCATCGTCGTCGGCCACCAGCCACCGCATGATCCGTTTCTTGGTCCTTGCTCTCTGGCTGCCCGCGCTGGCGGGGTGTGCGAGTTCGGCTGCCAAGCTTGGCCTGACCGGCGCGCCTCTGACCGCCGTGCCGGAAGAACCCTCCGACGCCGATGTCAGCCTTCCGGGCATCCAGCCGGGGGCGGGCACCTACACTCCCAGCCTCGTCCCCAGCACCGGCCGCGGCCGCTATTACGGCTCCGACGAGTAGGCGCCCCGAGGAACGTCAGCCGCGCCGCGCCGCCGCGATCGCGGCGACGTCGATCTTCTTCATGCTCATCATCGCCTCAAACGCGCGCTTTGCTTCATCGCCTCCGGCCGCCATCGCCTCGGTCAGCACGCGCGGGGTGATTTGCCAGGAGACGCCCCACTTGTCCTTGCACCAGCCGCACACACTCTCCTGGCCGCCATTGCCGACGATGGCGTTCCAGTAGCGGTCGGTCTCGTGCTGATCGTCGGTGGCGACCTGGAACGAGAAGGCTTCGCTATGTTTCAACGCGGGACCCCCGTTGAGGCCGAGACAAGGGATGCCGGCAACCGTGAATTCGACCGTCAGCACGTCGCCCTCCTTGCCAGCGGGGTAGTCGCTGGGTGCGCGATGGACGGCACTCACGGTGCTGTCGGGAAAGGTCTCGGCGTAGAAGCGGGCAGCGGCTTCGGCGTCCTTATCGTACCAGATGCAAATCGTGTTCTTTGCCACGCGGTGTCCTTTCGCGGTCTGGGCGGACCTAACATCATATCAGAGCCGCTTGCTCATATAGACGGTAACACCGCCCATGAAATTCTCCTCTCGGTCAATTCCGTACCCCACCTTCCGGTATAAGAGCACGTTCTCGGCGAAAGCCTTGTTGGTGTAGAGCTTAACGACCGAGTGCCCTTGCGACACGGCGACCTGCTCGCCATGGACCAGGAGCTTCCGACCCAGGCCCTTGTTCTGAAACGCCGGAGACACCGCGATGTTCTCGATGAGAAGGTGGTCATCATCCGGAATCATCTCGATGAGAGCCGCCAGCTTGCCGTCGACCTCCAGGAGGTCGACGCGGTGCTTTCGCACGGCTTCATCATAATCGGCGGTCATGGGCAATGGCTCCCGGCCGATGACCGGAACCCACTTGGCGTAAGCCTCGCGTGTCAGGGCACGGATCGCGCCGGCATCGTCCGCGGCGGCCGGACGCAACAGGAAGGCGGCGGGCGGATGGAGCCTGGGTGGCCCCATCTTGAACCATGCCTTGGCGATCTTGCCGTCGTCGATCTCATAGATCGCGATCACATCGACCTCCCCGGGGCCTTCCGGGAATGTCCGCGTGACGGTTTCATTGTCGATGACGACGTTGGCCACGGCGATGCGTTGGATGAGGGTACCGAACAGGTTGGTCTCCTTGAAGCGGGCGATATGGCGCTCGCGGATCGCGGCGGCCCCGCTGGCGAGCAGGCGTGACGGAAACTCGAAGTACTGACAATCCTCGGCCCAGCACGCCATGAATGCGTCGATGTCACGGGCATTGTAGGCTTCGAGCTGCTTTTGCACCGGAAGTATGACGTCCGCTTGTCCGCCGCTTGCGTTCATTGTCGGTTGCTCCAAAACGAAAGACCCCCGCGACGGTGATCGCGGGGGCCGAGTCATGGTCTCGAGGAAGGAGGAGCCTAGATCATGAGGTTGACCACCGGCTCTTGCCGAACATCGTCGGACACGACAAACCCGCCGCGATTTCCACGGCGTCGGCGTCGGTCATCGATGTCGCCAGCGAAACACATCCGCATTCAGGCTGGGCGAACGGCCCGCATTCGTCAAGCGCGTGCTATCCCGCTGACGCCGTCTGTGCCGTCTGCACCGCCTCTTCCAGTTCCTGGAAGCTCGGCATCAACGGATTCGGGACCATCTTGCGGCCTGTCTCCACGCTCACCTGCGGGGCGTTGCCGTGCAGATGGGCCACCAGCACAGCGCGGATCACCTCGAAATACTTCGCCTCCTCCTCCACCACGGTCTTAAGCCGGGCGGCGATCGGTGCCGCCAACCCGTAGGCGAGCAGCACGCCCAGGAACGTCCCGGTCAGCGCCCCGGCGATCATGCCGCCGAGCACCGCCGGCGGCTGATCGATATGCGCCATCGTCTTGATGACGCCGAGCACGGCGGCGACGATCCCCAACGCGGGCAGCGCGTCGGCCATCGTCTGCATCGAATGCGCGCCGTGCAGCTCCTCGTTCAGGGTCTTGCGCAACTCGCGCGCGATCACGTCCTCGATCTGATTGGGATCGTCGGCGTTCATCCCGACCATGCGGAGATAGTCGCAAATCATCGAGCGGGCGAAGTCGTTGTCGAGAACCTTCGGGAAGCGCTGAAACGTGGCGCTGTCCGCGGGGTTCTCGATATGCGGCTCGACCGCCATCGCCCCCTTGGTGCTCGCCAGGCGGACCAGCAGGAACAGCAGGCTCAGCAGGTCGACGTAATCATCGCGCTTGTACGCCGAGCCCTTCAAGACCTTGGTCATGCCGCCCAGCGTGTGCTTCACGTCGTGCATGCTGTTGGCCATGAAGAACGTGCCGATCGCGGCGCCCCCGATGGTCATCATCTCGAACGGCAGCGCCTCCAGCAGCGCCGGCATCGAGCCGCCGTCAACGGCGTAGGTACCAAACACGCAGACCATGAGGAACGCGAAACCGCCGAGCGCCAGCATCGCCTTGTCAGCCGGGCGGTGCGGACGCCGCCTTTTCGGGCGGCTCACGCAAGACGGTGATGGCGATGCGCCGGTTCGCCGCCGCCAGCGGCTGGGCGGGCAACAGCAGGTCGTGATCGGCGAAGCCGGTCACGTCGCGGATGCGCTGGTCCGGCAGCCCCGCCTCGGCGAGCATCCGCCGCGCCGCGTTGGCCCGTCCGGCCGACAGCTCCCAGTTGGTCCGGTCCGGGCCCGGATAGGGCGCGGCGTCGGTATGACCCTCGATGGACACCTGCCCCGGCAGGCGCAGTAGGATCGGCGTGATCTTGGCGATCAGCAGCCGGGCTTCCTCGTTCGGGGCGGTCGAACCGGTGGCGAACATCGCCTGGTGATCCTGATCCAGGAGCTGGATCCGCAGCCCCGCCGGCGTCACGTCCACCGCGATCTGCCCGGCAAGCGCCTTGAGCGCGGGATCTCCGGCCACCGCCTTCCTGACCTCCTCCGCCGCGTGCTCGAGCTGGCGCTGCTCCGTCGCCGCCTGGGCCGCGGATTGGGCGGCGGACTGGGCCGCCTTGACGGCGGCGGCGGACGGCACCGGCTTGACCGGTACCGGTGCCGGCGGGGACGGCGGTGCGTGCTCGACCTCCACGGCGGTGGCCGCGTCCTTGCGCGCGCCGCCTCCGCTGCGTCCCGCGTCCGCCGACGCGCCGGGATCGTCCCCGGGGTCGGGGGGAATCGGTCGCCGACCCGGCAGCACCTGTACCGAGCCCCGGTCCGACACCATCGCCCCGTGATCGAACGCCGTGTGCCCGCCGAACGGCTGCCCGCTACCCGAGGAGGCGTGGCTCATGAGGTTGTTGGGGCTGAAATAGTCCGCTAGGCCCTTGCGCTGGTCCTCCGTCGTGGCGTTTAGCAGCCACATCACCAGGAAGAATGCCATCATCGCGGTCACGAAGTCGGCGTAGGCGACCTTCCAAGCGCCCCCATGAGGCGCCGCCGCCGACGCCTCCTCCCTTCGGATGATCGGCTGGGGCCGCTTACCCGCCCGTTTGCCCTGTCTCGCCATGCGCTTACACTGCATGGCACTCCTTGACCGCGCGTTAACCGCTTGCGGCGGTCGGCCGAAGCAACGATATTGCGCGATCCGTCCGCCCATCGGCATGAAGATCATCCCAGACGCCGAACCGCCGCAGCTAGACGCCATCGACCGCCGTATCCTCACGGAGTTGCAGGCCGATGGGCGGATGACCAACGTCGAACTGGCCAGGCGCGCCGGCATCTCCGCCCCGCCCTGCCTGCGCCGGGTGCGCCGCCTGGAGGAGACGGGCGTGATCCTCGGCTATCACGCCGACACCGAGCCCAGGAAGCTCGGCTGGCAGATCACCTTCTTCGCCGTCGTGGGGCTCGACAGCCAACGGGCCTCGGTGCTCTCGGCGTTTGAGGGACGGGTGGCCGACTGGCCCGAGGTGCGGGAGTGCCACATGATCCGCGGCGGCGGGGACTTCCTGCTCAAGCTGGTCGCGCGCGATACCGCCCACGAAAACGAGCTGACCCAGCGCCTAACCGGCTCGCCCGACGTCATCCGGGTGCAGACCTTGCAGACGATCAGCACCAGCCGCCTGCTCGCCGGCGTGCCGATCCAAACATAGTGTCCTGAACCAGAAGTTCGCTGGATCACGGGAGGTGCTCGGCTGTGCGTTGAAGGCGCCGAGGCGTTCGATGCTGGCCAGGATGTCGTCGGCGGATTTGGCCCATCAGAATGGCTTTGGGTTGGCATTGTGCTGGTCGATAAAGCAGTTGATGGTCTCATGCAGCGCGACGACGCCGCAGTGGAATTGCTTGTCGGTCAGCAGCGAGAAGAAGCGCTCCACCTGGTTGAGCCAGGACGAGCTGGTGGGCGTCAGATGGACATCACTGCGGCCGGCGTGCTCGAAGCGACGATGCGCCCACCCCCTCCCCGCCTTCCGGCCCGAGGTCGAGAATCCAGTCGGCGGTCTTGAGCACCTCTAGATTGTGCTCGATCACGATCACCGTGTTGCCCTGGTCGACCAGCGCGTGCAGCACTTCGCCGCAGATGACGATCGCCTCCAGGTCGCCCTTCGTGGTGTGCCGTGTTCGTCCTCAACTCCGGTTCATGACACGATGATCTCTTCGAGATTCCGTTGAGTAGTTTGCTTCGCGAACAACAGGCTGAGCGCGCAGAGAAAGAAGCAAACCGAGAGGGAAAAGAACAGAGCGCCGAATCCAAATCGAGCAGCGACGAAGGTCGCCATGAAGGGCCCTATGGCCCCTCCGACATGCGCCACACCGTTCGAAAACGCCATGCCAAGGTTTCGTCCAGAGGTAGGGAAGTGCTCCGCAGTCAAGAGGTAAATGAGCGGCGCGAAGATTCCTACCTGGAAGGCAGCGAGGAAGAAGTACAGCGTGATGAGGAAAGTACCCGGGGCGATCCCGAGCAGAAGGAGCTCCAGCGCCACCAGCACCGTCACAACGAAGGGCGGCCATTTGCGTGAGAACCGATCGCTTACGAAGGGAGCAATGAGTCCACCAGCAATGTAGCCGACTCCCCCCGCAATCGCCATCTGGATGCTGTGCACAAGGGAGTACCCGTGTTGGACGAGCAACGTAACCCCCATGGTACCGAACCCGTAGACCGCGACGTAATTCCAGAACCAAACGAAGAAGAAGACGACGGTATAGCGTAGGATCGGCGGCCGGAAGATCGACATTGCCGTGAAGCTCGCGCGCTCTTCGGTCAAGACGGCTGTCCTGACCGACGCTTGAACCGGGGGGAGTTCTGTCGCGCCAAGTCTCCGCTGCGCACGTGTCTCCATAAGAGTGACGATCTGTGTCGCGGCATCGATTCGGTCGTGTTCAATCAGCCACCTGATCGACTCCGGAAGCGCATGCGCGCCGAGAACGAGCGGAATCAGGCCAACCACCGGCAATGCGAGAAGCACCCGCCAGCCATCCGCGAAGCTTGGCACGATCGCCAGGGCGACCAAAGCTGTCCCGCTGCTGCCGATAAGGGCCGGAAGCGTGATCCACGCAGCAAACTTGCCTCGGATCGGTGCCGGCATAACCTCGCTGACATAGGTGCTCGCCACGCCAATGAACGCCCCAATTCCACAACCGCTGATGAAGCGGGCTATGATGAAGAGCGTAATGTTGGGCGCCAAGGAATTGAACAGCGCACCGAGCGCGTACATGGCGATGCTGGCAAAAAGCGCCGCACGCCGGCCCTTGCGGTCACTCAGGATGCTTATGCCGAGTTGACCGGCGACAAAGCCTATCAGCCCGAGACTTGCGGTCGTCGCGCCAATAGCGGTGGTGGTGCCATAATACTTTATGGCATTCGGCAACGAGAATGCAATCGTCTGGATATCGAAATAACAAAAGAACCAACCTAGCGCCAAAATCGACAATACCCACCGGCTATGGGGCCACACCGGCAACCGATCCACGCGAGCGATCAGGTCCGCACCGACATCGGCGTCTTGCATTGTCAACACTTGCTGTTTCCCCCCACCGAGGTGGACTTATATAGAGACCGGCCATTTCGCCTGATTATTGATTGGCATCAGTTTAGACGGGAGTGAATCGTGGTACTGCCGTACCGAAATCCTGCTCGACGATCAGCTTCAGCGGCTGATCAATATGCAGCGTTTCGGGGTCGGCCACGCCGACAATGTTGCTGGCCATGCGCGGGCCTTCCGCCAGCTCGACCACCGCCACGGTGTACGGCAGACGATCGGCGAACGCGTCATTGAATGCACGGTGGTAGACGATCCAGCCGATCAACTTGGCCGCACCGCTCGCGGTCTCGCGTCCCCAGTCTGCCCGCAAGCAACGCGGACACTCGCTGCGCGCGGGCAGCCAGCTGTTACCGCAGTGACGGCATTTCTGATAAGTCAGCTCGCCTGAGGCTCGCAGCGCTTCCCAAAACGGATCGGACAGCGGGTCGGCTGGCGGCCGGAGGGCCGCCGCCGCGTCTTCGGCGGCCATCACGGCTGCCCCAGTAATAGGGTGGAATGAGTGTGCATGACGCCTCCTTGATTGCTGACGACGCAGGTCGTCGCGTGCGGCACCTGAAGGTTGGCTTCGCCCCGCATCTGCCGCACGCCTTCCAGCACCAGTTGCAGCCCCGGCATGCCGGTCTCCGACAGCAGGCCGCCCGAGGTGTTCATCGGCAGGGCGCCACCGATTTCGAGCGCACCCTCGGCGGCGAACGGACCGCCCTGGCCCTTCTTGCAGAAGCCGTAGTCTTCGAGCGTCATCAACGCAGTGATGGTGAAGCAGTCGTAGATTTGCGCGACATCGATGTCCCGCGGCGTCAGGCCCGCCATCTTGAATGCGGTGGCCGCCGAGACCTTCTGCATCGTGCTCGTCATGTCCGGGCGCAGCGCGACATCCCAAGCCGTGTGTCCCTGGCCGAAGCCGAGGATCGCCACCGGAGCACGCACCTTCAGCTGACGCGCGCGCTCCAGGCTCATCACCACGACGGCCGCGCCGCCGTCGGTGACGAGCGCGCAGTCGTCGCGGCGGAACGGCGCCACCATCAACGGATGGTCGAGATACTCTTCAATGCTGAGCGGCTTGCGCAGCTGGGCATGCGGATTTTCCGCGCCGTGGCGGCGGCAGGCTTTCGCGATGGCGCCGAGATGGGCATGCGTCGTGCCGTACTCGCCCATATGGCGTCGCGCGATCATCGCGTAAGCGGCCGGCGTACCGAACCACCCGAACACCGCATTGGGATCGCGGGAGCGGGCATAGGCGGCGCGGCTGCCCGTCTTCGGATTATCGGCGAAACACACCATCGCGACCTCGCACTGGCCATGCTCGATCGCCATCGCCGCGTAGGCGATCATTCCCGCGTTCGAGGCGCCGGCCTGATCGACCACGCAGTTGATGCGCGGCATCAGCCCGAGCGCCTCGGCGACCTTCATCGCGTACATCGACTCGAAACGAGAGGTCGGATACTTGACCATCACTGCGTCGACAACGTCCTTGTCGACACCGGCGTCGGCCAGTGCGTTGCGCACCGCTTCGACGTTCAGCGAGATGGTCGAGCGGCCGGGAAGGCCGCCGAACGCGGTGTTGCCGATACCGGCGATCACATATTTCCCACGCATCGCTTAGCGTCCCTGGAAGTTGGGTTGGCGCTTCTCGGCGAAGGCGCGCGCGCCTTCCTTGGCGTCGTCGGTGCGCCGCAGCAGCTCGCTGACAAGCCGCTCGATACGCAATCCGGTATTGAGGTCGACGTCGCGGCTGCGGATCGCCAACTCCTTCGCCGCCTGAAGCGCGAGCGGTGCCAGATTGGCCAGCCGCCGCGCGTAATCCATGGCGGTGTCCACCAGCGCAGCCGGGGGCACCACCTTGTTGATCAGGCCCCAGCGGGCCGCCTCGCTGGCGGGGATAGCGTCGCCGGTCAGCAGCATCTCCATGGCGATCGGGTAGGGCAGCTGCGACAGCACGCGCTGGGTCCCGCCATTGCCCGCGATGATGCCGCGCTTAACCTCCGACAGGCCGAAGGTCGCCGTTTCGGAGGCGATGCGGATATCGGTGGCGAGCAGCAGAGTGACGCCGCCGCCCAGGCAATAGCCGTTCACCGCCGCCACGACCGGCTTCCACAGTTCGATGCCGCGATTGAGGATCTGATCGCGCTGGGTCATCCAAACGTCGGGAAAGCCCATGTCGCGAGTGAGAAAGCCCTTGATGTCGGCACCGACGGTGAAGGCGCGATCACCACCGCCCTTGACGACCGCGACCCGCAGTTCGGGATCGTCGCGCACCCGCATCCATGCCTGCGACAGGCCGTGATAGTGTTCGGCGTCCATCGCATTGAGCCGATCCGGTCGGTTGATGGTGATGACGGCGATATGGCCTTCGATCTCGACGTCGATGGACACGCTGCAGCCTCCTACGGAATGTGGTTGGTGTGACCCGGCTAGATGACGCGGTCGTTGCGCAAGGCGGCGAGGTCGGCCGCACCGATCCCGATCTCGGCGAGCACGCTCGCCGTCTCGGCGCCCAGAACCTGGCTTGGCTGGTACGGTGTGCGTGGATGGTCGAGGAACCGCAGCGGACTATGCGACAGGGTCAGCGGGCCAAACTCGGGATGGTCGATCTCGCACAGCATCCCATTCGCATGCAGGTGCGGATCGTGGATCACCTCGGTGAGCGAATGCACAGGGCCGCACGGCACGCCAGCCGCATTGAGCGCCACGGCAAGGTCGCCGCGCGTCTTGGACGCCGTCGCCTTGGCGAGCTCGGCGTCGATATAGTCCATGTGCCTGACTCGATCGGAGATCGTCGCGAAGCGAGGCTGGTCGAGGTCTTCACGCCCCAGCGCGCGCAACAGACCACGCCAGTGGCGATCATTGATGCAAATAATGGCGAAGTAGCCGTCCGCCGCCGGATAAACGTTGTAGGGACATTGCGACAGCCCGCCATGCCGGTTGCCGGTGCGCCGAACATAGTTGTCGTCGGCCATCGCCATCGCGAGATTCGAACACAGGGACGGATAGATCGCGTCCAGCATGGCGACCTCCGGCGCCAGCGCCTCGCCGGTTCGCTCGCGATGCAACAACGCGGAGACGATCGCACCGTAGAGATGCACCCCGGCGTAGAAGTCGCAGATTGCCGGGCCGGCCTTGACCGGCGGATTATCCTGGAAGCCAGTGCTGTCCATGATGCCAGAGCGGGCCTGGATGGTGAGGTCCATCGCGGCGTCATTGCGATACGGCCCCTCGCGGCCGAAGCCGTTGATCGAGGCGTAGATGAGACGCGGATTGATCTCCGTGAGAGTTTTACGCCCCAGGCCGAACTGGTCCATTACGTCGGGACGGAAGTTCTCGACCAGCACGTCCATCCGCGGCACGAGTGCGCGCACGATGTCGCGCCCGCGCGGTGTTTTGATATCGAGCGTCATGAAGCGCTTGTTGGCGTTCAGCATCGGGAACGGTAGTGCGGCCCCGGTGTTGGCATTGCGCTTGCGCAAGTGTTCGCCGTCCGGGGTCTCGACCTTGATCACCTCGGCGCCGGCCATCGCCAGCAGGAAAGTGCAGTAGGGACCGCTATAGATGCGCGAGAGGTCAAGGACGCGCACGCCCCGAAGGGGGAGTGCGGCCACGTCGGATGGGGTCACTGCCAGGGTTCCTGGCGATTCAGCGACCGGAGCGCGCGGCATGGCCGAGCAAGCTTCGCGCCACCACGATGCGCTGTACCTCTGATGGTCCCTCGCCGATCCGCTTGATGCGCAGCTCGCGATACCAGCGCTCCAGCGGCATCTCCTGCGAGACGCCGAGGCCACCGAACATCTGCACGCAGCGGTCAATGACGCGCCCGGCGGTTTCCGTCGCGGTCACCTTGGCGATCGAGGCGGCGATCTTCATGTCCTGGCCGGTATCGCCGAGCCACGCCGCCTTGTAGACGAGCAGCCGCGCGGCCTCGAGTTCCATGTGGCTATCGGCAACCATGAACTGAATGGCCTGCCGGCTGGCCAGTTTGGCTCCGAAGGTTTCGCGCTCCTTCACCCATTCGATGGCCATTTCCAAGGCGTATTGCGCTACGCCGAGCACGCCGGCGGCGTACGGCACGCGGCCCTCGACCAGCCACTTCTCGGCCACCCGGAAGCCGTGACCTTCCTCGCCGATGCGGTTCTCCACCGGTATCTCGGCATTCTCGAAATGCACCTCGTAGGGTGAATAGGCGCGGATCACCGGGATGCGGCGGAAGCTGATGCCAGGCGTCTTGCTGTCCACGATGAAGCAGGAGATGCCGCCGCGGTCGCCCATCTCACCGGTGCGCGCGAACAGGACACCCCAGTCGCAGTTGCCGGCGTCGGTGATCCATATCTTGGTGCCGTTGATGATGTAGCGATCACCCTTGCGGACGGCGCGAGTGCGGATCGCCCGCGCCGGGTCGGAGCCGCCGGACGGCTCGCTGATGGCGACGAAATTCTTGCGCGTGCCTTCGACAGTAGGAAGCGCGTAGCGCTCGATCTGCTCCGGCGTGCCGAGGAAAATCACATTCGGCGGGTCGCGGCCGAATGCGCCGATCGCGGGGATGTAGGCGCCCATCTTGCAGCGCGCAGCCTCCTCGCCGATGACCGCCTGACCGAGCAAGTTGAGGTCAGCGCCACCGTATTCGCCCGGCGTACGCAGGCACCACAGCCCGAGACTCCGGGCTTTCTCCTGAAGCGGCTTCAGCAGATTGTCCGGCGTGTGAAAGCAGTCGTGTGGGAGCGTGTCCTCGACCGGCTTCACGTCTCGCACCATGAACTGGCGGGCGGTGTCACGCAGCATGCGCAACTCCTCCGGCAGTTCCCACGCACCCATCGCGTTCATCCGTTTCCTCCTTACCTGGTCCAGCCACGCGAACGAAATACTCGACTGAGGCCAATGTGTTCCATATATTGGAACTTCTTGTCGACTATCGTATTCATAGTCTGTATAGCGGGTCAAGAGGCTGCTCCATGGGCAGATGCTGATTGCGAACGCATTGGCAAAACGCTACGTGGCGGGCTTGCCGGCACTGAACCGCACGACGACTAGTAGGGATTTTCCGCTCGCATGATGAATGGACTGTCAGAAACAACCGCATCCCCGAGGGCGCGTGTCGCGCTGCCCGATGCCAAGCCTCGGCTTGATACGACGATCGTAAAGGGCATGCGGGTGATCGAAACGCTGGCGCGATCCTCCAAGCCTCTCGGTGTCACCGAGCTGGCGCGCATGCTCGACTTGCAGAAGAGCAACACCCACCGGATCCTGAACACCCTTATGGAGCTTGGATATGTGCAAAAGGAACAGGGCACGCCGCTCTATCAACTGAGCCTGAAGACGTGGGAAATCGGTTGCAAGATTATCAATGGCAACCATTTACGCCGGGCGGCGCGTCCGTTGATGCGGCAACTGCACGAGAAGACAAGCGAAATCGTCTTCCTCACGGTCCTCAGCGGCATCGATATCGTGTATTTGGAGACGATCGACGCGGTTTACCCGCTGCAGTCGGGCATCAAGACAGGCTGGCGCGTCCCCGCGGCTTTCCCGGCTTCCGGTCGGGCGTTGCTGGCGCACCAACCGGATGCCGAACAGCTGCTGGAGCGAACAGTACGCGAAGTGCCGCAGGCCGCGTCCCTCGATATACCCAAGCTGCTTGAAGAACTGGCCGAGATCCGCCGCCGCCGCTTCGCGATCACGATCGGCGGCTGGACGAGCGGCCGGAACAGCATTGCCGCGCCAATCACTGGCGGTCGGCGCACCGCTCTGGCCGCCGTGGGAGTGGGTGGCCCGACCGACCGGATGGGACCGGATCGTCTCGATACTCTGGCCAAATCAGTTCTGAATGCGGCAACCCGGATCGCTGAAATTCTTGGCAGCGATGAATCGGTGCACTGGCTCTAGCGAATTCGCGTCCTCGTCGCGTCGCTCCCGCCTACGCCCGCCGCCGTGCCTTGCGCGGCGTCGGCTCGACCAGCGGCGCCAGGAACCGCCCGGTGTAGCTGTCGGGGTTCGCCGCGATGTCTTCCGGCGTGCCCGAAGCGACGATGCGCCCGCCGCCCTCCCCGCCTTCCGGACCGAGGTCGAGAATCCAGTCGGCGGTCTTGAGCACCTCCAGATTGTGCTCGATCACGATCACCGTGTTGCCCTGGTCGACCAGCGCGTGCAGCACCTCCAGCAGCTTGCGGACATCCTCGAAATGCAGGCCGGTGGTCGGCTCGTCGAGGATATACAGCGTCCGCCCGGTGGCGCGGCGGGCGAGTTCCTTCGCCAGCTTGATCCGTTGCGCCTCGCCGCCCGAGAGCGTCGTCGCCTGCTGGCCGAGGGCGACGTAGCCGAGGCCGACCTGCTGGAGAAGGCGTAGGCGGTCGTGGATGCGGGTCGCGCCGCTGAAATAGTGGACCGCCTCGTCGACGGTCATCGCCAGTACGTCGGCGACTGACTTGTCGCGGTACTTGATCTCCAGGGTCTCGCGATTGTAGCGCCTTCCCTTGCAGACGTCGCAGGTCACGTAGACGTCGGGCAGGAAGTGCATCTCGATCTTCAGCACGCCGTCGCCCTGGCACGCCTCGCAGCGGCCGCCCTTGACGTTGAAGCTGAAGCGGCCCGGCTTGTAGCCGCGCGCCTTGGCCTCCGGCATCTCGGCGAACCAGTCGCGGATCGGCGCGAACAGGTCGGTATAGGTGGCGGGGTTGGAGCGCGGGGTGCGCCCGATCGGGGACTGGTCGATGTCGATGATCTTGTCGAGCTGTTCCAGATTCTCGATGCGATCATGCGGCGCCGGCTTCTCGCCCGAGCCCATCAGCCGGCGTGAGGCGGCGCGGTAGAGCGTATCCACCACCAAGGTCGATTTGCCGCCGCCGGAGACGCCGCTGACGCAGGTGAAGGTCCCCAGCGGGAAATCCGCCGTCACATTCTTGAGGTTGTTGCCGCGCGCGCCGACGACCCGGAGCATCCGCTCCTTTTGCACCGGCCGGCGCATGATCGGCACCTCGATCCGCCGCCGCCCGGAGAGATAGTCCCCGGTCAGCGATTTCGGATTGGCCGCGACCTCCACCGGCGTGCCCTCGGCGACCACGTGGCCGCCGTTGACGCCAGCGGCCGGGCCCATGTCGATCACATGATCGGCGGCACGGATCGCCTCCTCGTCATGCTCCACCACCAGCACCGTATTGCCGAGGTCGCGCAGACGGCGCAGCGTGCCGAGCAGGCGTTCGTTGTCGCGCTGATGCAGCCCGATGGAGGGCTCGTCGAGCACATAGAGCACACCGGTCAGACCCGAGCCGATCTGGCTGGCGAGGCGGATGCGCTGGCTCTCGCCGCCGCTCAGCGTCGCCGAGCCGCGCGCCAACGTCAGGTAGTTGAGACCGACATCGTTGAGAAAGCGCAGCCGATCGACGATCTCACGCAGGATGCGCCTGGCGATCTCCTGACGCTGCGGGGTGAGCGATTCCATGACGCCCTCGAACCACGGCAACGCGGCGCTGATCGACAGTTCGGAAGCTTGGGCGATGTTGCTGCCGGCGACCCGGACGGAGAGCGCCTCGGGCTTGAGGCGCGCGCCGCCGCAGGTCTCGCACGGGCGTTCGGCGCGGTAGCGCCCCATCTCCTCGCGCACCCAGGCGCTGTCGGTTTCGAGGAACCGGCGTTCGAGGTTGCGGATGACGCCCTCGAACGGCTTGGTCACGGTGTAGGCGCGCACGCCGTCCTTGTAGGTGAGCGCGACGGGTTCGTCCTTCGCAGTGCCGAACAGGATCGCCGCGCGCACATTGGCCGGCAGTTCGGCCCAGGGCGTGCGCGTCGGAACCTTGAAGTGCCGCGCGAGGCTTTGCAGCGTCTGGTCGTAATACGGGGTCTGCGCGCCGGACCACGGCGCGATGACGCCCTCGGCGAGTGATCGGCGTTCGTCCGGCACCACGAGCGCGGGGTCGAAGAAGCCTTGCGTGCCCAGCCCGTCGCAGGTCGGGCACGCGCCGTGCGGGCTGTTGAAGCTGAACAGGCGCGGCTCGATCTCCTCGATCGTGAAGCCGCTGACCGGGCAGGCGAAGCGCGAGGAGAACACGGTGCGCGCGTCGGTGTCGGCCCCAGGGGCATCAGCTCGATCGGCGTAGACGATGCCATCGGACATCGCGAGGGCGGTCTCGAAGCTGTCGGCGAGGCGCTGTTCCAGGCCGGGTCGGACGACGATTCGATCGACGACCGCCTCGATCTCGTGCTTGACCTTGCGGTTGAGCGCGGGGACCTCGGCGATCTCGTAGAGCTTGCCGTCCACCTTGGCGCGGGTGAAGCCACGGCGCTGGAGTTCGGCCAGTTCGCGGCGGTACTCGCCCTTGCGGTCGCGCACCACCGGGGCGAGCAGCAACAACCGGGTGTTCTCGGCCATCGCCATCACCCGATCGACCATCTGGCTGACCGTCTGCGCCTCGATCGGCAGCCCCGTGGCCGGCGAGTAGGGCACTCCGACTCGCGCCCACAGCAGGCGCATGTAGTCGTGGATTTCCGTCACCGTGCCGACGGTGGAGCGCGGATTGCGGCTCGTGGTCTTCTGGTCGATCGAGATGGCGGGCGACAGCCCCTCGATGCTGTCCACGTCGGGCTTGCCGGCGAGTTCGAGGAACTGGCGGGCGTAGGAGGACAGGCTCTCGACGTAGCGGCGCTGGCCCTCGGCGTAGATGGTGTCGAAGGCGAGCGAGGACTTCCCGGAGCCGGACAGACCGGTGAGCACGGTCAGGCGGTCGCGTGGGATGACCACGTCGACGTTCTTGAGGTTGTGCTCGCGCGCGCCCCGCACATGGATGGTGTTGGCGTGGATGGTGTTGCCGGCCATGCGGCGCTTATGCCCCGATTCGCGTTGTTCTTGGGATGTTCGCGCCTTATATGGCACGCTGGCGCCGCGAGGAATAGGGTTTCATCGAGTCGGGGACGCGCGCTAGGGATGCGTTAACCGCTGGTGGCGGCGAATACCGTTTCGGATGGATTGGGGACAAGCGATGGCCGGCAGCGTCAACAAGGTGATCCTGGTGGGCAATCTGGGCAAGGACCCGGAAGTGCGGACCACGCAGGCGGGGATGAAGATCGTCAACTTCACGATGGCGACCAGCGATACGTGGAACGACAAGGCGAGCGGGGAGCGCAAGGAGCGCACCGAGTGGCACCGGGTGGTGATCTTCAACGAGCGCCTGGCCGACGTGGCCGAGCGGTTCCTCCGCAAGGGCCGCAAGGTCTATGTCGAGGGGGCGTTGCAAACGCGGAAATGGACCGACCAGTCGGGCGCGGACAAGTACACGACCGAGGTGGTGATCGAGCGGTTCCGGGGGGATTTGACCCTACTCGACAGCGCGCGGAGTGAGGAGGGTGGCGTGCCGGGCGGTGGGTTTGGTGGCGGAGCAGGCGGTGGAAGCGCCCGCCCGAGCGGTGGAACGGGCGGCGGGGGGCGCGGGCCGGCGCCGTCGTGGGAGGCGCCGAAAGGCGGGGATCTGGACGATGAGATTCCGTTCTAGCAGTCTATCGGATTAGGGTACCCAAATTTGCGGATTGCGGCTAGCCTTTGGGCATGGCGAACTTTGTCCCATTCAATCGCGACCAAGCGCTTCTGCTTCCACCTGATCTGAAGGCGTGGCTGGCGGCCGGCGCTGGGGAAGGTCGGCAGCCTGACATGACCCAGAACCAAGCTTAACTAAGCCGCCAAACTGTCCCACAGACGGGGCCACCTCGATGATCAGGCCTTTGTGACGAAGGGGCAGTGACCGTCGCTTACGGGACGGAAGGCCTGATCCGCGGGGATTGTCGACAGAATTTGGAGGTAATCCCACGGATATTTCGACTGCGCGGGAGACTTCGCCTTCGTCAGATAGCGATCGAACACCATCTTGTTGTCCTCACGGACACGGCCATGCTTGGCGAAGCAGTCGATCACCGGCATCTCTCTGAGGGCGGCGATGACCGCCTTCGGCTCCTTCGTGCCGACTTTATCGACGGCGTTAAGGTACTGCCGCGCGCCAGAATAGGTCGCTGCCTGGTAGTCGTTGGGCATTTTCTTCATGACCTGGAAATACGCCTTCGCCCAGCCGCGCGACGGGTCGTCCATGTCCCAATACCAGGACGACGGGAAAACCAGACCCTGCGCGGTCTTGAGACCAAGCGCGTCGATGTCCGTTATCAGGACCGTGGGCGCCGCGACGACCTGGCGATTGCGCAGACCAAACTCGCCAGCTTGCTTGAAGCAATTAGTGAAGTCAGTACCCGAGTTGTTCAGGATCACCACCTCCGCGCCTGACGATTGCGCCGTCAAGAGATACGCGGAATAGTCCGTCTCCCCGATCGGATGGCGGGTGGAGCCGAGGAATTTTCCGCCTTGATGCTCGATCTCGGCCTTTCCTTGCAGTTCGGTCGTGATCCCCACCGTATAATTCACGGTGATCATGAAGAACGTCTTGTAACCGTCGCTGATCAGGGAGCGAATGAGGGCAACGCTGCTCGACCACGAATCCTGCGCCCAGACGAAGCTGTTGGGCGAGCATGCCTTGCCGTATAGGTCGGAGGTCTGTGGGGATGTGATGATCGCGATCCGGTCGGCGTCCCGGATGAGGCCCTGGACGGCAAGGGCTATCGATGAATTGCCGATATCCATGATGAGGTCGACGTCGCCCGCGCCGAGCCATTCTCGGACGACCGTCATGCCGATGTCTGCGTTGTTCTGGTGGTCGCGGGCGATGACGTCGACCTTCTTGCCGATGACCGTGCCGCCACGCTCGGCGACCGCCATCTTCACCGCGTTGACCGAACCCAGGCCGGAATTGTCGGCATAGACGCCGGATTGATCATTGAGCACGCCGATGCGGACCACGTCCGATGCGGCGCGCGCGCGGCTGACCCACGGCAAGGCCAGCGCCGCCGCGCCCATGCCACCTAGGAGCGTGCGCCGCTCAAGACTTGGGGCGCAACCGTGCGGGTTCGCTCGCTCATTCATCGTTTCCTCCATCCCGGTGTGATGTTTTCTAATCCGCCGCCGTCGTCTTGGCCGCCTGACGTCGAGGCATCGTCGCTTTGGCGAGGTCGTGCGCGGCGATGAAGCCGAAGGTCATGGCCGGTCCCAGATTCGCGCCTGGCCCCGGATAGGCGCCGCTGAACACGCTCGCCATATCAGTTCCCACCGCGTACAGGCCGGCAATCGCGCAGCCGTTCCGATCAAGCACGCGCGCGCTCGCGTCGGTCCGCAGTCCCGCGAACGTGCCGAGGTCGCCCGGCAAAATGCGTACCGCGTAGAATGGCGGCGTCTCGATCGGAGCGAGGCATGGATTGGGGCGATGGCGGGCGTCACCCTGGTAGCGGTTGTAAGCGTTCTCGCCGCGTCGAAATTCTGGGTCATGACCCTGGCGTGCGTGGTGGTTGAAGCGGGTCACGGTCGCTGCGAGGGTGGCGCCATCGATGCCGGTTCGCGCGGCCAGTTCCTCGACCGTGCGGCCACGTTTGATGTAGCCGGTGCGTAGGTAGCCACCGAGCGGGATCGGGAACGGCTTGGCGATGCCAAGACCGTAGCGGCGGATGAAGCGATGGTCGCAAACCAGGAACGCACCGGCGGCCTGCCCGGGAACCCGGACCGCGATCATCGCGGCCACGACGTCGTGATAGGAATCGCTTTCGTTGACGAAGCGCCGGCCCGACGCGGTGACGGCGATCACGCCGGGTTTGCCGCGGTCGAAGCTATGCGGAAATGTGCCGAAGCTTCCGTCGCGATATGGCACACGTGAAACCGGCATCCAGGCGGCGGCACTGGCGACGCTGTCTTCCATGATCGCCCCGATCGACTCGGCCATGCGCAGCGCGTCACCCGTGTTGCCTGCCGGCGTGAGTGAAAGGTGTTCCGCCTCCTTGGGCGCATGAGGAAACAGCCGGCTGCGACGGAGCGGATCGTGCGGAAATCCACCGGCGGCGCAGATCACGCCGCGTCGCGCGGCGATCCGGATTTCCCGACCCCGCCGCGCCGCGATCGCTCCGGTGACAATGCCGTCCTCGTGCAGCAATTCCGTCGCCGGCGATTCGAGCCAGATCGGAATCTCCAGATCAAAGGCGGAGCGCGCGAGGCGGGCGATCAGCGCATTGCCGCTCATCAGGCGCAGATCACGCCCGTGCAGGGCGACGTCGCGCAGATGGGCGGCGATCCGGCCGGTCACGTAGAGAGCAGATCGAAGTGACCGGGTCGCATTGGCGAAATGCGCGAAGTCCGGACCGGAGCCTACTTTCAGCCCGAACAGCGTCATCTCTCGAACCGGGGGTCGCAGCTCGGCCAAGCGTGAGCCAAGTGCGCGTCCGTCGAAGGGAAGCGCGCATACGGCACGCCCACCGGGCAATGCGCCTGGGGCGTCCGGATGGTAGTCCGGATAGCTCGTGCCCACTATGAACCGGACCTCGGTCTCACGCTCGAAGAAGTCGATCATGGCCGGGCCAGCATCGAGGAACGCATCCACTCGCGTTGCGTCATAACGATTGCCGAGCTCGTGGCGAAGGTATTCGCGCGCCGCGTCAAGCGTGTCGGCGACACCGGCGCGGCGGGCCAGGCTGTTGCATGGAATCCACAGCCACCCGCCCGACAACGCACTGGTGCCGCCGATCCATTTCTCCTTCTCGAGAACGATCACTTGAAGGCCCAGCTTGCGAGCGGTGATCGCCGCCGCGAGACCCCCTGCCCCACTACCTAGGACGAGGACGTCGCAGACCGCGTCCACGCGTTCAGTCATGGCGAGTTCCTTGCCGGGGCCTCGGCCGAATTCTGACGCCGCCATGCGATGAGCCGGCGGATGCCCTCGTCGATGGAGACAAGGGGCGTCCAGCCAAGCAGCGCGCGGGCCTTTTCGCGATCGTAGCTGAACGGCGAGTCGACCGTGATGCGGAAACCATCGGTCGGAGCTTCCCGGTACTCCGGCGTGACCGTGGCGCCGGCGAGGCTGATCACCCGCTCGGCGAGGCTTTTCACGGTGAGCGGTTGGCCGCCGGAAATGTTTATAGCCGTGCCGCTGACGTCGGCCTCCATCGCGAGCCGATTGGCGCGCGCGACGTCGCCGACATAGACGAAGTCCTTGGTCTCCGACCCATCGCCGTACAAGATCGGCGAAAGCCCTCGTGCCACGCGGTCATACGCCTCGATGATATAAAGCGCGTTGGTGGAGCGGTAGTGTTGGCGCTCGCCATACACGGTCGAGTAGCGAAGCGCGACGAAATCCAGGCCATATCTGGCCCGATAGAGGTGGCACAGCTGTTCGCCGATGATCTTGCTGGCGCCGTACAGTATCGCGGGCGGGGCGACGCCAGCGGAGCGGAACGGCGCGTCCTCCGCGATGCCACCCGCGATGGCGCCATAGCCGTACACGGCGGACGAGGATGCGAAGACGAGACGCCTGACACCACCGACCTTACACGCTTCGAGGATGTTGAGGACGCCACGGATATTGACATCAAGCGCGACTGCCGGGTTGGCCGCGATGCCGGCGGACATGTATCCAGCAAGGGCGAACACCCCGTCCACGCCTTCGATGGCATCGACCAGCCCCGCGGCATCAAGCACGTCACCGCGAACCAGACTAACCCGATCGCTCTCCAGGAGCCGCGGCAGGTGGGGATGCGTCGCGTCAAACGATAGATTGTCGAACAGAACGACGGCCGCGACATCCGCGCGGAGGAGCTCCTCGGCCGTATGCGAGCCGATCAAGCTCGCGCCTCCAGTCAGCAGAATGCGTTTGCCTCTCAAGTCCATGCTATCATCCCCGCGACACCATAGACGACCAGAAAAGATTGTCAATATGCGGGATTTGTTGTTGTACGGCGGCCTGTCGAGGCCCAATTCCGGCGGTCGGGAAGCGGGCGCGTGATGCGAACGCCTGTGTCGCGCGCGGGGGTCGCCGGTGAGGTTGGATCGGGGCGCGCCATCGAGGCCGAAAGCAGTCTGGCCCGGATGCTCGGGCTGCTGGATGTTTTCACCCCCGCCGCGCCGAGTTGGTCAGCGGATGCCCTGGTCCGCTATGCGGGCGTCTCGCGATCCACCGCGTACCGATACATCAAGGCATTAAGCGCGGCCGGATTGTTGAACGCGGTCGCCGAGGGCCACTACATCCTCGGCCCGCGCATTACCGAACTCGACCGGCAAATCCGCCAGTGCGACCCCCTCTACAACGCCGCCGGTGCCGCCATGAAACGCCTGGTCGTCGAGACTGGCCATGCCGCGCTGCTTTGCACGCTGTTTCGCGACGCGACAATGTGCATCCGCGAGGAGTTGGCGCCCGACAGCCCGCCGCACCTCTTCACACGAGGACAGCGCCGGCCATTGTTCCTGGGCGCCGCGTCGAAAATCATGCTGCCTTATCTGCCCGCCCATCAACTCCGCGGCCTCTACAGCCGCAACGAGACCGCGATCGCGATGGCGGGACTGGGAGCGGACTGGGCGGCGTTCCGCGCGACCATGGCCCGCATCCGGCAGGCCGGCTTCGTGGTGACGTCGGGCGAATTCAACCCGGGAGTGGTCGGCGTGTCGGCACCGCTATTCAATCGTTCGCGTCACATCCTTGGCAGCGTCGGGATCGCCGGCGCCAAGGACCGGCTCGGGCGGGTCGCCGTGGCGGATGCCGCCGGAAGGGTGAGAGCGGCCGCTGAGGAGATAACACGGATCGTCAGTGGCCTGGGCACGGTCCTGGACCGCCCACCGCGCGCGGTGGGTTCCGGGGCACTTGAACAAGTCCCGTAATATCGGATATGCTTACGGAGACCTCGAGGAGCAGGCGGCCATGCAATCAGTCGTATGTATCGGCACCTCCGCGCATGGGGCCTGGTTCAGTCGTGACCTTGGCGAAACGTGGGATCGCCCGAGTTCAAAGTCCGGACTCTATCTGGAGACCGCCATCTTCGCGCTGGCCACACATCCGTCTATCTCGGATTCCCTGCTGGCCGGCACTGACGCGGGGATCCACCGATGGAACTTTACCGAGGAACGATGGAACCACATCCCATCGCCCATGGATCATCCACGGACCTCGGTGTGGTCGCTGGTGCGCGCGGCGCACGATCCCGACGTCCTACTCGCCGGAACTCGTCCAGCCGAGTTCTTCCGCTCAGACGACGGGGGACGTAATTGGCGGAAAATGCTGACGCCAATGGCTGAAGGAGCTGAAAACGAGACCCGCGCCTCCCGGGGGTATGGCGACAGTCGACATATGCGTGTCACGCGCATGCTATTTGACCCCGCCGATCCGGAGACGATTTGGTGCGGCATCGAGATAGATGCCTTGTATCGCAGCACCGACGGCGGACTTAACTGGACCCGGCTGAATTCCGGTTTGATCTCGGACGACATCCACGATCTGCTGATCCATGACGGCGCAACGGGTCGACGGATATTCGCCACCACCAACAAGGGCCTCCATCGCAGCGACGATAACGGAGCCTCATGGAGGCACCTGCCGCTTGATGTTCCCTGGCCGTACACGCGAGCCATCACGGCGCGCCCTGATGGGACGGGTGTACTCTTCCTGACCAGCGGCAACGGCCCGCCTGGTTCGACGGGGCGGCTGCTGCGTAGTCGCGATCACGGTGAAACGTGGATGGATGCCGGACTGCCCGGCACGCTTAACAGCACGCCCTGGTGCGTGGCCACGAACCCCGCCGACCCGATGCTGCTGTTCACTTGCTCGAATCTGGGTCAGGTCTTTATCAGCCAGGATGGCGGCGAGGCATGGCGGCGATTGCCCAGTGAGTTCGGTGATATCCGATCGATGTGCTGGCTACGGGCCGAATGATCGGATGTCGCGGAGGGTCGGGAGGTGAGCACTGAAGACGTTGCGACGCCTACTGTCGGATTTGTCGGACTCGGCGCGATTGGGCACCCGATCGCGAAGCGCATCTGCAACGCGGGCTACCCCGTCGTCGTCTATGACATCCGCGCGGAAGCCATGCGCGATTTCCAAGGCCGCGCTGAACTGGCGACCTCGCCCCTGGACCTGGCGGATCGCGTGGACGTCGTCCTCGGCTGCCTTGCGTCTTCGGAATCCTTCCGGGATGCCATTCTCGGGCCGCGCGGCATCGCCGCCGCCGGCCGCGTCCGTGCGTACGTCCATCTCGGGACGAACGGCGCGGCCGTAGTGCGGGAATTGGCCACGGAGCTGGCGCGCCGCGGAATGTCCACGCTGGACGCCCCGATGACAGGCGGACGGCTTCGGGCGCGCGACGGAACGCTGACGGTAATGGCGTCAGGAGCGCGTGCGGCGTTTGACAAGGCAGAGCCCCTCCTGCGCTGCTACGCGAGCAAGATCGTCTACATTGACGATCGAGTTGGGTCCGCCCAGGTTCTCAAGGCGGTCAACAACGTGCTTTCGCTGACCAACCTGGCCGCTGCCTGCGAGGCACTTCTTGTTGGGTCCAAGGCCGGCCTCGACCCTGAAATGATGCTCGACATCATCAACAGCGGGAGCGGCCAAAACAGCGCGACCCTGACAAAGATCCCAGAGCACGTACTGCCACGGTCCTTCGATTTCGGAGGATCGCTGGCGATCGCCATGAAGGACCTCGCGGTTTTCATGGATCAGGCCGCCGAACTTGGGGTCGCCACACCCGTTGGTGCCGCGGTGCGGCAATGCTATGCGGCCGCGGTGGCAGCCGGATCTGGCCGCGGCGACATCACCGATGTCATTGGTCCAATGGAGAAGCTGGCCGGAATTGAATTGCGGTCACTTCCTCCGGTGCCCGTGCGCGGGCCATAGGTGCTATTTCGGAGCTGCCGCCAGCGGCGCCGAACCGCGCTCTCAGCTCATCGCATTGAGAGGCGCGGGAAGATCCTTCGGCAGCGGGCACTCATAACGCCCGCCCGTGCGCTTCGCGTGATCCGCCTTGGCACGCTCCAGCAACGCGGGATCGCGGAGCACGTCGATCGCGGTTCCCGCCATCACCTTGGCGGCATGGACCATTCCCTTGTGCGCCGCCGGCGTCTTCCCTTGGGCCGTCAGCTGCCAGGAGTGCCCCGGGGTGCCGATCGCGTAGGTCGCCCCGCGCGCGTAGATCGTCGGGATCGCCCAGCTCACGTCGCCGAGGTCGGTCGATCCCACCGATGTGGAGCCTCCGTTCGATCCCAACGGAACGATGATGTCGCAAAGTGCCTTGTCGGTCTCGACCGGCAGGCCGAAGCGGCGAAATGCCGCCGCGATGTCCTCGGGGCGCAACGTCGCCCTGATCTGCTCGGCGAACTCCCGATCCGCCTCGTCGAAGGAAGGCGGGCCGAGCCTCTCGAAATTGTCCTGCATCGCCCGCGCCAATGGCGCGTTGTCGACCATGTTCGACATGCCGCTGACGATCTGGCTCGCGACACTCGTCTCGGTCATCAGCGCCGCGCCGCGCGCGATATTCTCCACCCGTTCGACCAGCAAGGCCAATCCGCGCGCGTCGATCGCGCGGATCAAGTAGCGCACCTTGGCACGCGCTTGCACGACGTTGGGCGCTATGCCGCCCGCATCGAGCAATGCATAGTGCACACGCGCATCGGACGGCATGTGCTCGCGCAGATAGTTCACGCCGACATTCATCAGCTCCACCGCGTCGAGCGCGCTGCGTCCGAGATGCGGCGCCGCCGCCGCGTGGGAGGCGCGGCCGGCGAAGCTGAAGTCGATCACCTTGTTGGCGAGCGAGGGTGACGCATTGACGCCGGCGAACGGCGCCGGGTGCCAGGAGATCGCGATATCGACGTCGTCGAACGCGCCGTCGCGGACCATGAACACCTTTCCCGCCCCGCCCTCCTCGGCCGGACAGCCGTAGTAGCGCACGCGTCCGGGAAGCCCGTTCGCCGCGAGGTAGTCCTTGACCGCCGTGGCGGCGAGCAACGCGCCGGAGCCGAGGAGATTGTGTCCGCAGGCATGGCCCTGGCCGTTCTGCCCCTCGACCGGCCGCTGCTCGGTGATGCCCGCCTCCTGGCTCAAGCCCGGAAGCGCGTCGTATTCGCCGAGTATGGCGATCACCGGACCGCCCTCCCCCGCCTCTCCCATCAACGCGGTCGGGATGTCGGCGACGTTCGTGCTGACGCGGAAGCCCTCGGCCTCGAGCATCCGCTGGTGCTCGGCCGCTGACCGAAATTCGGCGAAGTTCAGCTCCGGCGTGCCCCAGATCGTGTCGGCGAGGGCGATGAATGCGTCCCGCTTCGCGTCCACGTGGCGCCAGACCTCTTCGGTGTTGTGCATGGCTCGATCGGACCTTTCGCTTGTGCTCGCCTCGGGATACAGGCTTCCGCGGGCCACCCGTCAACCCTGACGGATTGTTTGACGATCCGACGGGATCCGGCCTAGATCACACTCACGGCGGAGGGGTGGCCGAGCGGCCGAAGGCGGCGGTTTGCTAAACCGTTATACGGGGACAACTCGTATCGTGGGTTCGAATCCCATCCCCTCCGCCATTCCTCCGATACTACGTTGTAGCGCGACGCGTTATCCTGCCGCCTCCGCTGCCCTCCGGACCGCGCCATAGAAAGGAGAACCGCCCTGGCTCGCCGGCGAAACACGGTCGTGTTCGACCTCGGCGGGGTGCTGATCGACTGGAACCCGCGCCATCTCTATCGCAAGCTGTTCGACGGTGACGACGACGCGATGGAGCGGTTTCTCACCGACGTTTGCAGCAATTCCTGGAATCTCCGGCAGGATGCCGGGCGGGGCTGGGCCGAGGCGATCGCGGAGTTGAGCGCGCGCCACCCCGCGCACGCTCCGCTGATCGAGGCCTTCAGGACCCGCTGGGCGGAGATGCTGGCTGGCCCGATCGAGGGCACGGTCGCCATCCTGCGTGAACTCAGGAACGCCGGCACGCCGCTCTATGCCCTGACCAACTGGTCGCACGAGACCTTCCCGATCGCGCGGGAACGCTACGAGTTCCTGTCCTGGTTCGACGCCATCGTGGTGTCGGGCGCCGAGCGGCTGGTCAAGCCCGATCCGGCGATCTTCACGCTGCTGATGGAGCGCCATGGGCTGCGTGCGGAGCAACTCGTCTTTGTCGACGACAACCCGCGCAACGCGGACGCCGCGACGGCGCTCGGGATGCACGGGATCCACTTCGTCTCGCCGGCCGGGCTGCGCGCCGACCTGGCGAAGCTTGGCCTGCCGGTGTCGGCGGGCTAGCCGGGATCGAAAGGCTTGACCGCACCGCGGCAAAGGGCCATGTAGCGCGTGTTCTTTCCGTGATCGCGTGATTGGCGCCTCGTTTTGGGGTGCCCTCCCGGGAATTTCAGTCGTAACTCGTTCGCCCCATCGTCACGCGGGCCGGCGGACATCACGCGCCTTTCTGGTCGCGGGCTTTGCCCAACCGTCGGCGCTGGAGCTTCATTCTTCGTGTCATCAAACAACTTCGCCTCGCTCGGCCTCGCCGAGCCGCTTCTGCGTGCCCTCGCTCAATCCGGCTTCACCGAGCCGACCCCCATTCAGGTCAAGGCCATCCCGCCCCTGCTGGAAGGGCGCGACATCGTCGGCGTCGCCCAGACCGGCAGCGGCAAGACCGCGGCCTTCGCACTGCCGATGCTGCAACACCTCACCGCCCACCCGGTCCCGCAGCGCCCATTCACCGCGCGGGCGCTGATCCTCGCGCCGACCCGCGAGCTAGCGCTGCAAATCGAGGAGAGCATCAACAAGCTCGGCGGCGGGATGCGCCGCCGGGTCGTCGCGATCCTCGGCGGCATGAGCCGCTCCGGCCAGGTTCGGCGGATGCAGTCGGGTGCCGACATCGTGGTCGGCACGCCGGGGCGTATCTGCGACCTGATGGCGACAAGGGAGCTGCGGCTCGACCAGGTGCGCTATTTCGTGCTCGACGAGGCCGACCGGATGCTCGACCTCGGCTTCATCAAGGACATCCGCCGGATCGTCGCCGCGCTGCCGGCGGAACGGCAATCGTCGCTGTTCTCGGCTACCATGCCGGCGGAGGTCCGCCGGCTCGCCGAGGGGATGCTGCGCGATCCGGTGCGCGTCGAGATCGCCGGGACCACGACGACGGTTCCGCGCATCGAGCAGCACGTCCACATCGTCGGCACGTCCGGCAAGCGGGCGCTGCTAGGCACCTTGCTCGCCGATCCGGCGCTGTCGCGGGTGATCGTGTTCACCCGCACCAAGCACACCGCCAACAAGGTCGCCGAGCACCTGGAGGCGGGCGGCGTGAACGTGGACGCGCTACACGGCAACAAGAGCCAGCCGGCGCGCAACAAGGCGCTGGACCGCTTCCGCAGCGGGCGAGCGCGCGTGCTGGTGGCGACCGATATCGCCGCGCGAGGGATCGACGTGACGGGCATCTCCCACGTCATCAACTTCGACCTCCCGGCGCAAGCGGAGGACTACGTGCACCGGATCGGCCGCACCGCGCGCGCCGGGGCCACCGGGATCGCCATCTCGTTCTGCGATCCGGCAGAGCGCGGCGCGTTGCGCGCGATCGAGCGGATGACCGGGGCGCCGATGGCGATCGCCTCTGGCGGCTTCACGACCGGTGTCGCAAGCAACGATGCCGCGCCACGGCCGCAACAGCGTCGCCGCTATCGGCCCGGCGGCAATCACGGCGGGATGCGCCCAGCGGCGTGACCGCCATCTACGTCGACGGCGATGCCTGCCCGGTGCGCGAGGAGGTCTATCGGGTCGCCTCGCGCACCGGGCTACGGGTTTTCGTCGTCTCGAACGGCTCGCGGCCGATCCGCCCACCGGGCGGGACGGTCAGCATGGTCCTCGTGCCGTCGGGGGCCGATGCCGCCGACGACTGGATCGCCGAGCGGATCACGCAAGAAGACGTCTGCGTGACCGCCGACATTCCGCTGGCCGCGCGCTGCCTCGCCAAGGGCGCGCGCGCCGTCTCTCCGTCGGGACGGCCTTGGACCGGCGACAACATCGGCTCGGCGCTCGCCGGACGGGAGATCGCCTCGCATCTGCGCGAGATCGGCGTCCGTACCGGCGGCCCGGCACCGCTGACCAAGCAGGACCGCTCGCGCTTCCTTAGCGCGCTCGATACCTCGGTGCGGGCCTCCGGCCGCTGATCTACATCGGCGGCTTCACACCGTCGCCGACCGCGATCATGCCGGCCGTCAGGGTGCCGTCGTCGTTCTTCGCGAAGGCGACGATCTGCGCGCCCTGCTTCAGCACCGACTTGTCGGCCGGTTGGAGCGCCACGATCGGCACCGTCGGCGGCACCAGGATGGTTTGCTCGCCGCCCTTGTAGGTCACGGTGATCTTCTTCGCGCCGCCCTGCTCGGACGAGGACTGCACGTTGCCGTTGGTCATGGCGCTGCTGACCTCCTGCGTGCTGGCGGGCGAGGCGGTCGCCACGTCGCCGTTGGTCATCGCGCTGGGGACGCTGGCGTTGCCGGCGGTCGGATCGGGCAGCTTGTCCCACGGATAGTGCCCGTCGCCCGTCCCGCGCATCGAGGGCGGGAAGACCACCACCTCCAACGCCACGAGGAAATCGCCGGAGCCCTTGGTGGCGGTGCCGATATAGCTTCCCTTCGCCACGTCCGACAGGTTCGACTTGACCACCGAGGCGTATTTCGTGTTGTCGGTGATGCTGACCTTCACATCGGCGCCTTGCTCCGGATGCACGGTCACCGTGTTGCCGGCGATGGACTCGACGGTGCCGCGCACGCGTTCGGACGTGGGCGCCGCCAGGACCGCAACCGAGAGCGCGGTCGTGGTCACTAGCGTGAGAGTAAGAAGGCGTATCATCGGTCCTGCGCTCCTATATGCATCGTCCACGACAGACCTCTCCGGCGATCGGAAATCCAGGGACAATGGCCAAACGCCCCGCTCACCCAACGGTGATCCGAGTCACCCACTGGATCGGCGCTTTCGGACTGATTTGCATGATCCTGAGCGGCTGGCAGATCTACAACGCCTCGCCCCTGCTGCCGTTCCTCTTTCCCCGGTGGATCACCCTCGGCGGCTGGCTGGCCGGGGGCATCGCCTGGCATCTGTCGGCGATGTGGCTGCTGGTCGCCGACGGGCTCGTCTACGTCGCCTACGGGTTGGTCAGCGGCCATTTCCGCCGCGACTTCCTGCCCATCCGCGTCCGCGCCGTGGGCCGCGATCTCGGGCGGGCGGTGCGGTTTCGCCTCGGCCACCGGCTGGGCCACTACAATTCCGTCCAGCGTCTCCTGTATGTCTTCGTGATCGTCGTCGCGATCCTCACCGTGCTCACCGGCCTGTCTATCTGGAAGCCGGTGCAGCTCGGCTGGCTCACCTGGGTGTTCGGCGGTTACGACATCGCACGGCGCATCCATTTCTCGATGATGGGCCTGATCGTCTGCTTCGTGCTGGTGCATCTCGCGCTGGTGGCGATCGTGCCGCGAACGCTGGTGGCGATGACGGTCGGGCTGCCGTCCGAGGGCGATGCGGAGACGCCGCGATGACCGAGCGGCGGCGGTTCCTGCGCAACGGATTGTCGCTCGGCGCGCTGTCGCTGCTGAGCGGATGCGACCTCAGCGGCGATGGACCGATCGACCGCGCGCTGCGCGCGATGCTGCGTTGGGACGACAGGGTGCAGGGGGCTCTGTTCAACCCGCACCGCCTCGCTCAGACTTTTCCGGCAAGCGCCATCACGCGGCCGTTCCGGTTCAATGCGTACTACCCGGAATGGCAGGTGCGGATGGTGGATGCGGCACAGTGGCGCCTGGAGGTCGGCGGCCTGGTCGAGCAGAAGCGTCCCTGGACGCTCGCCGAGCTGACGGCGCTGCCGCGCCAGGAGCAGATCACGCGCCTCGTCTGCGTGGAGGGCTGGAGCGTGATCGGACGATGGAGCGGCATTCCGCTGCGCGACTTCCTCGCCCGCGTCGGCGCCGATACGCGGGCGCGCTACGTGAACTTCCGATGCTTCGACGACTATTGGGAGAGCATCGACATGGCGAGCGCGCTGGCCCCGCAGACCATCCTGACGGTGGAGTTCGACGAGAAGCCCCTGACCCCGCCCTTCGGCGCGCCGCTGCGCCTGCGCATCCCGACCAAGCTCGGCTTCAAGAACCCGAAATACATCGCCGCGATGGAGGTGACGAACACCTATCCCGGCGGGTACTGGTCGAACCAGGGCTATGACTGGTTCAGCGGATTGTAACCCGTCACGGCAAGCTGGCGAGGCTTTCGCGTCAGGGCGCCGTGCGCGCTAAGCCGCGTGCGAATAACCAGAGCGAATCGGGAATGATCCGAGGCAGCCTATTGACCCGGTTCTTCCTTGAGGACGGCATGGGGGAGACCCAGGCGTATCGCGTGTTGGCCGCGGAGGCAGTG
>JBAWFF010000085.1:0-21944 GCA_049591635.1 Acetobacteraceae bacterium
CGTCGAAGCCCGACGCGGTCACCCGCGCCTCGCTCTCGGTCGCGGCGCGCAGCACACGCCCGAAGCGCGAGGCGGCGAGCACGCGGGCGCCCAGCACGAAGGCGACCAGCACAACCAGCGCCAAGACGTGCAATGCGACGGGGCCGCGCAGAAGCGTGGTCCCGACCAGCAGCGGCGGATCGAGCGGCGCGCCATCGCTGCCGCCGAGAACCTCGAACGACTGGGCGACGAAATAGGCCATTTGCGCGAACGCGAGCGTGATCATGATGAAGGTGACGCCGCGCGTCCGCAGCGCGAGTCGTCCGGTGACCAGCCCGAACAAGCCGGCGCCCGCGACGGCGACGGGCAGCGAGACCGCCGCCTCGTTCATTCCGGCCGTCGCCAATCCCAGCGCCGCGTACCCGCCGACGCCGAGAAAAGCCGCGTGGCCGAGGCTGACCAGCCCCGCGAGCCCCACCACGACCTGCAAGGAGACCGCGGCGGCGGCGAGGATCGCGGCGCGGGTGGCGAGCGAGGTCAGATAGGGGTAGGCCAACGCGCGGGCCAAGACAGGCGCCACGGCGAGGGCGACCAGCACGATCGCCAGCGCCAGCGTCCAACCCAACCCGCTTGGTCGATTCACGGCCGTCCCGGCGCCGGCAGCAAGCCTTGCGGACGGAAGGCGAGGACGCCCGCCATCACCAGGTAGATCAACATGGACGCGAGCGCCGGCCCCGCCTGGCGCGAAGCGGCGGGGCTCAGCGCGTGACCCAGCGCACCCGACAGCGCCATCCGCCCCAGCGTGTCGGTCATCCCGACCAGCAGCGCGCCGACGAAGGCACCGCGCATCGACCCGGTGCCGCCCAGCACGATCACCACGAACGCCAGGATCAGCACGTTGCCGCCCATGTCCGGCTCGACCGAGACGATCGGGGCGGCGAGGGCGCCGGCGAAGCCCGCGAGCATCGCGCCGACCGCGAGCACTAGCGAAAACAGCCGCCGCGTATCGACACCCAACGCACCGAGCATCACCGGATTCGCCGCCCCCGCGCGCAGGCGCATCCCGGTGCGCGTCCGCTCGATCACCAGCCACAACGCGGCGGCGACCGCGAGGCCCGCGCCCAGCAGGAACAGCCGATACACCGGATAGCTTTGTTCGCCCGTCAGCCCGATGGTGCCGTCGAGCCAGTGGGGCAGCGACAGCGACAGGGGCGCCGAGCCCCAGATCGTGCGCGCGCCCTCCTCCATCACCAGGATCAGCCCGTAGGTGGCGAGCACCTGATCGAGATGACTTCGCCCGAGCAGCGGACGCAGCACGAGCCATTCAAGGATCACGCCACCGGCCAGCGCACCGATCGCGGCGAGCAAGAGCGCCAGCAGGAAACTCCCCGTCACCGAAGCCGCCGTCACCGCGAGATAGGCGCCCAGCATATACTGGGCGCCGTGCGCGAGGTTCACTACGTCCAGCACGCCGAACATTAAGGTCAGCCCGGCGGCGATCAGGAACAGCAGCACGCCGAGCTGCAACCCGTTCAGCGTCTGCACGAGAACCAGCATGGCTGGTTCAGTGCAGCGAGCACTCCTTGGCGAAGCTGTCCGCCTGATCGGAGAATATCTTCTTCACGATCTCGGTTTCGTACAGCCCGTCCGTCCGCTTTGCCGCTTTCACCAGGTAGAAATCCTGGATCGGATAGCCATTGGTGTTGAACTTGAAATCCCCGCGCGGGGAGTCGAAGTCGGCGAGCCGCATGGCGGCGCGCAGCTTGGCCTTGTCGGCGGTGTCGCCGTCGGTGTGGCGCAGCGCCGCGTCGATCGCCTGCGCGGCGTCATAGCCCTGCATCGCATACGACCCCGGCACGTAGTGGTACGCCTTCAGGAAATCGGCGACGAACTTCTGGTTCGCCGGATTGTCCATGTTCGGCGCCCAGGTCATACCGCCGAACAGCCCGATCGCTGCGTCCTTCTCCGCCGGCAGCGTCGATTCATCGACGGTGAATGCCGACAGGAACGGGACCTTCTCGGCCAGCCCCGACTGGCGGAACTGCTTGACCAGCGCGACGCCGAGGCCGCCAGGCATGAACGCGAAAATGACATCGGGCTTGGCGGCGGCGATGCGCGACAGGTCGGCCTGGAAATCGACCTGGCTCAACGGGACGAAGTCCTCCTCGACGATCTGACCCTTGAAGCGGCTTTTGAAGCCGGCCATCGCGTCCTTGCCGGCCTGGTAGTTGGGCGCCATCAGGAAGGCGCGCTTGTAACCCTGCTCCTGCGCGTATTCGCCCAGCACGGCATGGACCTGGTTGTTTTCATAGCTGGTGACGAAGAAATCCGGGCTGCACTCCTTGCCGGCGAAAATCGACGATCCGGCGTTCGGGCTGATCAGGATCACGTTCGCCTGCGTGACCGGGCGGAAGATCGCGCCCAGCACGTTGGAGAAGATCGGCCCGACCACGAAATCGACCTTATCGGATTCGATCAGCCTCTTCGCCTTGTCCGCCGCCACCTGCGGCTTGAGCTCGTCGTCCACCACGATCACGTCCGCGGTGCGCCCGCCCAGCTTGCCGTCGCGTTCGGCAATCGCGAGGTTGAACCCGTCGCGCACCTGCTGGCCGAGCACCGCGCCGGGGCCGGAGAGGGTGACGAGGATGCCGACCTTGAGCGGGCTGGTGTCTTCGGCATGCGCGCTGATGGCAACGGCCAGCAGGCCGGCGAGCGCGGTGGTAAGCAGCTTCTTCATGGTCGGACGTCTCCCCGTTTCTGCCTTGCTAGCACACGATGCGGGGTCGGCGCGCTATGGGCCATGTTGGCAGCGGCGGGCGCGCCGCCAGAGCACCGCCGCTATCGATCCATCGTTCAAGACGGACAAGAGTTCTTTGAAGTCTGGGTACATCGGGAACCGCGCCCTTTAGCGCATAGTGTTCTTGCGTGAGTTCGGAAACCGCCGCCACACGCTCATGCACGGGACGGCTTTGCCAGTAGCGGTACCCGTCCGCTTTCATCTCTTCAAAGTCCGTGTACTTGCGGATGGTCCTGTCCACGCTGGTTTGTAGCATACGGGTTCACTTCCGGCTACCCCGATCGCGCTCGCCGATTTCGTGATCTCGCGCAGTACGAATTTCCAGATTTTCCCGGTCGAGGTCTGCCATTCAAGCCGCTGGAAACGATGCGATCCGGTATGGCAGCAGCGAGGCTAACGACTTTCGATGGTTGCGCGGTTCTCGTCACGATGGCTAGGCCGTGGTAATCCTACGCGCTAGTGATCCGCGTGTGCTTCGAGGGGGGAAGGTCATGACCGGCGATTCGGATCAGGCTATCGTCCGCGCAGCAATATATCCGTCGATCGGCATCGCGCGGATCGGCAGCAGCCGGACTGGTTGGTATGTCGGGCCAGAAGTGCCGGAGCCATTGCCGCGGCCGTTGGGGTACTATCGCGATGCGTCGGGCGCGCTCAAGCGGGAAGCCGCGCGTTTTCGCGTCTACGGTCTGAACGCCGCCGGAACCATCGTGCGAGAGCTGACCGCCAAGGATGCGGACGTGGCCTGGACCGTCCGGTTGGCCAACAAAAAGGCGGCCTGGTACGGCTTTCAGCTGGCGCTGGATATCCCGGAAGCCTCTGCTTCCGGCGCCATTCCGACGACGCTTCGCAATCCCATGGTGGCCGACCGTAGCCGTCTGGCGATCACTCCGTCTCCGCGCACCGTCCACGGCGCCTCCCAGCCCGAGGCGCGCTTCGACGATGGCGTCTTCTGGGGCAGGCCCGTCTATCTAGGCTCGGTGCTGACCGACGAGGCCGGGCGGCTGATCGTCCTGGGGGGGCACGGCGTATCGACGTCCTACGACGATGCGCCCGCGGTGACTTTTGCCAACAACGACACCTGGCACGACGACGTGGCGGATGGCCCGGTGACCGCCCGGGTGATCCTGAACGGTCAAGGTCTGCCGGTCGAGCCGGCATGGGTCGTGGTGGCGCCGCCCAACTATGGGCCGTGCCGCAAGTCCGTGCGGACCATGTGGGACTTGATGCATGACCTGGCCGTCGAGAACGGTTGGTTGCTAAAGCCCAAGCGTCCGTCGTTCGCCCGCGACATTCTGCCGATCTTCGAGCGGATGGCCGGCTTGCAGTGGGTGAACGAGGGATTCGCCGCCGGCTTCGGCTGGAAGGGGGTGTTCGACCTCACCACGGAGACGATGACACGCCTGGCCAGTCCCAACTCCGCGGATGCGGCCTGGCGCAAGGCGATCGTCAACCAGTTCCGAACCGGCAGCCTCGATCGGACGGATACCGTGGACGGCTGGGCGCCAGTGCCGTGGCCCTGGATCTACGGCGACGCGATGAACCAGCCCCCGGCGCTCTCGCCTCGCCAGAACAGCGCCCTGTCGGATCTGCAGCTCGCGCAGTTGCGGCAATGGGCCGCCGGCGACTTCGAGGCGGACTACGACCCCCAACGCGCTATTCCGCGGCGGATCGAGGACGTGCCGATGGCCGAGCAGGGGGAGACCTTGACCAAGGCCGCGCTGGAGTATTGCCTGGCCGACGCTTTTCACCCGGGCTGCGAGATGACGTGGCCGGTGCGCCAGATCGCTATGTACCGCTCGCCCTTTCGCCTCGCCCACGCGCCGGACGATTGGGTCGAGCCCGATTACGGCTTGACCCTGACTTTCGCAATCGCTTCAGCGCCCAATGGCTGCCTGGGCCCGCAGTCGGCGGGTGGCCTCAGTCGCTGGATGGCGGTCCCATGGCAGTGCGATACCGCTAGCTGCCGATCCGGCTATGACAAAACGTATGATCCGTATGTGCCAACCTTCTGGCCGGCCCGTGTTCCCAACCAGGTGCTGGCGCTGGAGGACTATAGGAAGGTCCTGGACGACAAGCTGAGCCTCGCCGAACGGCAAGCGGCGTTCGCCCGGCGGGCGGATTGGAACGCGCCGCTTGATCTGTCGGCATCCTACGTGACGCAGATCAACACCATGGTCGCCCATTTCGACCGGATGGGGGTGGTGGAGAGCCACCCCGGCCCGTCGGACGGCGCGTTTCCGGCGCGCATCGAGGTCGCGGACCGGCCAGAAGTCCGGACGGGAGTGCTTCTGCTGAAGCACGGCCCGGCGCAGCCCGACGAAGTCACGGATCTCTCCGGCATCGAAAAGGTGCGCCGCCTGCCGGGTCATCTGCATCGCTGACGGTTCGGTGCATCCCGGTGGCCGCCGATCTCTCGGCTGACGTCGTAGTGGTCGGCGCGGGACCGGCCGGTGCCGCGGCGGCCTCGATGCTGGCGCCCTTCCACCGGACCTTGCTGGTGGACCGCGTCGGGTCGGACGCGGCGGCGCCCACCTCCCGGATCGGGGAATCCCTGCCGGGCGCCACCTGGCGCCTCCTGCGCGACCTGGGGCTCTGGGATGACTTTCAGCGCCAGGGCCACCAGCCCTGCTATGCCCGGCGCGGTGTTTGGAGCGGCTCCCATCCCGTCGTGACCGACAGTTTGCGTGACGCGGATGGGCACGGCTGGCGGCTCGACCGCGCGAGGTTCGACGCCTGGCTGCGCGACTGGGCGTGCCGCCGCGGCGCCGCCCTGATCGCTCCCGCCCGAGCAACGGCGGTGGTGGCGGCCGATGACGGATGGCGCCTGACCCTCATGCGGCACGGCCGACCGCTGACGGTGAGCGCGCGCTGGTTGATCGACGCCGGCGGACGGGCGGCGCCGCTGGCCCGGATGCTCGGGCAAAGGCGCAATCGGGCCGACAGGCTGGTCTGCCGCTGGCTGTCGGGCCTGTCGGCGGATGGCGATGGCACCCTTTCCGTCGCCGCCGAGCCGGATGGCTGGTGGTATACGGCCCTGCTTCCCGGCGCCCGCAGGATTCTGGCCTTTCACACCGATGCGGACCTCGGCGCGGCCCGGTCGACCGCGGATGTCGGCGCCCTGATGGCGCGCGCCAAGGGACTGCGCGCCGTTGAGCCGTTACTGGAGACGTTTCGGCTGGATGCCGGCACGCTGGTGGGCCGTTGCGCGGCCCACGGCGCCTGGATCGAAAGGGCGGCGGGGTCTTGCTGGATGGCCGTCGGCGATGCCGCGCTGGCCTGCGATCCGCTGTCGGCCCGGGGACTTTTCAACGCCCTCTATACGGCGCTTCTGGGGGCAGGGGCGGTCCGAGAGGCGCTGGCGGTCGGCGGGACGGACGCGCTCCGGGATTACCAGAATGCGGTCGACCGCATGAGGGAGGCTTACCGCGATGGCCTTCGCACCTGGTACGGCTTGGAGACTCGATGGACCGATCGGCCGTTCTGGAGCCGCCGTAAGCTCGAGAACGGCAAGCGTGGCCAGGACCATCCGTAAGGACACTGATTTTGAAGAGGTGAAGGCGGACGAGTACCACGACTGGAAAAGCCGTCCCGTGCGTTTGTAGCATAAGCATCCTGCGGTTGCGGGGCCGAGCCGGACCGTGTAGGAACATCTCCAACCAGGATCAGGGGCCGCGATGGCGATGCAGACGACAGTGCTGCAGCAGCAGACCATCGCAACCGCCCCGGCGGACTGGTCGCGGACGGTGACGTTCGCCCAATTCGACCCGACCCTCGGCACCTTGCAGGACGTGCGGATCGACATCGCCGCGACGGTGGACGGCGCCATCTCGGTGGAGAGCCTGGAGGCGACCCCGGCCACCATCGACGCCGCGCTGTCCGGGCAGCTCGGCGTCAGCACCGATGGAATGCTCATCGCCGCCGATACGGTCGTCGCGAGCGGCAGTGCCAGCCTCGCGGCGTTCGACGGCAGCACGGACTATCTCGGCAATTCCGGTACCAGCTTCGCGGTGACGCAGGCCGGGACGACGGAGGCGGTCTACCAGCCCGGCAGCGCCGGCTTGGCGCCGTTCATCGGCACCGGCTCGATCGACCTGACCGCATCGGCCGGGGTCCGCACCGACGCGAGCGGCGCTGGGAGCTTGCAGCTGCAAACTTCCGCCAGCGCCGGGGCCGTGGTGTCGCTGCAATACGATTATGTGGCGACGGGTGACAGCGGGGGAGGCAGCGAGAGTGGAGGTAGCGACACCCTGAGCGTAATTCCACCTCTGCTCTCCGTCGACGCGAACGCCGTCGTCTCCGCCCCGCAAACCTTCACGCTCTCCGATCGTGTCACCGGCTGGAACGCCAATGTACCCGTCACGCAATTCGACCCCGCGCTCGGCAGCCTGGAGGCGGTGGTCCTGACGCTCACGGGCGACGTGGCGGGCAGCCTCGCCATCCAGAATCTGGAGACAGATGCGGCGCGCTTCGACGCGACCGGGACCGCGACGCTGGCACTGGCGCTGCCCGGCACGGTGACGCCGGGCGTGACGGTCGCCGCCTCCTATGACGACAATGCCAGCCTGGCTGGCTTCGACGGCGCGATCGACTTCGCCGGTTCCCTCGTCCCGACGGTACTGCCGGCGACGACCACCGTCGATCTCTCCGATCCCGACGACCTGGCCGGCTTCATCGGGTCAGGCACGATCGACCTGCCGATCATGGCGAACGGCACGTCGAGCCTCGACGCTCCTGGAGATGTCCTGGAGCGGCTGATCGGAGAGGCAGGCGGGACCGTCTCGGTCAGCTACGTCTATCTGCCGACCGGCGTGGAGTCGGGAGACGGCGGTTTTGGGTTCATCGGCGGCACCGACCCGACCACCGGACTCCCCGTCGTCGGTCCGACCTTCGCCCCCGTCGCCGTCGCGCAGACGCCGCCCTTCCTGCTGCCCGCCGCGACCTTCACGCCTCTCAGCGCGGCGGAAAATACCGTCACCATGCCTCTCGCCGCGGTGCAGAACGACGACCCGGCCTGCTTCGCCGCCGGAACGCGCATCGCGACCGAGGACGGCGACGTCCCGGTCGAGGCACTGCGCGTCGGCCAGCGCGTGCGCTGCCTGTTCGGCGGCACGGCGCCGATCGCCTGGCTGGGCCAACGCCGCGTCGATTGCCGCCGCCACCCGACGCCGGATTCGGTGTGGCCGGTGCGCGTCCTCGCGGGCGCCTTCGCGCCCGGGGTGCCGCGGCGCGACCTGCTGCTATCGCCGGATCACGCGGTGTACGCCGATGGCGTCCTGATCCCGGTCAAGTACCTCATCAACGACCGGACGGTGCTGCGCGAGCAAGTCGACTCCGTCATCTATCACCACGTCGAACTGGCGCGCCACGACATCCTGTTCGCCGAGGGACTGGCGGCGGAAAGCTTCCTCGACACCGGCGGCAAGGCCGATTTCGAGGGCGGCAGCCCGGTGCGGCTGCATCCCGATTTCTGGTCCCTCAAATGGGAGGCCAACGGCTGCGCGCCCCTGGTCGTCACCGGACCCGAGTTGGCCGCCGCGCGGCTGCGCCTTCAGGTCCGTGCACGCGACCTCAGCCGATCGCGCTCGCCGATTTCGCGATCTCGCGCAGCACGAACTTCTGAATCTTCCCGGTCGAGGTCTTCGGCAATTCCTGGAACAGAACGCGCTTCGGCACTTTGAAACGCGCCAGGTGCTCGCGGCAGAAATCGCGCAGCTCCTCGACCCCCACGTTCGCGCCGGGCCTCAGCTCGATGAACGCGCATGGGGTCTCTCCCCAGCGCTCGTCGGGCTGGGCGACCACCGCCGCGCCGATCACCGCCGGGTGTCGGTACAGCACCTCCTCCACTTCGAGCGACGAAATGTTCTCCCCGCCCGAGATGATGATGTCCTTCGAGCGGTCCTTGATCCGCAGATAACCGTCCGGCTCCGTCACCGCGAGATCGCCGGTATGAAACCACTCGCCGGCGAACGCCGCCTCGGTCGCCGCCGGGTTCTTCAGATAGCCCTTCATGGTGATGTTGCCGCGGAACATGATCTCGCCCATCGTCTCGCCGTCCGCCGGTACCGGCCGCATGGTCGTGGAATCGAGCACCGTCATCGCCTCCTGCATCGGCACGCGCACGCCTTGCCGCGCGTTGCGTTCGGCGCGCTCCAACAAATCCATGCCCGCCCATTCCGGCTGCTTGGCGCATACGCCCGCCGGGCCATAGGTCTCGGTCAGGCCATAGACGTGGGTGAGCGTGATGCCCGCCTGCTCCGCGCCCTCGATAACGACGGATGGCGGCGCGGCGCCGGCGATCTGGCCTTGGATGGGGTGATCGACGCCCGCGCGCATCTCGGCCGGGGCGTTGATGATGGTGGAGTAGACGATCGGGGCGCCGCACAGATGGGTGACGCGATGCGCGCGGAAGGCATCCCAGATAGCGCCCGCCTCGACGCGGCGCAGGCAGACATTGGTGCCGGCGCGCTCGGCGATCGTCCACGGAAAGCACCAGCCGTTGCAATGAAACATCGGCAGCGTCCAGAGATAGATGGGATGCTGCGGGATGCTCCAGTCGAGGATGTTGCTCAGGGCGTTCAGGTAGGCGCCGCGGTAGTGGTAGACCACGCCCTTCGGATCGCCGGTGGTGCCGGACGTATAGTTCAGCGCGATGGCGTCCCACTCGTCGGACGGGTTCTCCCACGCGTAGTCGGGATCGCCGCTCGCCAGGAATGCCTCGTACTCCGTCTCCCCTAGCAGCGCTCCACCTGGGGCGGCGGGATCATCGACATCGATGACCAGGGGCTTCTCTTCAAGCAGATCCAGTGCGGCGGCGACCGTCGCGGAGAACTCGCGGTCGGTGATGAGCACGCGCGCGCCGCCGTGGCGCAGCATGAAGGCGACGGTCTTCGCGTCGAGACGCGTGTTCAGCGTGTTGAGCACCGCGCCAAGCATCGGGACGCCAAAATGCGCCTCCACCATCGGCGGCGTGTTGGGCAGCATCGCCGCCACCGTGTCGCCGCGCCCGATCCCCCGCCGCTCCAACGCCGAGGCGAGGCGGCGGCATCGCGCGTACGTCTCGGCCCAAGTGAACCGGGCCTCGCCGTGGATCACCGAGACCCGATCGGGGTAGACGGCGGCGGCGCGCTCGATGAACGTGACCGGGTTGAGCGGCGTGAAGTTCGCCGCGTTCTTGTCGAGGCCGCTCAGATAGGCCGGGTTGCCGTGCATGGTGGTGTCTCCGACGTGGCGGCCCTAGTCTCTCGCGTCCCGACTGGTCGGCGCCAGCCCCCCGGTCGTAGGATGGAGCGAAACGAGGGAACCCTGATGTCAGAGGCAGAGACGCAATCCCGCCCCCACGACGCGGCCGTGCTTTACGACAGGTTGGAGGAGCGCATCCTCGCGCGCGACCAGGTCGGCGCGAGCGACGTCTATTACGACCTGCTGCGCGCCGGCCGCCCGCTGTCCGAGATCATGGCCGAGGGCGTCCGCATCCACGCGCCCTATACCCATGTGCCGTACCACGAGCGGATCGACGACGGGTTTCCCAACTTCGTCAACAACGACCACTGCCTGCTGTCGGCGCGCGCCAGCGTCAATCTGACCCGCCTGCTGCCGCCCTCGCTGGCCGGGCTGCCGATGGCGCAGACCATCTGGTACATCCCGACCGGGCTCGATATCTGGAACCAGAAGATGGGCAAGGCGCCCGGCCACTACACGCGCGGCTTCAAGGGCGAGATCGCCCATCCGCCGGCGCCCGCGGTCTACTGGCCCGACCAGGAGCCGGTGCGCCTCGAAGGCCCGTTGCGCGAGCGGCTGGGGGAATGGCTGACGCTCGTGCATCGTGGTCAGGTGCTCGACGCCTACCGGGTGTTCCTGGGATTGATGCAGGAGACGGAAAACCGGCGCGAGGTGCTGGCCGAGTTGGTGTTCGCCGGCTTGATCGACGTGCAGGATCGCGCCTTCCTCAACCGCTCCTACACGACCGGGCACAAGGCGTACCGCGCCCGCTCCACGGTGGAGATCGGCAACGCCATCGGCTGGGAGAACGCGCACCACGTCCTCTATGCCGGTGCGCTCGACATCGCGGTGGGGCCGCGCTGGTACTCGACATACGAGATGGCGTGCAACGCCGTGAAGACGTTCCTCGACGGCGAGGCGCTGCACGCGGTACCCTACGGCGGCGCCAGTGAGCGGGAGGCGGCGCTGCTGCGCAACACCGCTCCGCTTACGCCGCAGGAGGCGGCTGAACTGACCGAGGCGATCATCCGCCAACCCGAGCCGGGCTACATCGAGGTGCTGTCGCGCCTGCTCCTGGCGGGCAAGGGCCCGCGGCGCATCCTTGACGCGATCCAGGCGGCGGCGGCGCAGGTGGTGATCGAAACCCAGATCACGACGAATTTCTCGCTGCCTCAGCATTGCTATGAGTATTGCAGCACACTCGGCTGGTTCTACGACAATTTCGACCATCCGCTGCGGCTGAAGCTGCTCTATGTGGCGGCATCCTTCCTCAACCATGCGGCGGCGCACCAGAAGCAGACGGGGGACCTGAACCCGGTGACGATCGCCGCGCCCTCCGGCGCCGAGGCGATGACCGCTTCGCAGGTGCTCGACCGGGTCGAGGGCGCGGTCACGGCGCTGCACGGTCCCGACAGCCTGGCGTGGACGCGGGCCTATCTCGACAACTTCGCCGACCGGGCGCCGCTGCGTCAGCGGTTGGCGATCACCGCCGCCCGGCTGGGCAACGATCCGCACAACCAGGAAATTGCCCAGTGCATGGTCGATGACTGGGCGCGCAACCAGGATCGCGACCGCGACCGCCTGTTGCTCGCCGCGGCGCAGCACACTGCGGTGCATCGGAAGTATGGCGATCCCCTGGAGGCGAGCCGGCGGTTCGAGCAGGCGACGGCGAGCTAAGCCGCCAGACTTCGCTCGACCATCTCCCGCGTGTTCCTCGACAGGCCCGGCGCGTCCGCCATCCGCCGCAGTTGCGCCTGCATCCGCTCGCCACGCGCCGCATCGACCCGGCGCCACTGGCCGAGCGGCGAGGATAGGCGCGCGGCCACCTGGGGATTGGTCGGGTCAAGCGCGAGGATGATGTCGGTGAGGAAGCGGTAGCCCTCGCCGCTCGCGTCGTGAAAGCGCAGCTGGTTGGCCGCGAAGCTTCCGGCGAGCGCGCGAACGCGGTTGGGGTTCCGGAGATCGAAGTCCGAGTGCGTGGTCAGCGCGCGCACGGCTTCGATAGTCCCGGGCAGGGATGAGAGCGCCTGGATCGCGAACCACTTGTCGAGCACCAGCGGGTCGTGGCGCCACGCGGCATGGAACGCCGCCAAGGCCGCGACGCGTTCGGGACAGTCAATCGCGCCCAGCACCGACAGCGCGGCGAGCACGTCGGTCATGTTTTCCCCCGCGTCGAACTGCGCCTTGGCGAGCCGCACGCCCTCGGCATCGCCGTCCGCCGCCAGATAGGCGAGGCATACGTTGCGCAGGGCCCGCCGTCCGATCGAGAGTCCGTCGATGCGGTAGGCCCCGGCATCGGTCAGGCGCTGGTAGGTCGCGCGCAGCGTCGGGCGCAACGCGGCGGCGATGCCGACCCGCGCGGCCTGGCGCGCGGCATGGATCGCCTCGACATCCGCGACCTCCATCTGGTCGAACAGGAACGCCTCGGACGGCAGCGCCAGCGCCTCGGCGGCGAAGGCCGGGTCGTCGTCGGCGCGGGTGAGCGTCGCCGCCATCGCCTCGATCACGCCATCGGTTGGCCCACGCGCGAGCAGTACGCCGGTGGCATATTGCTGGCCCGACTCCCAGCGCACGAACGGATCGGTGTCGTGCGCGGCGAGGAAGCGAAGCTGCGCCTCGGAAATGCCGCGCAGCCGCACGGGCGCGGAGAAGCCGCGTAGCAGCGACGGGACGGGGTGCGGGACATCGACGAAGTTGAAATGTTGCTCGGCCTCGGTCAGCGTCAGCAGGCGGCTCGCCACCTCCGTCCCGTCAGGCGCCAGAAGTCCCATCGCGACCGGGATCACCTGCGCCGGCCGGTCGGCGTTGCGCTGGCGCAAGCTGAGCGTGTAGCGGCGCGCGGCCTCGTCGTAGCTCTCCGATGCGGTGAGTTCGGGCGTGCCGGCCTGGTGGTACCACAGCCGGAAGCGCCCGAGATCGGTGCCCGACGCATCCTCCATGCAGCGCACGAAATCCTCGATCGTCACCGCCTGGTTGTCGTGGCGCTGGAAATAGAGGTCCATGCCGCGCCGGAACGCCTCGCGCCCAATAAGCGTTGCCATCATGCGGATGACCTCGGCGCCCTTGTTGTACACCGTCGCCGTATAGAAATTGTCGATCGCCACGTAGTGGTCCGGCTGTACGGGATGCGCGAGCGGACCGGCATCCTCGCGAAACTGCGCGGCACGCAGGGCGCGCACGTCCGCGATCCGCTTCACCGCCCGGCTGCCCTGATCCATCGAGAATTCCTGGTCCCGATAGACCGTGAGCCCCTCCTTCAGGGACAGCTGGAACCAGTCGCGGCAAGTGACGCGATCGCCGGTCCAGTTGTGGAAATACTCATGCGCGATTACCGATTCGATGCCCTCATAGTCGCCATCCGTGGCGGTGTCGGGCCGGGCCAGCACGTATTTGGTGTTGAAGACATTGAGCCCCTTGTTCTCCATCGCCCCCATGTTGAAGTCTGACACCGCGGCGATGTTGAACACGCCGAGGTCGTATTCCAGGCCGAACACTTCCTCGTCCCATGCCATAGCCTTCTTGAGCGAAGCCATCGCGTGCCCGCAACTGCTCTCATCGCCGCGGCGGACATAGATGCCGAGCGCGACGGGGCGACCTGAACGGGTGGTAAAGCTGTCCGTCACCGCGACCAGGTCGCCGGCGACGAGGGCGAACAGGTAGGAGGGTTTCGGATGCGGGTCGGTCCACACCACGCGGCGACGGCCATCGGCCAGCTCCTCCGTCGAGCCCGGATTGCCGTTCGACAGCATCACCGGCTGGCGCGAGGTGATCGTGACGTCGAAGCGTGCCATCACGTCGGGACGATCGGGGAAATAAGTGATGCGGCGGAAGCCCTCGGCCTCGCACTGGGTGAAGAAGGCGCCGTTCGAAAGATAGAGGCCGGATAGTTCGGTGTTCCCGCGCGGATCGATCGTGGTCTCGATGTCCAACGTGAACACGTCGGGAGGATCGGCGATCGTCAGCGAATCCTCGGTCACCTCGTAGCGGTTCGCGCCCAACGCCTCGCCGTCGAGCGTGATCGCCCCGATGGGCTGCCCCGCACCGTCCAGGCGCAGCGGGCCGGGGCCGTTGCGCCGCAGATGTAGACGCGAGCGCACGGTCGTCGCGGTCTCGTGCAGATCGAAGTCCAAAGCGACGCGATCGACAAGGAAGGCGGGCGGGCGGTAGTCGGCCAGCCGGGTTTCGTGCATCGTCAGCCTCCGGATTGCGCGGCCTCTATAGCAAGGCGGCGGCGCTGTCCGCCAATCTGGGGGATCGGATGCAGTCCTGGCGCGTGGGCGACGTGACAATCACCAAGCTGGTGGAACTGGAGGTGACCGGAGGCAGCAGGTTCCTGCTGCCGATGGCCACAAGAGAGGCGATCCTGCCGATCGCCTGGCTGCGCCCGCATTTCGCCGATGAGGAGGGGCGGCTGCGGATGAGCATCCACGCCTTCATCGTCCAGACGCCGGACAGGCGGATCATCGTCGACACCTGCCTGGGCAACGACAAGGAGAACCGGCGAATCCCGCATTGGAACAACCTGCACGGCCCGTTCCTTCGCGACCTCGCCGAAGCCGGCTTCCCGCGCGAGTCGATCGACACTGTGTTGTGCACCCACCTGCACGTCGATCACGTCGGCTGGAATACGATGAAGGTCGGCGACCGCTGGGTGCCGACCTTTCCACAGGCGCGCTACCTCATGGGCCGGAAGGAGTTCGAGCACTGGACGGGCGACACCGGGCGCGCCGACATGGCCCACATCCTCGCCGATTCCGTGCTGCCGGTTTACGACGCCGGCCTGGTCGATCTGGTCGAGACCGACCATCGCCTGTGTCCGGAGATCAGCCTGCTGCCGAGCTTCGGGCACACGCCAGGCCATGTCAGCGTGCGGATCACCTCGCGCGGCGAGGAGGCGCTGATCACGGGCGATTTCCTGCATCACCCGTGCCAGATGGCGCATCCCGAATGGTCCTCGACGGCCGACTGGGATTCGGAGCAGGCGCATCGCACGCGCCTTGCCATGTATCAGCAACTGGCGGGCGAGCCGGTGCTCGTGCTCGGCACGCATTTCGCGGGCGCGACCTCGGGCCATATCGTGCGCGACGGCGCGGCGTACCGCCTTGACGTCTGAAGCCGTCTGGATCCCGCTCGCCGACGGCACGCGGCTTTCCGCGCGCATCTGGCGGCCGGACGGCGCGGAGCGGGTGCCGGCGATCCTCGAATACCTGCCCTACCGGCACCGCGACGGAACGTGGGACCGCGACGCGCTGACCCATCCGTGGTTCGCCGCGCACGGCTATGCGGGCGTGCGCGTCGATCTGCGCGGCAGCGGCGAATCCGACGGCCTGCTATTCGACGAATACGCCCAGCAGGAGCAGGACGACGCGCTCGAGGTCATCGCCTGGATCGCCCGCCAGCCCTGGTGCTCCGGCGCGGTCGGCATGATGGGCATCTCCTGGGGCGGGTTCAACGCGTTGCAGCTCGCCGCCCTCCGCCCGCCGGCGCTGCGCGCCATCATCACGGTGTGCTCCACCGATGACCGCTACGCCGACGACGTGCATTACATGGGCGGCGCGCTGCTGACATCGAATTTCGGCTGGGGCTTCGCGCTTCAAGGCATTATCGCGACGCCGCCCGATCCGGCGGTGCTCGGCGATGCGTGGCGCGCGATGTGGCGCGAGCGGCTCGAGGCGATGCCGCTGTTCGCCGCGCCCTGGCTGCGCCATCAGAGCCGGGACGCGTATTGGCGGCACGGATCGGTGTGCGAGGACTGGGCGGCGATCGCCTGTCCCGTGTTCGCCGTCGGCGGCTGGGCGGACGCCTACACGAACGCGATCCCGCGGATGCTCGCCAACCTGCACGTACTGCGACAAGCCTTGATCGGGCCGTGGGCGCATAAATATCCGCACATCGGCGTGCCCGGTCCCGCCGCCGGGTTTTTGCAAGAGGCGCTGGCGTGGTGGGATCGCTGGCTGAAGGGTGCGAACGACGCCGCGCCGCCGATGCTGCGCGCCTGGATAATGGAGAGCGTGCGCCCGGCGCCGATGTACGCCGAGCGGCCGGGGCGCTGGATCAGCGAACCCGCCTGGCCACCACCCTCGGTCACGCCGCGTCTTCTATTCCTGCGCGAAAGCGGCCTCGGCGAGGCACCGGACGGGTCGGCGCGTGCGATCCGCTCGCCGCAGCATCTGGGCGGTACCGGCGGGAACTGGTGCCCGTTCGGGATGACGCCCGACGACGCCGACGATCAGCGCGACGACGATGCGTTGTCCGCCGTGTGGGACAGCGCGGAACTGATGGAGCGCATGGAGATACTGGGCGCGCCGGAGCTGGAACTGGAGGTCGCATGCGATGCGCCTTGGGGCAACCTGATCGCCCGCCTATGCGACGTGCATCCGGATGGGGCGAGTTTGCGGGTGAGCTACGGCGTGCTGAACCTCGCGCACGGCACCGGGCGCGTGCGGCTGCGTCTGAACGATACGGGCTTCGCCTTTCCCCCGGGACATCGCATCCGCGTCGCGCTGTCCACCGCCTACTGGCCGATCATCTGGCCCTCGCCGCGCACGGTCACGGTGACCGTGCAAGACGCGAGCCTAGCGCTGCCGATACGCGTCGCGGCCGACGAGCCGGTGACCGTGCCGCCGCCGGAGACCGCGTCACCAGCGGCAAGGACGGTGTTGCGCGAAGGCCGCTCGATCCGGGAAAGGGGCCGCGACATCGGCGCGGGCGATTGGTTCTGGCGCGCGGTGGAGACCCCCAGCCGGGTCCGCATCGAGGCGATCGGCACCGAGATCGAGATGCAATCGCGCACCGAATACCGCATCCGCGACGACGACCCGCTGAGTGCGCGAATGGAGACGGAGCGGGTACAGACGGTCTTGCGCGGCACGATGGAGACCCGAACGATCCTGCGCGCCCACATGGCAGCGACGGAGACGGCGTTCATCGTCACCGCAACGCTGGAGGCCTTCGAGGGCGAAGCGCCCGTAGGCAGCCGGGAGTGGCGGGAGGTGGTTTCGCGGGACTTGGTCTAGGATGCCAACTCCCAGGCCTTACGTCGGTGGATTCCCATGAACGTTCGCCCGCTCGATCGTTTCGCCAAGCGCGAATTGCTGCGCGGTACACCCTTGTTCGCGGTGCTCAAACCAGCCGAGCTTGATCATCTCGTCGGCTTCACGCTGGAACGCCGGTTCGCCAAGGGGAGCACGATCATGGAGTACGGCAGCGAAGGCTCCAACATGCTGGTGCTGGCAACCGGGCGGGCGCGCGTCACGGCAAACGCGCCGAACGGCAAGGAGGTCACGCTGTCGATCCTCGGTCCCGGGATGACCGTCGGCGAGATGGGGCTGCTGGACGGCCAGCCTCGCAGCGCCACGGTGTCGGCGATGGACGACTGCCTGACCCTGGTGATCGAGCGGCGCGACTTCCTGCCGTTCCTGCACGGCAACGGGGATCTCGCGCTGCGGCTGCTTGGCGTACTCTGCGAGCGCCTCCGCGGCACCAATCATGCGCTCGAGAACATCGCGCTGATGGATCTTCCCTCGCGCCTGGCCCGGTTGCTGATCAAACTAGGACAGGAATACGGCGTGGCGGGGCCGCGCGGCCTGACCATCCGGCTGAAGCTCACGCAGACCGATTTGAGCACGTTCGTCGCCGCGACGCGGGAGAGCGTGAACCGGCAGATGCGGGCCTGGGAGGAGGAAGGTCTCCTGCGCGAAGAGGACGGCTATCTCATGATCCGCGCGCCGGAGGCCCTACAGGCGATCGCCGAATGACGGCAGCCGCGCTCGCGCGCGATTTGTGACCCGTCGCACAGCGGCCCGAGCGCCGGGATGTCATATCCGCCTCATCGGAAACCGGGGTCGCAGCCTCGCACGCAGGGAGGGGGACATGGTAGGAACGTTTGTTATCGCCGTCATCGTGTTGCTGCTGTCTCTGTTCGGCGGTGCGATGATCGGACCGGATGCACCGTGCGACTACCCCGATTAGACAGGGGACGGTCCCGCGTACCTCACGTCCGCGAGTACCCCGACCCCGCGATCTCCACCCCGCGGCCGTGTGGGTGCTCGATCAAGCCGTATTCGCTCAGGATCTGCTGGCTGTACGTCACCCGCCCGTTGACCTTGGCGGCGGGTTCGCTTGCCAGTAGCAAGACCGCGCGCGCCATGTAGGACGGCGGCTCGCCTTTCGGGTCGTCCATGCCGGAGACCAGCTTGTGGTGTACCGTGCCCGGCGTCGGCACGACGCGCGAGGGGGAGACGGCGGCGACGCTGATCCCGCCATACTGCGCGACCTCTTGCGCGAGGCCCTGGGTGAACCGCTCTAGCGCCGCCTTGGTGGCGCCGTACATGGTGCCGCCGCCGACCGCGAGGTTCTCGTACGGACCACGGCCGGGACCGATGGCCGCGCCGGAACTGATGTTGACGATCGCGCCGCTCCGGCGGGGGATCATGTCGGTCAGCACCTCCTTGGCCAGCATGAACGGGCCATGCACGTTGACCGCGAAGCAGCGCGCCCAGCGATTGGTCGCGTATTCGGCGATCGGGACGTAGTAGTTCAGCGCCGCGTTGTTCACCAGGATGTCGATCGGGCCGTAGGCGCCGCGCGCCGTTTCCATCAGCTGCCGGCAGGATTGTTCGCTGGACACGTCAGCCGTCACGGCCAGCGCCTGGCCGCCTGCCTTGCGGATGTTCTCCACCGTGCGCGAAAGCGAACCCTCCAGCATCCTGTGCTCGCCTTCGTTGAGGGTGCGCGCCGCGCAAACGACGCGGGCGCCCTCGGAGGCGAACAGCTCGGCGATCGCCTGCCCGATCCCGCGGCTGGCACCGGTGACGATCGCGATCTTCCCGTCGAGCTTGCCCATCTCAGGCACCCTTGAACTCGGGCGTGCGCCGGTCGGCCATCGCGCGCACGCCTTCCTTGTAATCGCCGGTCAGGCGCAGCCAGTTCTGCTCCTGGTATTCCCGCTCGGTCGCCGCCTGCACCGCAGCGGCCAAGCCGCGACGCATGGTTTCGCGGGCGGAGACGATCGCGAGCGGCGCCGATTCGGCGATCTCGTGGGCGAGCTTGTGTGCCGCCACGCGGAGCTGATCCTGCGCCACGAGCTGATCGACGAGGCCCATCGCCTTGGCCTCCTCGCCGGTGAAGCGCCGGCCGGTGTACATCATCAGCGCGGCGTGCTGCACGCCGATCAGACGCGGCAACGTCGCGGTCAGGCCGAAGCCGGGATGGAACCCCAGGCGGGTGAAATTGGCGGAGAACCGCGCCTCGGGGCAGGAAATGCGAAAATCCGCGGCGACCGCGAGGCCGAGACCGGCGCCGACAGCCGCCCCCTGTACCGCGGCGACGATCGGCTTCTTGGTGCGCCAGAGCCGGATCGCCTCCTTGTAAAGATGGCGTCCGCCGGATTCTGTCGGGTCGCGCCCGTCCGCGCCACGATTTGCAAGATCGGCGCCCGCGCAGAAATGCTTGCCCGCCGCGCACAGCACGACCACTCGGCAGGCGGCCCCTGTGTCGAGGTGTTCGAGCGCGGTCGACAACTCCGCGATCATCGGCACGCTGACGTGGTTGTTGGGCGGTCGGCGCACCTCCACTTCCGCGACCATGCCCTTCAGGCTGACGTCGATGAACTCGAATTTGTCGGGCACGGGCTCCCCCTTCGATGCGACCATATTGCCGGCCAGCCTATCGGCGGGCATCGTCGGCCACAATGGCGGGGAGGACATGATGGCCCGACTGGAACGCGACGGGGTCGGCATCCACTACGAGGTTCACGGGAGCGGGCCGGCGGTGCTGCTGAGCCACGGCTACAGCGCGACATGCCGCATGTGGGACGGGCAGGTGGCGGCCCTGCGCGATCGCTGGCGCGTCATCGTGTGGGATATGCGCGGGCACGGCCAAAGCGACAGTCCCGAGGACCAGGCGCTGTACTCCGAGGCGCACTCCGTCGCCGACATGGCGGCGATCCTGCGCGCATGCGGCGAGAACGCCGCGGTGATCGGCGGCTTGTCGCTCGGCGGTGTCGTGTCGATGGCCTTTCATTTGCACCACAAGGCGATGACGCGGGCGCTGATGCTGTTCGACACCGGGCCGGGGTTTCGCAACGAGCAGGCGCGCGCGGCCTGGAACACGCGCGCGATGGATCGGGCCGACACGTTGGAAGCGCGCGGCGTCGCCGCCCTCGGCGGGCGGGCGGAGGTTCGGGCAAACGAGCATTGCGGCGCGGCGGGCCTCGCCCGCGCGGCGCGCGGGATGCTGTCCTCGCATGGCGATCATCTGATCCGCTCGCTGCCCACCATTGCCGTCCCGACCTTGGTGATGGTGGGCAGCGAGGACACCAACTTCCTCGCCGCGACCGACTACATGGCAGCGAAGATCCCAAACGCGACCAAGGTGGTAATCGACGGGGCAGGGCACGCCGCCAACCTCGACGCGCCAGCGCCGTTCAATCGCGCGGTCGAGGCGTTCCTGACGGGGCTCGCCGCATGAATTTCGACTTCCCCGACGAGATGAAGCAGATGCGCGTCGAGGCGCGCCGCTTCCTCTCCGAACGCTGCCCGCCGGCCGCCGCGCGGCGCGTGCTGGAGGGCGAGGCGCCGTTCGACCGCGATTTGTGGCGGGAGATGGCGGCGATGGGCTGGGTCGGGGCGGCGATCCCGGAAGAATACGGCGGCGGCGGCCTCGGCCACCTCGCGGTCTGCGTGCTGGCGGAGGAGTTGGGGCGGGCGATCGCGCCGGTGCCGTTCTCCTCGTCGGTATACTTGGCGAGCGAGGCGATCGCCACGTTCGGCAGCGCGGTACAGAAAGCGGCATGGCTGCCGCGCCTCGCCGCCGGCACCGCGATCGGCACCTTCGCTCACGCCGAGCGGCCGGGGATCGCCGATCCGCGGCGACTGACCGCGACCGTGCGAGACGGATGGCTAAGCGGTGCCAAGCTCGCCGTGCCCGACGGAGACGTGGCCGATGTCGCCGTGGTGAGCGTGAACGGCGGACATGGAGCGTGGCTGTATCTGGTCGATCTCGCCGGTCCGGGCGTCACGCGCGAGACCGTGGCGACATTCGATCCAAGCCGCTCGCACGCGCGCATCGACTTCGCTGGCGCGCCAGCCGAGCCGTTAGCGGCGGCCGACAGCGCCGAGCAGGTGCGCCGGCTGCTCGACCGCGCCGCGGTGATGATGGCGTTCGAGCAACTGGGCGGCGCCGAGGCGGCCCTGGAGATGGCGCGCGATTACGCGCTGCAACGCTATGCGTTCGGCCGTCCGATCGGTTCGTTCCAGGCGATCAAGCACAAGCTGGCGGAGGTCTACATTGCCGTGGAGCTGGCACGCTCCAACGCCTATTACGGCGCCTGGGCGCTGGATACGGATGCGGTCGAGCTGCCGGTCGCGGCCTCCGTCGCGCGGATCGCGGCGTGTGAGGCTGGCTGGATCGCGACGAAGGAGAACATCCAGACGCATGGCGGCATGGGGTTCACCTGGCAGTTCGATTGCCACCTGTATTACCGGCGCGCGCGGCTGCTCGGATTGGCGCTCGGCTCGGCGCGGGAGTGGAAGCATCGCCTGATCGACACGCTGAAATCGCGGAACGTGACAGAGACGGAGAGCGAGTGAGATCCAAGACGTTGGCACTTGGATGTGTCATGGTCTCCGCCGAGATTGCCGCGCCCGCGAGCTAGGGCGTGTCGTCATTTAGGGGATTCCGGCGCGGCGTAAAACTCGATTCATAGGCGGTCGGCCATATTGGAGCTGACCGATGCGACGCTACGCGCTGCGTGACGATCAATGGGACCGTATCCGGGGGCTGCTGCCCGGGCGCGTGGGCCATGTCGGGGTGACCGCGGTGGACAACCGGCTGTTCGTCGAGGCGGTGCCCTATCGCTATCGTGCGGGCATTCCTTGGCGCGATCTGCCGGAGCGCTTTGGCGACTGGAAGAACGTGCATCGGCGATTCAGCCGGTGGGCCAGGTCCG
>JBAWFF010000086.1:0-6235 GCA_049591635.1 Acetobacteraceae bacterium
GCAGTCGGTCGCGCGCGCGGTCGCGGTCGGCTTCGGCCTGACACTGCGCCTTTGCGCCCCGGTGCTGCTCGCCTCCATCGTCTGGACCGCCGCCGCCGGCCTGCTGGCCCGCGCCGCGCCCCGCGTGCACATCTATTTCCTGGCGATGCCGGCGCAGATCCTGGGCGGACTCGCGCTGCTCGCCGCGCTATCGGGGGCGATCCTCGTGGCCTGGCAGGACGCGGTTCGCGTGGGTTTCGAAGCCCTGCCCGGGCTGAACTGACCCCGCATGGCAGAGGCATCCGCCAGCGGCGAAGGCCGAACGGAGGCGCCCACCGCACGGCGGCTCCAGCGCGCGCGTGAGGCTGGGGAAGCCGCGGTATCGCACGAGTTGGTCACCTTCGCCTCCCTCGCGGCGGCGGCGCTCAGCCTGATCTGGCTCGCTCCCGCCTCCGGGCATCGCCTCCTAGACCTGCTCCACGCCTTGCTGGAACACGCCGCCGCCGAGGATGTCTCGCCCCGCGCGGGGGCGCATCTGGCGATGCTGACACTGCTTAACGCCGCCGGCCCGATACTAGCTCTTGGGGCGGCCGCCGGGGCAGCCGCCGTGCTGGTCCAGACCGGCTTCCAGCTCAGCCTCGCTCCGCTCCGTCCCCAACTGTCGCGCATCAGTCCCGCGGCCGGCGTGCGCCGACTACTCGGCCTCGACAACCTGGTGGAGGCGGGGCGTTCCCTGGTGAAGCTATCGATCATCGGTTTCGTCGCGTGGCACGAAATCACCCTCGACCTGCCTCGCCTCGTCGCCGCGCCGTTTCAGGACTTCGCGGCGCTGCCGGCGGCGTTGGGCGCGATGGTGCTGCGCCTGCTGCTCGCGGTGCTGGCCGCGCAGGCGGCGATCGCCGTGTTCGACCTTGCCTGGGTGCGCCTGCGCCTCACCCAGCGGCTCCGCATGAGCCGCCAGGATGTCCGCGAGGAGACGAAGGAGACCGACGGCGATCCCCGTGTGAAGCTGCGCCTGCGTCGGCTGCGCATGCAACGCGCGCGACGGCGGATGCTGGCGGCGGTGCCGAAGGCGACGGTGGTGGTCACCAATCCGACCCACTATGCCGTCGCCCTGGTCTATGATCGGACGCGCGCCGCCGCGCCGCGCGTCGTCGCGAAAGGGGTCGACTCGATGGCTGAAAGGATTCGCGATGTCGCCCGCGCACACGCGGTCCCGTTGGTCCCCAACCCACCGCTGGCGCGGGCGCTGCACCGGCTCGAACTGGACGCGGAGATCCCGGCCGAGCACTACAAGGCCGTCGCGGAGATTATCGCCTTCGTCTGGCGCCTGCGGAATCGCGCGGCATAAGGTTGACGGGAATCGCGGAGCACGCGCAAACGCGGAACATGTTGCGAACGGATGATTAAGGACGTATGCAAAGCGTGTGTTCGCTAACTGTTCGCTTGCTGCTTATACCCCAGGGTGTGCAATCATCCGGTGTATGAACCGCCGGGATACATAACTCCTGGTTGCGTAGGGAAGGGGCTTTAATGGAAAAGGTCAAGGCGCTCGACGCGGCGATGGCGCAAATCGAGCGGGCGTTCGGCAAGGGCTCGATCATGCGGATGGGCGCCCGCACGGGCGCCGAAGGGGTCGACGTGATCCCCTCGGGCTCGCTCGGCCTCGACCTCGCGCTCGGCATCGGCGGGTTGCCGCGCGGGCGGATCGTCGAGATCTATGGGCCCGAAAGCTCCGGCAAGACGACGCTCGCCCTGCACGCGATCGCCGAAGCCCAGAAGCGTGGCGGCACCTGCGCCTTCATCGACGCCGAGCACGCGCTCGATCCGATCTACGCGCGCAAGCTGGGCGTCGACGTGGACAATCTGCTCATCAGCCAGCCTGACGCTGGCGAGCAGGCGCTGGAGATCGCCGACACGCTGGTCCGTTCCGGCGCGATCGACGTGCTGGTCGTCGATTCCGTCGCCGCCCTGGTGCCACGCGCGGAACTGGAAGGGGAGATGGGCGACAGCCACATGGGGCTGCACGCGCGGCTCATGAGCCAGGCGCTGCGCAAGATCACTGGCAGCGTCTCGCGATCCAACACCATGCTGGTCTTCCTCAACCAGATCCGCATGAAGATCGGAGTGATGTTCGGCAACCCGGAAACCACCACGGGCGGCAACGCGCTGAAGTTCTACGCCTCCATCCGCCTGGAGATCCGCCGCATCGGGCAGATCAAGGATCGCGATGAGGTGGTCGGCAACCAGACCAGGGTGAAAGTCGTGAAGAACAAGCTCGCCCCGCCCTTCCGCCAGGTCGAATTCGACATCATGTACGGCGAGGGCATCAGCAAGGTGGGCGAGTTGATCGACCTGGGCGTGAAGGCCGCCGTGGTGGAGAAGTCGGGCGCCTGGTTCAGCCACGACAGCCAGCGCATCGGCCAGGGGCGGGAGAACGCCAAGCAGTTCCTGCGCGATCACAAGGACATGGCCGAGGCGATCGAGAAGAAGGTGCGCGATCAGTCGGGCGTGGTCGCCAACACCATGCTGGCCGAGATCGAGGAACCCGAGGAGGCCGAGGCGGCTGAGTAGCTTCCCCGACTCCCTTCCGCTCGATCCCGATGATCACGCGCTGATCGCCGCCGCGATCGAGGTGCTGGAGCGGCACTACCGCCCGTTCTGGCACACCGTGGCGGCGGCGGTGCGTGGCCGCGACGGCCGCGTCTGGACCGGCATCCATCTCGGCGCCACCGTCGGGCGCATGTCGGTGTGCGCCGAGCCGATTGCCGTCGGCCGCGCCTTGCTGGAAGGCGACGGCACGGTCGCGACGATCGTCGCGGTGCGCCATCCCAAGCCGGAGGAGACGGACCGCGAGATGGCCGTCGTCTCGCCGTGCGGGGCGTGTCGGGAGATGATCATGGACCACTGTCCCGACGCCTCGGTGATCCTGCGCGACGGCGCCGCGCTGGTGAAAGTTCCGGCGCGGTTGCTGTTGCCGGCGCCCTACCGGCGATCAGCGGGGCCGTAGGGCGATCGATGCCGATGGCCGCAAGGCAAGTCAGTTGCCCGCTTTGCGCGGCGCGGGTTCGCACCCTGTACCGGACCATAGAAATGTGCGACTACTTTGAATGCCATAGTTGTGACTTCATCTTCCTGGATCCGACACGGTGCTCAATAATCGACGGAGGAGAGCCTTTAGTCGCCTACGATGAGGAATACTGGCAATCGGAGTTGGCGACTGCCAAGGAGCGGTCCTGGGGCCCATCGCTGGCGCGCGTTGCCGAAGTTATTCTTTACTGCCGGATCGCGATCAACCGGTTTGTGGATATTGGAACCGGACCCGGCTACCTCCTCGACTCAATTTCCTGGGCGCTCCCGTCATCAAATCTCAGATTTTACGGCGTCGAGATGTTCCCCCCCGAGCCGCGCCACCGCACCTCCCATCCCAACTATGTCGTGGGGTCACTATCGGCAGCCGGAAGGAAATTCGATGGCGGCTGCTGCATCGAGGTCATAGAGCACCTGACTCCGAACATGATGAAGGATTTCGCAACCCAACTCGCGGACTGCTCGACGCCTGGCGCATGTTATATTTTCAATACCGGCCTGACTGATTATGTACGGAAGGAAGACCCAGCCTATCTCGATCCGCTGCGCCGGGGTCACGTTTCGATCTGGTCCGTAAGCGCCGCTCGGCGGATTTTCAGGGCTCCTATATTCCAGGTCCATTGCATACCCGGCAAGACGTGGGCCTTTCTTGTCGAAGTGCATGATCCGGCCGCGGCATCGCAAGAAGCGGTGACGGACCGAATTTGGAAACCTCGCGAAGAGAACCTAGGAATTCTCAATGACCCTCGGACAGGATCGTTGATGTATGTGCTGGGTATTGATACAGCCAGGGCTTATCGGCCTTAGCGGGGTGCGCGGAATGTGCTTGTCCGAACCGGCGTCCATTGGCCGGGTCAGATGAATTCCACCGGGATGGACGAACCAGGGCTTCGCCAATCCCTGGTCGAAGCCTGCCGCGCGATGAATGCGCTCGGCATCAACCAGGGCACGTCGGGCAACATCAGCGTGCGCCACGGAGGAACCATGCTGATCTCCCCCTCGGCGACGCCGTACGACGCAATGGGGCCGAATGAGGTCGCGGCGATGCCGCTCGGTGGGGAGCACTGGCACGGGCCGCTCCAACCCTCCACTGAATGGCGCTTCCACCGCGACATCCTGCGCGCCCGCCGCGAAATCGGCGCCGTCGTCCACAGCCATCCGACATTCTGCACGACGCTCGCGATCGCCCGCCGGAACATCCCCGCTTGCCACTACATGGTCGCGGCATTCGGCGGCACCGATGTCCGCTGCGCCGATTACGCGACCTTCGGCACGCAGGAACTGTCCGATCACGCGCTGCGCGCGCTCGAAGGCCGCAACGCCTGCTTGCTCGCCAATCACGGCATGATCGCCTGCGGCCCCACGCTTGCCCGGGCAATGTGGCTCGCGGTCGAGTTGGAGGCGATCGCGAGGCAGTATTACCACTCCCTGCTCATCGGCGGGCCGCATCTGCTATCGGACGCGCAGATCGCCGAAACCGCCCGCAAGCTCTCGACCTACGGAGCCGCTTGACCCGAGTCCGCGCGCCTTGGCACTTGGGGCCATGATCTCCTGGCGTCCCGGCCTCGCCTTCGTCCTGCTGACCCTTCTTCCGATCGCGGTGCTGGCACAGGCGCCGACAAAGCCTTCCCATGACTCGCCCCACGTGCTCTCCCCGCCGGCTCACCCGTCGCGAACGCCTCCCCCCGCCCGACCAGCGAAAATCGCTCGCAAGCACGGTCACGCCGGGCCCACCGTCGCGCGCCCGAAGCCAAAGCCTGGCGACAAGCACGAGACCGCCGCGGCGAAGCCGGCGAAGCCCGCCCCGCCGCCGATCGATCCGAACAAGGGAACCGTGACTGGATTAGCCATCCCCCGCTTCGCCTCGCTGCGCGCCGACGAGGTGAACATGCGGGCCGGACCAGGGGACCGCTATCCGATCGAGTGGCTCTACAAACGACGCGGGATGCCCGTGGAGATCGAGCGGGAGTTCGAGGTATGGCGATTGGTCGCCGCGCCGGACGGCGTCAAGGGCTGGATGCATGAGGCGACGCTCGAAGGGCGGCGCGACTTCATCGTGACCGGAACCGAGCAAACCCTGCGCGCCGGGCCGACCGAGACGGCGCGCGCCGTCGCCGTCCTGAAACCGGGCGTCGTCGGCCGGATCCGCTCCTGCGCGGCCGGGGCGGCATGGTGCAAGGTGGCGGTGGGCGACTATCGCGGATGGCTGCCGCGAGACGCATTCTGGGGGGCACTCCCCAATGAAGTCATCGCGTCGGGCTGAGGAGAGGACATCATGCCATCACCGGATTGGCCCGCTTCGGTCTATGCCGCGCTCAATGACGCCCGCGTCACCCAGATCGGCTACGTGCCGGATGCCGGCCACGCCGCGCTGATCGACGCCGCGCATGCCGATCCGGCGATGAATGCCGTGGTGCTGACCACCGAGGAGGAGGGCATCGCGATGGCGGCGGGCGCCTGGCTGGGCGGGACCCGCGCGGTTCTGCTGATGCAGTCCTCGGGCGTCGGCAATTGCATCAACATGCTGTCGCTGCCGACCAACTGCCGGATGCCGTTCCTTACGCTGGTGACGATGCGCGGCGAGTGGGGAGAGTTCAATCCGTGGCAGGTGCCGATGGGCGCGGCCACGCCGACCGTGCTGACCGCCGCCGGCGTGCATGTGCATCGCGCTGATCATCCCGACGCCGTCGCCGAAACCGTCGCCGCGTGCGCCGCGCTGGCGTTCGACAGCGCGGTGTCCGTCGCGGTGCTATTCGGTCAGCGGTTGATCGGCTCGAAGGTGTTCGTGAAATGAGGAACGACGGAACGCTCGATCGCCGCGCGGTCGCCGCGACGCTGCTCGCCGATCCCGGCGACCTGCTGGTGGTCACCGGACTAGGCGCGCCCACCTACGACGCCGCCGCCGCTGGCGACCGGGCGCTGAACTTCTACCTGTGGGGCGCGATGGGCGGGGCGGCGATGATGGGGCTGGGTCTTGCGCTCGCCCAGCCGCGCCGACGCGTGCTCGTACTGACCGGGGATGGGGAGATGCTGATGGGCATGGGCGCGCTCGCCACCATCGCCGCCGCCCGCGTGCCGAACCTCGCGATCGCCGTGCTCGACAATGCGCGCTATGGCGAGACCGGCGCGCAGCACAGCCACACCGCCGGCGCGACCGACCTCGCGG
>JBAWFF010000087.1:0-2769 GCA_049591635.1 Acetobacteraceae bacterium
CAACTCGGCCTCGCGCCGTGGCGCGGGGCGCGGCCGCTGCTGGTGCCGGTGATCATCGTGCGCCGCGATCAGACGCCTTATTTGCTGTCGGCCGAAACACCACGCGGCGCGGCGATGCGGGAGGCCATCGTTCGCCTCGCCAGCGACGACGGCGTCGGCGTCCATTTTCCCACCGAGGATGATCTTGCCGCCTGGGGCGTCGGGCTGGTCGGCTTCCCCGCGCCGCTCGGCACGCCGGCTCCGGCGCGGTTGTGGATCACCGGCTCGCTGTCGTGGAACGTGAAGGCGCTCGGCTGGGTCGGTATCTGGCGAGTGCGGCTAAACGGCGTGGAGCACGATTGGCGGATCAGCGGCGTCGGCTTCGATCAGGCCTTCGCCGACATGATCCGCGGCGCTGTCATGCTGGCCCATGGGACGGGCACGCCCTGAGCGTCACGCCGCGCTGCGGGCGCGCCGGCCGTCTCATGAGACCTGTGCGCGGGTGAGTGTTGAGCCGGCTCGAAGCGGTCTGCTTGTTTGCTGCTGTGGTTTGGAGGCGGCGACGGGTCGGCGGCGGATTGGTCAAGAGAAGCTGGGATTTGCGGGTTTCGAGGAGCGTCGGCGGTCATCGCTGGATGAGGTGGATGGGCTGATCGATTGGACGCCGATCGCCGAGGCGCTCAACGGCATCCATGACGCCGCGAAAGGCGAGCCGGCTTGGCCGCCGCTGGCGCTGTTTAAGGCCGTGCTGATTTCCATCTGGTATGACGTGTCGGACGTGAAGCTGGCCGAGGCGCTGGACGACCGCGTCTCGTTTCGCCGCTTTTGCGGGTTCTCGCGTGACGAGGCGACGCCGGAGCGCACCGCCTTCGTGCGGTTTCGTCGCGAGCTGACCGCGCGCGGTCTGGACCGCATTCCATTTGAAGGGATTACAGCGGCTCTCAAGGCACGCGCGGTGACGATCAAGACCGGCACGATCGTGGACGCGACGGTGATCCGCTCGGCCAGTGAAGCCGATGCCGACGCGAGGTGGTCGGGTCACCGCGCCCGTCGCGCGATCCACGGCTACAAGGCGCATGTCGGGGCCGATGCCGAGACCGCCCTGGTCGAAGAACTTGATGTTACGTCGGGCAATGTCCACGACGGCCGCGCTGGCGGCGGCGCGCTGCCGGACAGCCCTGGAATCGTCTATGCGGATAGCGCCTACCGCGGCGAGACATTCGGCTCCGCCGTGCGCGCAAGGGGAGGCACGCCGCACGTCGTGCTGACCGCTATGTGGGGCATGCCGGGCGACGACACTATGCAAAAGCTCCGACGTTGGAACCATGGCGTGCAGCGCATCCGCTGCCGGATCGAGAAAATCCTCGGCACCTGGAAACGCAGCTACGGGCTGCGGCGCATGCGATGGCGCGGGCTTGCAAAAGCCACTTTGCAAGTCCGCCTCACCGCCATCGCCTACAATCTTCGACGCTCCATTCGCCTGGCTCTGCCCAAACCCGCGTAACCGTCTTTCAAGACTGCCGCCTCATCCACGGCAGCAATCACGCCATCTCCGCGACACGTTGGCCTGAGCCTCCAATCCGCAAGCGAGCGGAAAAGTCGGGCAAATTCATCACCCGCGCACAGGTCTCGCTAGAGCATTTTGGGATCGGGTCGAATCGGGGGTTCCGAAACGGCGCTGAGTTGTGATTCACACTGCTGGCTGGGTTGGAGGCCAGCGGTGATGCCCGCACCCTATTCGAATGACCTTCGCTCCCGCGTCGCGGCGAGCGTCCTCGAAGGCCGGACGTGCCGTGAGACGGCGGCACTGTTCGACGTGAGTGTTTCGAGCGTCGTGAAGTGGTCGCAGCGCTTGCGTGCGAGCGGCAGCGCGGCTGCCAAGCCGATGGGCGGGGTGCGACGAGCCGTGCTGGCCGGGGAACGCGACTGGCTGTTGGCGCGGATCGCGGTCGCCCCCGACCTGACGCTGAGCGCGCTCGCCGCGGAACTGGCCGAGCGTGGCGTCGCGGTCAGCGTCTGGGCGGTGTGGAAGTTCTTTGCCTCGCGGGGAATCAGCTTCAAAAAAAAGCCTGCTGCCCTCCGAACAAAGCCGCCCCGACATTGCCCGCCGGCGCGCCCGATGGCAGCGGCTGCAAAAGCAAATTGATCCAGCCCGCCTGGTGTTTATCGATGAGACTTGGGCGAAGACGAACATGACGCGCACGCACGGCCGCATCGCGCGCGGACAACGGCTGAATGCGCGCGTGCCGCACGGTCACTGGAAGACAATGACATTTCTCGCCGCGCTGCGGGCCGATCGCATCGACGCGCCCTGCGTGCTCGACCATCCGGTGAACGGCACCAACTTCCACGCCTATGTCGAGCAGTTCCTCGCTCCGACGCTCGCTCGCGGCGACGTCGTGGTGATGGATAACCTCGGTTCCCACAAAGGCAGCGCCGTGCGCCGCGCCATTCGCGCGGTGGGCGCCAAGCTGTTCTTCTTGCCGCCCTACAGCCCCGACCTGAACCCGATCGAGCAGGTATTCGCCAAGCTCAAGGCACTCCTCCGCAAGGCCGCCGAGCGCACCGTCACCGCCACCTGGCAGCGTATCGGGAAGCTGCTCGACGAGTTCTCCCCAACCGAATGCGCAAACTACGTCCGCAACGCCGGGTATGCTTCAAGCTGATCCGAATGTGCTCTAGCTTGGCGTTGGCGACGGAGGCGAAAGTCCAAGCATTGGCTCGGTGCTATCGACCGGGCGCGAAGATCGAGGTCTTCGCAAAGCGACCCCCGCGGAAACGCCCATGCGG
>JBAWFF010000088.1:0-3731 GCA_049591635.1 Acetobacteraceae bacterium
GTGCTGCACACCGCGGCCCGCTTCCCCAAGCGCGTCGCCGCATTGGTGGCGATGGGACCGGCGACCGGCGTGGCGCCGGACCGCCGCGCGGCAACCATCGCCCGGGCCGAGGCGATCGAAACGCGCGGTCCGGCCGGCGTGATCGACGAGAGCTTCGCCGCGTCGTACCCGCCCGAGGTGCGCCACGACGCCGAGCAATACCGCCGCTTCCGCGCCCGCTGGCTCGCCAACGACCCGGAAAGCTACGGCGCGATCTACCGGATGCTGGTGGAGGCGCGTGTCACCGAGGAACTCGCCGCGATCGCCTGCCCTGCCCTGCTGCTCGCCGGCACCAAGGACCGCCTCCGCCCGCCCGCCTTGGTCGAACCGCTGGCCGAGACGATGGCGAATGCCCGGTTCCAGGCGTTGGAGAGCGGACACTTCATGGCCGTGCAGACGCCGAGGATCGTGGCCGACGCGATCGAGGGCTTCCTAGGGCCGCTGGGGTTATGAAAGCCTTCCCAACACCGCCGCGGTGTGCCGGACCACCATCAGCTCCTCGTCGGTCGGAATCACCCACGCCTCCACGTCACTTCCGTCCGCGCTGATCCGCCCCGCCCCGCGCGCGTTCACCGCCGCGTCGAGCCGCAGGCCCAGCCAGGCCAGACGCGCGCAAGCCTCGGCGCGGATCGGGGCGGCGTGTTCGCCGATTCCGCCGGTGAACACGATCCCGTCCAGACCCCCCAGCGCGCTGACCAGCCCGCCGGCCTCGCGCGCCAGTCGCGCGACGAACAGCGTCACCGCCTCCCGCGCATATGGATCGTTGGAAGCGAGAAGGGTCCGCATGTCGCCCGAGATGCCGGACACGCCCAGCAGGCCGGCGCGGTGGTACAGCATGTCCTCGACCTCGGCCGCGTTCATCTTGCGCTCCCGCATCAGGTAGAGCACCGCGCCGGGATCGAGCGTGCCCGGCCGGGTCCCCATCACCAGCCCGTCGAGCGCCGTGAAGCCCATCGTCGTATCGACGCTGCGCCCGGCATGTATCGCGCACAGACTGGCGCCGTTGCCGAGATGGGCGACAAGCACGCGGCCGCCCGCCAGCGCGGGCGCGACAACGCCAAGGCGGCTGGCGATGTACTCGTAGGACAGGCCATGAAACCCATAGCGCCGCACGCCGGAATCGGAGATCGCGCGCGGCAGGGCGAGCCGGCTCGACTCGTCCGGCATGGTCGCGTGAAACGCGGTGTCGAAGCACGCTACCTGCGCCAGTCCGGGCCGCGCCGCCGCCAACGCACGGATCGGCGCCAGATTGTGCGGCTGATGCAGGGGCGCGAGCGGCGTCAGGGCCTCCAGCGCCTCCAGCACCGCCGGATCGACAAGCACCGGGGCGACGAAGCGCGTGCCGCCGTGCACGACGCGATGCCCCGCCGCAAGCAGCCGGTCCGCGCCGAGATGGGCGTCCACCCGGGCAAGCACCGCGTGCAGATCCGCCGCCTCGACCACGCCGTCGATCTGGTCACGAAACGCCTCCCGCGGCTCGGCCTCGCCGTCCAGCTCGAACAGCGCGAACTTCAGGCTCGACGACCCGGCGTTGACGGCGAGAACGGCGTCCGACATCACTTCAATGCTCCACGAGGCCAGCATGAAGATACTCGTCGTCGAGGACGATGCCGACACCGCCGCCTACGTCGCCGACGGCCTGCGCGAATCGGGCCACACGGTCGATGTCGCGGCGAACGGACGCGACGGCCTGTTTCTCGCCGCCGACGGGCACTACGACGCGATGGTGATCGACCGGATGCTGCCCGGCATCGACGGGATAAAGCTCGTGCAGACCATCCGCGCCACCGGCGTCCGCTCCCCGGTTCTGTTTCTTTCGGCGCGCGGATCGGTGCCCGATCGCGTCAGCGGCCTTGATGCGGGGGCCGATGACTACCTCACCAAGCCATTCGCCTTCTCCGAGCTTCTCGCCCGCCTCAACGCCCTGAGCCGCCGCCCCGTCGACCGGCAGGTCGAGACGGTGCTACGCCTCGGCGATCTCGAAATGGACCTCTCGAAACGGACGGTGCATCGGGCCGGACAGCGGATCGAGCTGCAACAACGGGAGTTCCAGCTGCTGGAGTACCTGATGCGCCATGCCGAGCATGTCGTTACCCGCAGCATGCTGCTCGAAGCCGTGTGGGAGTTCCATTTCGACACCCAGACGAACGTGGTGGACACCCATATCAGCCGGCTTCGCGCGAAGATCGAACGCGGCTTCCCGACCCAGCTGATCCACACCATCCGGGGCGCCGGCTATGTGATCCGTGCGCCTCACTAACCTTCTCGCGACCACCGCGTTTCGGGTCGCGCTCGCCAACGCCGCTGCCTTTTCGCTGGTCGGGATCATCGTCTTCGCCGTCCTGTTCGCGCTCTCGCGCGAACGAATCCTCTCGGCACTCGACAACGACCTCGCCGCCGATGGAAGGACGCTGCTCGTCACGTTCGCCGACGCCGGCCCCTCGGGGCTGCTCACGACGATGGAGCGAAGGGTCGCCGCCGGCCCGGGGAGCCATGATTACTACCTCTTGCACGCCGCCGATGGGCAGCTGCTGGCCAGGAACCTTCCCGACTTCCCCATTCCTCCCCAATGGGCGTGGGTCCGGGTGCCCGGCGGGCAGGCGCTCGGGCTGCCGGACGGCATGTTGCGCACGGTCAGCGTCGATTTCCCGAACGGCTGGCGCCTGCTGATCGGTAGCAACCCCCGCCAGCTCTACGACCTTCGGAATATCTTCCTCGGCGCCCTCCTATGGACGGAGCTGGGCATCATCCTGTTCGGCCTGGCGTCCGGCTATTTCGTCAGCCGGCGCGTGCTGCGCGGCGTGCAGACGATCGCCGACGAGGCCGGGCGGATCGGCGCGGGCGAGATCGACCGGCGCATCCCGCGCCTGTCCGGCGGCGACGAGATCGCCCGGATCGGCGCGGCCATCAACCTGATGCTCGACCGCATCGGCGCGCTGACCGGCAATCTGCGTCAGGTCACCGACGACATCGCGCATGATCTGCGCACTCCGCTGTCGCGCCTGCGCCAGAAGCTCGAACGCGCGAGCCTTCACGACGGCTCCGCCGCGGACCTCCGCGCCACGATGGAGCAGGCGCTGGCGGAGACCGACGCGATCATCGCGACGTTCAACGCGCTGTTGCGGATCGCCCAGATCGAAGGCCAGGATCGCCGCGCCGGCTTCAGCGACGTCGATCTGAGCCGATTGGTTTCCCGTCTCGCCGAAATCTATGGACCGAGCGCGGAAGATGCCGGCCATCATATGCATGCCGAAATCTCGCCGGGACTCCACGTGCGCGGCGACGCCGACATGCTGGGTCAGATGGTGGCGAACCTCATCGAGAACGGCTTGCGCCACGCGCCGCCGGGAACGCGTCTCACCGTCGATCTGCGCGACGCTCCGCCAGGAGCGCGCCTGACCATCGCCGACAATGGACCGGGTATTCCTCCGGGTGAGCGCGGGCGGGTGTTCGGGCGCTTCGTCCGCCTGGACGCGAGCCGCGGCACGCCGGGCACCGGCCTCGGCCTCGCGCTCGTGAAGGCGGTCGCTGATCTGCACGGGGCATCCGTGGCGCTGGAGGACAACGCGCCGGGATTGCGGGTCAGCGTGGCGTTCCCGCGTCCTTGAGAATGCGACCCAGCGCCGCCGCCTGTTTCCCCCAACTGAACGCCGCCGCCACATGCGCCCGCGCCGCCGCGCCCAGCGCCGCCG
>JBAWFF010000089.1:0-1803 GCA_049591635.1 Acetobacteraceae bacterium
GGTTGGGGCAATGAGATTGCGACTCCCCCGGCTGCTGCCGCTGACCATCGCGGTGATGATCGCCTTGCTGGCGGTGAAGTACGCCGGACTGGTGCTCGCGGCCTCGGCGGCGCAAACTGGCGCATCCGCGCCCGCCGCCGCTCCGATCGCCACGCCCGCGCCCGCGCCGCCTACGCCGCCGGAGAAGGCGGCGAGCGCCCCAGCGACAATCCCGGCGCAATCGGAACAGGCGGTGCTGCTTGATCTGCGCAAACGCCGCGACGCGCTGGATGCGCGCGAGGCGGCGTTGCGCGCCCGGGAATCGGTACTCGACGCGACCGCGCAAAAGCTCGACCAGCGGGTGGCCGAACTGAAGGCGTTGCAAGCGCGGCTCGAACAGCTCGACGCCGCGCGACGCAAGCGCGACGATTCCGACTGGCTGGGTCTCGTGTCGCTCTACGAGAAGATGAAGCCGCGCGACGCGGCGCGGATCTTCAACGATCTCGACATGGGCGTGCTGGTCAAGCTGCTGGACCACATGAACGAGAGGAGGGCGGCGGCGATCCTGGCGGCGATGAATCCCGACAAGGCGCGCGAGACCACGACCGAGCTGGCGCGCGTGCGTGAGAAGCGCGCCGCGGAAGCGACCGCATCGAACTGACGGGGACCCATCGGATGCCGATCGACAAGTCGATGAACGTGCTGATCGTGGACGACTACAAGACGATGCTGCGGATCATCCGCAACCTGCTGAAGCAGATCGACTTCAACAATGTCGAGGACGCCACCGACGGGGCGGAGGCCCTGGGCAAGCTGCGCACCGGCGGGTTCGGCCTGGTCATCAGCGACTGGAACATGCAGCCGATGACCGGTCTGCAACTTCTGCTGGAGGTCCGCGCCGACGCCAAGCTGCGGGCGACTCCGTTCATCATGGTGACCGCCGAGAGCAAGGCCGAGAACGTGATCGCCGCCAAGAAGGCCGGCGTGTCGAACTACATCGTCAAGCCGTTCAACGCCGAGACCCTGCGCGACAAGATCGAGAAGGTGTTGGGCAATGGCTGAACCGTTCGCCGGCACCCGCGTCGAGGCGCTGGCCCGCATCCTCGCGGCGATCCGCGCGCGCTATCCGGGCGCCGAGCCAGAATGGGTCGCCGACGTGGTCGGCGCCGTGCTGGCCGCCCTGTGGGGCGAGATGAGCGAGCCGGAACGCAACCTGCTCGACGAGGTGGCGGAACTGGGCCGGATCATCGCCAACGCGAAGGCCGAGATCGCCGCCCCCGGCGTCGACGACATCGCGGCCTCCGACATTCCCTTCGCCACCGACGAGTTGGACGCGATCGTCGCGCACACCGCGACCGCGACCAACGCGATCCTGGAAAGCTGCGAGGCGCTGGACGGCGTGGCCGAGGACTTGGACGGCGCCCGCGCCGCGCGCCTGCGCGAGGCCACGACCGGCATCTACGAGGCGTGCGGCTTCCAGGACATCACCGGCCAGCGGATCAGCAAGGTGGTCGCCACGCTGAAGGCGATCGAGCGGAAGGTCGCGCAGATCGTCGCGACGTTCGGCGCGCGCGGCCCGGCGGCCGGGCCCGCTGCGGGGGTGCCGACGGCGGAGACCGCCCTGTTGAACGGCCCACAGCTGCCGGCCTCGGCGATGGACCAATCCGACATCGACCAGCTTCTGGCGAGCTTCGATTGAGGCGGATGCGGCCTCTCCTCGTCGGCGCGGCCCTGCTCGCCTCCACCGCGGCGTGGGCAGGCGCGCCCGCCGCCCCCATCCGAGCGTCGCCGTGGCGGATGGAGATCGACCTGCCGCAAGGCGCG
>JBAWFF010000090.1:0-1606 GCA_049591635.1 Acetobacteraceae bacterium
ACGTTCGGCTGGGGTGTCGTGTTCTCCGACGAGACGCTGCGCAACCTTGAAGGCGCCGATCCGCCGAGCAAGCAGGAGATCATCGACAGCTTCGCCCATTGGGACGACATCGACATCCACTTCAAGGGCCGCGTCATCACCTCGGGCGGCCACGGCTTCAGCGGCATCGAACGCAAGCATTTGCTGAACATCCTCCAGCATCGCGCCGAAGCGCTCGGCGTCGAACTGGTGTTCGAGCGCGAGGTCGCCGACATCACCGAGTTCCCCGACGCCGACCTGATCGTGGGCTCCGACGGCGTAAACAGCCGCATCCGCGCCCGCCACGCCGATCACTTCCGGCCCCAGATCGACCTGCGCCGCAACAAGTTCGTCTGGCTTGGCACGCATCGCGTCTTCGCCGCGTTCACCTTCATTTTCGTGGAAACCGAATACGGGTGGTTTCAGGCACACGCCTACCGCTACAACGAAGACACCTCGACCTTCATCGTCGAGACGACCGAGGAAGCCTGGCGCGCGGCGGGGCTCGATCGGACGGACCCGGCGGGAACGATCGCGTTCTGCGAGCGCCTGTTCGCGCCTTGGCTCGACGCGCATCCGCTGCTGGCGAACATGGCGCATCTGACCACCTCGCCCTGGATCAGCTTTCCCCGAATCGCCAACGAGACCTGGGTGATGGCCAACGTCGTGCTAATGGGCGACGCGGCGCACTCGGCGCATTTCTCGATCGGTTCGGGGACCAAACTGGCATTGGAGGACGCGATCGCGCTGGCCCGCGCGTTCGACGCCCATTCCGACGTGCCGGTCGCGCTGGCGGCATATGAAGCGGAGAGGAAAATCGACGTGCTGCGCATCCAGTCGGCGGCGCGCAACTCCACCGAATGGTTCGAGAACGTCGCCCGGTACACCAAGCTGGAGCCGGAGCAGTTCGCCTATAGCCTGCTGACCCGCAGCCAGCGCATCAGCCACGAGAACCTTCGGCTGCGCGACCGACCCTGGCTGGAGGGGATGGAGCGGTGGCTGGCCGAGCGCGCGGGGGCGCCCGGCAACGCGGCGATCCCGCCGATGTTCCTGCCGTTCCGACTACGCGACATGCGCCTGAACAACCGGATCGTTGTCTCGCCGATGGCGACGTACAGCGCCAGCGAGGGGATGCCGAATGATTTCCATCTCGTGCATCTCGGCGCGCGCGCGCTGGGCGGTGCCGCTCTGGTGTTCACCGAGATGGTATGCGTGACGCCCCAGGGCCGCATCACACCGGCCTGCGCCGGAATGTGGGACGAGGCGCAGATGCGCGAATGGCAACGGATCGCGCGGTTCGTGCATTCGCAGTCGGATGCGCGGATCTGCTTGCAGCTCGGCCATTCCGGGCCGAAGGGCTCGACGCAGCTCGGCTGGGAGGAGATGGACGCGCCGCTGGCGGCGGGGAACTGGGAGGTGATCGCGCCCTCGGCGGTGGCGTGGAGCGCGCGCAACCAGGTGCCCCGCGTGATGACTCGCGCCGACATGGACGCGGTGCGCGATGCGTTCGTGGCCGCCACGCGTTTCGGGGAGCAGGCGGGCTTCGACATGCTCGAACTGCACGCCGCGCACGGCTACCTGCTGTCGG
>JBAWFF010000091.1:0-12323 GCA_049591635.1 Acetobacteraceae bacterium
GCGGTGCCGACGGCGAATGAGGAGGGCAGGACGGGGTCGGCGCCTGTGAGCACCGCATCCCGAAGTGTCTCCGGCGGCATTCCGGCCGCTGCCCACACACCCGTCAGGGCTTCCATCGGGCTCGCCATGTCGTCCTCCTGTCGCGTGATCGGCGAGCGTAGTAGAGCGCGGGGATGGCTGACCATGCCCTCGTCCTGTTCTCCGGCGGACAGGATTCGACGACCTGCCTCGCTTGGGCGCTGACCCGGTACGCGCACGTGGAGACGGTCGGGTTCGCCTACGGCCAGCGCCATGCGGTGGAGCTTGCTTGCCGCCCGCCGGTGCGGGCCGGGCTGGCGGCGATGGGCGACTGGGGCGCCCGGCTGGGGCCCGATCACGTCGTGGATCTCGCCGCATCGATGGCGGGACTCGGCGAGACGGCGCTGACCAGCGAGGCCGCCATCGCGATGGGTGCGGACGGCCTGCCCAACACCTTCGTGCCCGGGCGCAACCTGCTGTTCCTGACCTACGCCGCCGCCATCGGCTACCGGCGCGGGCTGCGGCGGATCGTCGCAGGCATGTGCGAGACCGACTACTCCGGCTATCCCGACTGCCGCGACGACACGATCAAGGCGATGCAGGTCGCGCTGAACCTCGGGATGGAACGCCGCTTCGTGCTGGAGACCCCGCTGATGTGGCGGGACAAGGCGGCGGCCTGGGCGTTGGCGGACCAGCTGGGCGGGGCAGCGCTGATCGCGTTGGTCCGCGAGGAGACCCACAGCTGCTATCTGGGCGACCGAGCGCGCCGTCATGATTGGGGATATGGCTGCGGTGCTTGCCCCGCGTGCGAACTCCGCTCCAACGGTTGGAGGCGATGGCGGGAGGGCCGGGACTGAGGTGGGCTCACCCCGCCAACAACGTCCGCATCGCGTCGCGCTGCTCGAACAGCCGAAGCAGCACCCGCACCGCCCGCCCCCGTTCTCCCGCGAGCGTCGGGTCGCGCTCCAGCAGCAGGCCGGCGTCGCGGCTCTTGGGAGGCAAAAAAGCGGTCACTCCGGCGCCGTTTCGTCTGTATCGCTGGCGAGTTCATCCACGATGGCAGCCAGGAGGGCAGACAATTCGTCGATGACGGTCCGGCGTAAGCGCGGCAGCGCGAGGCTGAAATACTGGTGCGACACGACATCGCGCAGCCCAGCCGCGCCAGTCGACGCCCGGATGCCGGGCCAGAAGCTCGGGCGGCAACAGTTTGACCGCCTCCCCGATCTCCGCGAGGGCGTTCTTGATCGCGCGATAGGTGCGCCGATCGGCGACCGGCAGCGCGGCGAAGGCCCTCTCGTCCAGGCCGCCGGCGAAAGTCAGGGCGTCCTCGGCCGCCGCGCGAATGTCCTCCAGTCGCTCTCGCGCGCCGCGACGCCTCACAGGACGCGCACCGCCTCAAGCTCCGCCGCGTCGCGCACCGGGTGGCGCAAGGCACTGCGCTCCACCAGGTCCGCCGGCGCCCCGAGAAGTTCCGACAGCTCGGCGCGCAGCGAAGCGAGGCCGACGAGCGATAGGCGGGCGTCCTGACTGAACTCGGCGAACAGGTCGATGTCACTACCTGGATGCGCCTCACCCCGCGCGACCGAACCGAACACCCAGAGCGCCGTCAGCCCGCGATCCTTCAAGGGTTGCGCATGAGCACGCAGCTTGCCCATGACGACGCCCAGGGCGGGCGCCGTCCGGTCCTGCTCGGCGAGGAACCGCTCGACGAGGCCGCCGACCAGCCCCTGCACCGTCTCACCACGCGCGGCGGCCGCTGCTTTCAGCCGATCACGCGTGGCCTCGGGCAGGCGCACGGAGAGAAAGGCCGGCGTTGTGTGTGAAGCCGACATGACGGCACTCTACCAGACTGCGCACATGCGCACAACCACCTGCCAAGACGCGCCACCAAAGTGGGCAAATCGATATCTCGGCGAGTAGTTCGTCGAGCGTCAGCGGGCAGGTCTCCGGCAGGCCATGCGGATTTTCCACGGCCCCAACCTGCCGCAGGGCCTTCGCGTACAGCCCCTCCAGGCCGATCCTCTGGCGCATCGACGGGGTGAACCTTTGCACGTCACCCCGCCAACAGCGTCCGCATCGCGTCGCGCTGCTCGAACAGCCGCAGCAGCACACGCACCGCCCGCCCCCGTTCTCCCGCGAGTATCGGGTCGCGCTCCAGCAGCAGGGCGGCGTCGCGGCTCGCCATGTGCAGCAGGCCCTCATGGGCGATCGGATCGGCGAGGCGGAAGCCTGGCAGCCCGGCTTGGCGCGTCCCCAGCACGTCGCCGCCGCCGCGGAGTCGAAAGTCGGCGTCGGCGATCGCGAACCCGTCCTCGGTGTCGCGCAGCATCAGCAGCCGCTTGCGCGCGGTCTCGTTCAATCCGTCATCGTGCAGCAGCAGGCAGAAGCTCGCCGTCTCGCCACGCCCCACCCGGCCGCGCAGCTGGTGCAGTTGGGCGAGGCCGAACCGCTCGGCGTGTTCCACGACCATCACGCTGGCCGAGGGCACGTCCACGCCCACCTCGATCACCGTCGTCGCGACCAGCAGCCGGATGCGCCCTTTGGCGAAGCCCGCCAACGCCGCCTCACGCCGCTCGGACTCCTGTTGGCCGTGGGCAAGGCCGACGATGCCGCCGAACCGTTCGGCCAGCAGCGTGAAGCGCGCCTCGGCGGCGGCGAGGTCGGAGGCCTCGCTCTCGGCGACCAGCGGACAGACCCAATAGATCTGCGCCCCCTCGCCGAGCTTGCGGGCCAGCGCGTCCAGCACGTCGGCGAACGTGGAGAGCGAGTGCAGCGTGGTGCGGATCGGCTGGCGCCCGGCGGGCTTGCCCTCCAGCCGGCTTACGTCCATCTCGCCCCATTGCGTCAGCAGGAGCGTGCGCGGGATCGGCGTCGCCGTCATCACCAGCACGTCCGATTGCGCGCCCTTGTCGCCCATCATCAGCCGCTGGGTCACGCCGAAGCGGTGCTGCTCGTCGATCACCGCGAGCGCGAGGTCGTGATAGGCCACATGCTCCTGGAACAGCGCATGGGTGCCGACCACCAACGGGATCGTGCCGTCCGCCAGGCCGCTCAGGATTCCGGCGCGGGCCTGACCCTTCACCGAGCCGGTCAGCAGCGCCACCGGGACCGGGATCAACCGCTTCAGCGTGCGGTGATGCTGGCGGGCCAGCACCTCGGTCGGCGCCATCAGCGCCGCCTGCGCGCCCGCTTCGACCGCGCGCAGCATCGCCAGCACCGCGATCAGCGTCTTGCCCGACCCGACATCGCCTTGCAGGAGCCGCAGCATCCGCCGCGGCGCCGCCAGATCGGCGTCGATCTCGGCCAGCGCCATCAACTGCGAACCGGTGGGCAGGTGACCGAACCGCTCCAACGCCCGCGTTCGCAGACTCCCATCGCCAGTCAGCGCGCGGCCCGGCCGCGCGCGTACCCGGCCGCGCACCAACGCCAGCGCGACTTGGTTGGCCAGCAGTTCGTCATAGGCCAGCCGCGTGCGCGCCCCCGGTTCGGGCATCGCGGCCGGCGTCTGCACCGCGCGCAACGCGGCGCCGAAGCCCGGCCAGTTCTCGCGGCGCACCAGCGGAGCGTCGTGCCACTCCGGCAGCTCCGTCAGGCGTTCCAGGGCCTGGGCCATCGCCGCCGCCACCTGGCGCGGCCACAGCCCGGCGGTCAGCGGCCAGACCGGCTCGATCGGCGGCAGCCTCTCGGCGTGCTCCTCGGGCACCACATGTTCCGGATGAGCCATGCGCAGCCGGTCGCCGAACGTGTCGAGCTTGCCCGACACCAGGATTCGGGTCCCGGTCGGCATCCGCGCCGTCTGCGTCGGGCTGAAGAACACCAACTCGGCGAATCCCGTCGCGTCGCGCACGATCACCCGCCAGGGCTGGCGCGCTCGCGACGGCGCCTCGTGGCGCACCACCTCCACCGCCAGGGTCACGGTCTGCCCCGGACGCGCCTGCGCGATTGTCGGGCGGACCCGGCGATCAACGTAGGAATCCGGCAGGTGGAACAGCACATCGATGACCCGCTCCCCCCCGGTCGCCTTGGCGAACAGCTTCCCGAGCGTCGGACCTATGCCGCGCAGCGAGGTCAGGGGGGCGAAAAGCGGGGACAAGGACTCGTCGAGCACGGCTGACATGGGAAAGGGGCAGGGCTATATCGCAGCGTGACGATGAATGAGCCAGATGCCGGGCGGGATGTTCGCCGCCGCCGCCTGTTGTACCGTGCCACCCATCGCGGCACCCGCGAAACCGATCTCCTGGTCGGCGGCTTCGTCGCTCCGCGCCTCGCTGCCCTGACCGAGGCCGAGATGGACGCGCTGGAAGCGATCATGGATTTGCCGGACGTCGATCTCGCCGAGTGGCTGACCGGCCGCGGCCCCATTCCGCCCGAACACGACACCCTCATGCTGCGCCAGATGCGCGCGGCGGCCGGCCAATGACCTCCGCCGCGACCGTCTATGGCGCACCGGAGGGCTGGGACGCCTTTCTCCTCGCCCGCCGGCGCGCCGAGTTCGCCGGTCCCATCCTGCACGTCGCCCGCGATGACGCGGCGATGGCGCGGATCGCCGAGGCACTGTCCTTCGTGATCCCCGAGGCCGAACTGGTACGTATCCCGGCCTGGGACTGCCTCCCCTACGACCGTGTCTCGCCCAATCCCGCGCTGGTCTCCGAGCGCGTCGCTAGCCTGGGCCGGCTGCTCGAACCGGCGTCGCAGCCACGGATCGTGCTGACCACGGTGAACGCCCTCGTCCAGCGTGTGCCGCCGCGCGCCGGATTTCGCGGGGCCAGTCTGGAGCTGCGCGTCAACGGCGACCTGCAAACCAAGGAGCTTGCAAGATTCTTGCAGGCAAACGGTTACGGTCGCGCCAACACGGTGATGGAGCCGGGCGAGTACGCGATGCGCGGCGGCATCATCGACATTTTCCCGGCGGGCGAGTCCGAGCCCATCCGCGTCGACCTGTTCGGCGACACGATCGAGTCCATCCGCGATTTCGATCCCGCCACCCAGCGCAGCGCCGGCAAACGCCAGCGCCTGACCTTGCGCCCGGTCTCCGAAGTGCCGCTCGACAAGGAGTCCGTCGCTCGTTTCCGCACTGCCTGGCGCGAGATCTTCGGCCAGGAGGCCGCCGCCGACCCGATCTATCACTCGGTCTCCGACGGCAGGCGCCATCCCGGCATCGAGCACTACGCTCCGCTGTTCCATGACGGGATGGAGACGCTGCTCGACTACCTGCCAGGCGCCTCCGTCAGCCTCGACCATCAGGCCGAGGAGGCGTTGGAGTCGCGCCTGGAGATGATCGCGGACCATTACGCGGCCCGCAAGAAGCCGGCGCGGGACGGCGAGGTGCCGTACCGCCCCCTGCCGCCCGACCGTCTGTACCTCGACCGTGCCGGCTGGGACGCGATGCTCGCTGGCGGCCCGCTGCTAGGATTCACGCCATTCGCCCGACCGGAGGGCGCGGGGGGCATCGACGGTGGCGGCCGTCCCGGCCCGATCTACGCCCAAGCCGGCGCCAGCGTGTTCGAGCAATTCCGCGCCGACGCCGCGCGCTGGGCCGATGAGGGACGGCGCATCGTCCTCGCCGCCTGGACCCGCGGCTCGCGGGAGCGCCTCGCCCATCTGCTCATCGAGCATGGCGTCCGGGACGTGGCGCAGGAAGAGACCTGGGCCGCCGTCCGGCGCAAACCCGCCGGGACGGTCTCGTTGGTCGTGCTCGGCCTCGAGCGCGGCTTCGTCGGCGACCGCTTGGCGCTGGTCGGCGAGCAGGACCTGCTGGGCGAGCGCATCAGCCGCCCGCCGCGGCGGCGCAAGCGGGCCGATCAGTTCATCGCCGAGGCCACCGAGATCGCCGAGGGCGACCTCGTGGTTCACCAGGAATACGGGATCGGCCGCTATGACGGCCTGGAGACGCTGACCGTCACCGGCGCCCCGCATGACTGCCTGCGCCTGATCTACGACAGCAGCGAGAAGCTGTACCTCCCCGTCGAGAACATCGAGATCCTGTCGCGCTTCGGCAGCGAGACCCAGGGCGTCGCCCTCGACAAGCTCGGCGGCGTCGGCTGGCAGACCCGCAAGGCGCGGATGAAGAGCCGCATCCGCGACATGGCGGCCGAGCTGATCCGCGTCGCCGCCCAGCGCAAGGTACGCGACGCCGTTTCCGTCGTTCCGCCCGAAGGCTCGTGGGACGAGTTCTGCGCCCGCTTCCCGTTCGCCGAGACCGAGGATCAGACGCGCGCGATCGCCGACGTGCTGGAGGACCTCGCCTCCGGCCAGCCGATGGACCGGCTGATCTGCGGCGACGTGGGCTTCGGCAAGACCGAGGTGGCGTTGCGCGCCGCCTTCATCACGGCGATGTCGGGCGCCCAGGTCGCCGTCGTCGTGCCGACAACCTTGCTCGCCCGCCAGCATTATCGCACGTTCACCGAGCGCTTCGCCGGCTTGCCGGTGCATGTCGCCCAGCTCTCGCGGATGGTCCCCGCCAAGGAGGCGGCGGAGGTCCGCAAGGCGCTCACCGACGGGTCGGTGAACATCGTCATCGGCACCCACGCCTTGCTCGCGAAGTCGATCCAGTTCGCCGATCTCGGCTTGCTGGTGATCGACGAGGAGCAGCATTTCGGCGTCGCCCACAAGGAGCGCCTGAAGCAGCTCAAGGCCGACGTCCACGTGCTGACGCTGACCGCGACGCCGATCCCGCGCACCTTGCAGCTGGCGCTGTCCGGCGTGCGGGAGATGAGCGTGATCGCGACGCCGCCGGTCGACCGGCTGGCGGTGCGGACGTTTATCATGCCGTTCGATTCCGTCGTCGTGCGCGAGGCGATCCAGCGCGAACGCTTCCGTGGCGGACAGGTGTTCTGCGTGGTCCCGCGCGTCGAGGATCTGGGGCGGATGGCCGAGCGCCTGGCCGAGATCGTGCCGGAGGCTCGGACGGCACAGGCGCACGGACGGTTGGCGCCGACCGAGCTGGAACGCGTGATGACGGAGTTCGGCGACGGCAAGTTCGATATCCTGCTGTCGACCAATATCGTCGAAAGTGGCCTCGACATGCCGGCGGTCAATACGCTGCTGATCCACCGCGCCGATATGTTCGGGTTGGGCCAACTCTATCAGCTCCGTGGCCGCGTCGGGCGCGGCAAGCAGCGCGGCTACGCCTACCTGACCTGGCCGCAGACGCATCGCCTGTCGGGCGCGGCGCAGAAGCGCCTGGAGGTGATGCAGACGCTGGACAGCCTCGGCGCCGGCTTCACGCTCGCTTCGCACGACCTCGACATCCGCGGCGCCGGCAACCTGCTGGGCGATGAGCAATCGGGGCATATCCGCGAGGTCGGCATCGAGCTGTACCAGCAGATGCTGGAAGACGCGGTCGCCGATTTGCGCGCCGGCGAAGGCAGGCGGGACGCCGACGGGCGCGACTGGACGCCGAACATCCAGTTGGGCCTGCCGGTGCTGATCCCCGAAGCCTACGTGAAGGACCTGCCCGTCCGCTTGGGCCTCTATCGCCGCATCGGCGGATTGGCCTCCGACGAGGAGACCGAGGCGATGGCCGCCGAATTGGTGGACCGCTTCGGCCCATTGCCCGGCGAGGTGGACAACCTGCTCGCGGTCGTGTCGCTGAAACGCGCTTGCCGCGAGGCGGGGGTGGAGAAGCTGGAAGCCGGTCCGAAGGGCATGGTCGCCACCTTCCGCGGCAACGTCTTCCGCAACCCCGCGGGGCTGGTCGGCTGGCTCAGCAGCAAGGGCGGCCTGGTGCGCCTGCGCCCCGACCACAAGCTGGCGATCGTGCGCGAAATGGACGTCGCGGCGCGCATCCGGATGGCGCGCGACGTGCTGGGGAGCCTGGTGCGGATCGTCGGGCAGGCGAAGGCGGCGTAGGTCTGCCCGATCCGGGCGGCCATGCCGGCCATTGCGTCCGCTGGGACCGGCGGGAACCCTGCCTTATCCGTCGTGCCACCAGCGCCCGCCCAGCACGGTGCCGCGGCAGACCAGGCGCTTGTCGCCGCTGATGTGATCGCCGGGCGAGTCGATATAGTCGAATTCCCCGTCCTCGATCTCCAGCACCGTCGCATCACCGAGCAAGCCGGGCTTCAACGTGCCGCGATCCTCGCGGTTGACCGCCCTCGCGGGATTGATGGTGGCGGCGCGGATCACCTCAAGCAGCGGGAAGCCCAACGCCAGGAACTTCGACATCGTCGTCAGCAGGTCGAAGGCCGGCCCGCCGATCGATAGCACATGCACGTCGGACGAGATCACGTCCGGCACGAAGCCGTGCGCCAGCATCGCCTTGGCCGTCTCGAAGCCGAAGCTGCCGCGACCATGGCCGATATCGAAGATCACCCCACGCGCGCGCGCCGCGATCACGTCCTGCTGGATGTCGCCATGGAAATCGAGCGGATGGTTGGGCGGTCCCCGGAAGCAGTGCGTCCAGATGTCGCCGCGGCGCATCCGCGGCATGATCTCGTTGCGCGCCGGCGGCGGGCGGTCGAGATGGGTCATCAGCGGCAGGCCGGTGTGCTCGGCGGCTTCCATGGCGATGGCGAAGGCGCCGAGGCCCGAATCGCCCGAACCAATCTTGCCGATGCGTACCTTGATGCCGACGACGAGATCGGCATTCGCGCGCGCCACGTCGATGCACGCCTTTGGGTCGAGCAGGCGCAGATCGCTCGATTCGCCGACGCTGAGATAGGGGCTGACCGCGAAGATGCCGGGAAACGAGATGTGCAGGAACGGCAGGATCCGTACATCCACCCGCTCGATCACATGCTTGCGGAATCCCGCGAAATTGCCCGGACCGGCGGAGCCCGCATCCACCAGCGTGGTGATGCCGCCCTTCTTGGCGTAGGAATCGGCATCCACGCCAAGCGAGGTGCCGCCCCAATAGACATGGGTGTGCAAGTCGATCAGCCCGGGAACCACCAGCCTGCCGGCGACGTCGCGCACCTCGCGCGCCGCGCCGAGATCGCGCCCCACCGCCGCGACCAGGCCGCCGGCGAAGGCGACGTCGGCGACGCCGTCATGGTCTTGCGCCGGATCGATCACGCGGCCGCCCTTGAGCAACAGATCGAACATCGTCTCTCCCTCAATCAACGAAGCGCACGCAGGAGGGTGAGCGCAACGCGTGGCGTATCCCGGTGTCGCGCAGCTTCTCTCCCTCCACGGCGAACACGGCCAGATTGTCGCCGTCCTGGTTCGCCGCGATCAGCCAGCGCCCACAGGGCGAGAACTCGAAATCACGCGGCTTCGCACCACCGGACGCCACCTCGTCGACCAGCGCGATGGCGCCATCGGCGGGATCGAAGCTAAACAGCGCGATGCGATCCGCGCCGCGATTGGAGACGGCGAACAGCCGCCCCGACGGATGCAGGCGCAGCCCCGATGCCGTGTTGGCGCCGGCATGGGCCGCGCGCAGGCTGGACGCTAGCTGCGCTAGCTCGAGCCGACCGTCGTGCCAGCGCAGGCTACACACGGCCGACGCCATCTCCAGCACCAGCAGCGCATGTCGACCATCCGGCGCGAATAGCAGGAGGCGCGGTCCGCTGCCGGCAGGTCCCTTCCAGCGCCAGGGTGCATCGCCCAATGCGCCGTCGCGCACGGTATGCACCCAGACATGGTCAGTCCCGAGATCCGGCACGATAAGAAATCCGCCAGCCGGGGAAAACCGCACCGCGTGTGGGTGCGGGCCGGCTTGGCGCGCCGGGTTCACGCTGCTGCCTTCATGACGCGTCGCGCCGACGACCGCGCTTGGGCTGCCATCCTCCACGAGCGCGCATAGCAGCACGTCGCCGCTGGCGTAGCAGGCAACGGCGGCAAGCCGGCCGGTGGGGTCGACATCGACATGGCATGGCACCGCGCCGGGCAATGCCAGCCTGCCTCGCAGCAACAACCGCTCGCCGACATCGACCCACGCCAGCGCCGCATGGCCGGCGGCCGCTTCGCAGACCGTCAGCAGGACGCCGCCGCGATGCGGCCGAAGATAGGCCGGGTTTGGCAGGTCCCGCAGCACGTCGCGCAGCGCCAGCGAGCCGGTGGTGGAATCGAAATCGAGCAGGCTCAGCCCGTCGCCGACCGCGCGGAACGCGGCATAGGCGGCCGTGTAGCTGCCGATGGCCAGTCGCGGCATGCTAGTGCTTCTCGATGTTCCAGTAGGCGATCAGGTAGCTGTCAAGAACGCCAGTGATATTATTGCGGTAGGCGTTGTCGACGTCGAACGTGCCGGCTGGGATGTATGGGATGAATTTCCACATCGCCGTCTGGAAGGCCTCGAACGCCGCGTTCCGCGTCGCGTCGTCGGGCGCGGCGAACACCTTCTGGCGCAGCGCCTCGCCCGCCGGATCGCACGGGAACCCCGCGAAATTGGTCGGCAGCGCCCCCGCTGCCGGGCAGGACAGGTCGAGCAGCGTGTTGGTGAGCGGGCTGAACAACGTGCCGCCCAGCGAGTAGGAGCAGAAAATGTTCCAGGCGTTCGCGCCGGTCGCGTTCGGCGTGCTGACCCGCTTGAACACCACCGCCCAATCGCCTTCTTGAAGATCGACCTTCATGCCGGCGTCGCGCAGCGTCTGCGCGGCCACCTGGGCGAGCGCCTCGATGATCGGCAACTGCGGGCTGCTGGCGATGACGATGGGCTCGCCCTTGTAGCCCGCCTCGGCCAGAAGCTGCTTCGCGCGTTCGACGTTCGGCTTGCGGTAGTCCGCCGACCCGGCTTCGCTGCCGTTCGACGAGCCGCACATCCCGAACGAGAAGCATTCATGCCAGGCACCGTCCGTGCCGGCGACCGCCTGCATGAACTGGCGCTGGTCGAACAGCAGCGCCAACGCCTCGCGCGCGCGCACGTCGTTGAAGGGCGGCACCTGGAAATTGGGCCGGATAAAAGCGCCCGAGGGCAGCGTGTTGGTCCGGCGTACCGTCACCCCGCGCTGACGCAGATAACCGATCAGGTCGGCCGGGACGGTATCCCAGACATCGACCTCCCCGGTCACCAGCGCGTTCGCCGCGGTGGAGGGATCGGGCAAGATGTTCCATTCGACTCGATCCACCTTCACGACGCGTCCGCCGGCGAGCCCATCGGGCGGCTCGGGCCGCGCCAGATAATCCGGGTTTCGGGTGAACACCGCGCGCTGGCCGGCGATGCGCTCGGCGGGGACGAAGCGGAACGGGCCGGAGCCGATCGGCGCGGTCATCGGTGCGTTGATCGGCTTCTTCGCGTCCGCCTCGCGCATGATGGCCGCCATCGGCGCCCCAGGGCCGGCAAGCATGAAGGCGAGTAGGCCGAAGGGCTGCGTCAGCGTTAGCGTGAACGTCCGCTCGTCGGTCGCCTGCATCCCCGCGAGGCGCTGCGTGAGCTGCTTGCCCATCGACGAATTGTTCGACCAGCGCGTGAGGGAGGCGATGACGTCGGCTGTGGTGACCGGGCCGCCGTCATGGAAGCGCAGGCCCTGCCGCAAGGTCATGGTGTGGGTCAGTCCGTCGGCGCTAACGACGTCACCCTCCAGCATCATCGGCTTCGGCTGCAATGCGTGATCCAGCGCGAACAGCGTGTCGAACACCATCTGCTGATAGACGCGGGCGATCTGGTTGTTGCCGCGTGTCGGGTCCAGCTCGGCGAGGTCGGCGCTCGGCACGACCTTCAGCACCTTCGTGTCCTGCGCCTTTGCTTTGGCAGGCACCGCCAGGGGAGCGAGGAGCGCCGCGGTGCCAGCGAGGAATGTGCGGCGTTCCATGCGCGGCCCTCCGTCGGGAATGGGTCCGTAAGGATTACAGGCGGCGCGGCGGGTCGGCAAGGCGGCACGAATGCGGCGCGGCATAAATCCTACCCTGCCGCCGTAGCCGCCCGCACCGCCGTATCGAGCGCGCTCAGGAACCGCGAGCGATCCTGCTTGGTCAGCGGCGCCGGTCCGCCGGTCCGCACCCCGATCTCGCGCAGGTGCGAGGCAATCTCCCGTCCCGCGAGTGCCGAGCCGATGTTGTCGCCCGTCCAAATCCGCCCGGACGGAGAAACCGCCCGCGCGCCCTTGGTCAGACAGCGCGCGGCTAGCGGAATGTCGGCAGTCACGCAGACATCGGCCCGCGTGATCCTCTCGGCGATCCAGTCATCGGCGGCGTCGGCCCCCGACGGCACCAGGATCATACTGACGTTCCCGCCCGGCGGGCGGATCGGACGCGAGCCGTTTGAGACCACGAGCGCCCGCAGGTTCAGCCGCGCGGCGACTCGATAGACCTCCTCGCGCACCGGGCAGGCGTCGCCATCGACGTAGATCTCGGTCACGCCGCCGGGCGAACCCCGCCGTGGTTGCCGCCCGGACGGTAGCGCCGGCGCTGCTGCGGCCGCGGCG
>JBAWFF010000092.1:0-4769 GCA_049591635.1 Acetobacteraceae bacterium
CGGAAACTCCCTCCCCTGTAAAGTCGATTCGGCGATGTGTGACCACCTTAGCCTTGCGGGAGGGGGTTAGGGGGAGGGGTCAACAGATCTGGCCATCGGTATCAGGGCGCTCAGCCGCCGGTCACGCTCATGTGGCGGGCCACCGCTGGCCGGTCCTGGCGGCGGTCGATGACGAAGTCGTGGCCCTTGGGCTTGCGGGAGATCGCCTCGCGGATCGCGCCCTCCAGTTCGGCATCGCTGGCGCCGTCACGCAGCACGCTCCGCAGGTCGGCCTGATCGTCCTGGCCGAGGCACATGTAGAGCGTGCCGGTGCAGGTCAGGCGGACGCGGTTGCAGCTTTCGCAGAAATTATGGGTCATCGGTGTGATGAAGCCGAGGCGCCGCCCGGTCTCGGCGATGTCGAAATAGCGGGCCGGACCCCCGGTGCGGTAGGCGGTCTCGGTCAGGGTCCAGTGCCGACGCAGCCGGCCGCGCACGATCGATAGCGGGAGGTACTGGTCGGTGCGGTCCTCGTCGATCTCGCCCATCGGCATCGTCTCGATCAGGCAGAGGTCGAAGCCGTGCTGGCCGCACCAGGCGATCATGGCGTCGAAATGGTCCTCGTTCACCCCACGCATCGCGACGGCGTTGATCTTGACGGCGAGGCCGGCGCGCTTGGCGGCGAAGATGCCCTCCTGCACCTGCTCGATCCGCCCGCGGCGGGTCATGGCGGTGAAGGTCGCCGGATCGAGGGTGTCGAGCGAGACGTTCACCCGGCGCATGCCGGCGGCGTGGAGGGAATCGGCGTAGCGGGCGAGCTGGGTGCCGTTGGTGGTGAGGGTCAGCTCGTCGAGCCCGCCGCCGATCCGCTGCCCGAGGCGCTCGACCAGGCGGAGCACGTCGCGCCGGACCAGCGGTTCGCCGCCGGTCAGGCGGATCTTGCGGGTGCCGAGGCCGATGAAGGCGGCGCAGACGCGTTCCAGTTCCTCGAGCGTCAGCAGGTCGCGCTTGGGGAGGAACGTCATCTCCTCCGCCATGCAGTAGACGCAGCGAAGGTCGCAGCGGTCCGTCACCGAAACCCGCAGGTAAGTGATGGCTCGGCCGAACGGGTCGATCATCGCGTTCATGGCATTGAGGTGCGCCGTTGCCGACTTCCGATCAAGCCCCCGGTGGGGAATCCAGCGTTTCCAGCACCACGACGGCGGTGTTGATGAGGATCTTGCCCGCGTTCTCGAAATTCACCGTGACCCGCGCGCCGACGACTGACTGCACCTGGCCAGCGCCCCACTCGGGACGCTCGGGATGGCGGACCCACGTGCCGGGCTCCAGCGTCGACATCGGCGACCTCGCTTAACGGTTTGTTCGCCCTGCCGGCCCAGGATCGGCGACATGCCGAGGTTGGGGCCGATGGACGATCTGCTGACGGATTTCCTGGCCGAGACCGCCGAAAGCCTCGCCGAACTGGACGTCGCGCTGCTGCGGCTGGAGCGCGCGCCAGACGATGCCGAGACGCTGTCGCTGATCTTCCGGCTGGTGCACACCGTCAAGGGGACGTGCGGCTTCCTCGGGCTGCCCAGATTGGAGCGGCTGACCCATGCCGGGGAGAACGTGCTTGGCCGGCTGCGCGACGGCACGCTGGCGGCGAGCGCCGGGATCGTGACGCTGGTGCTGGCGGTCGTGGACGGCGTGCGGCTGATCCTGGCGGGTCTGAGCGCGACCGGCGCCGAGCCCGAGGGCGGCGATGCGGCGCTGATCGCCGCGCTCGACCGCGTGATGGGGGAGCCCGCTTTCGTCGCCGCCGCGACGGTGCCGCCGTCGCGGCCCGCCGGCACGGACCCAGCGGGCACGCAAACCATCCGCGTGACGGTCGAGGTGCTCGATCACCTGATGACCCTGGTGAGCGAGTTGGTGCTGACCCGCAACCAGCTTCTCCAACTGGCACGCACCCGGCAGGACAACGGCTTCGCGGTACCGTTGCAGCGCCTGTCGCACATCACGTCCGACCTCCAGGAAGGCGTGATGAAGACTCGGATGCAGCCGATCGGCAATGCCTGGAGCAAGCTGCCGCGCATGGTGCGCGACCTCGCCCGCGACCTCGGCAAGAGCATCGACCTGGTGATGGCGGGCGCCGACACCGAACTCGATCGCCAGGTGCTGGAGCTGGTCAAGGATCCGCTGACCCACATGGTCCGCAACTGCGCCGATCACGGGCTGGAACCACCGGAGGAGCGGCTGGCGGCGGGCAAGCCCGGGACCGGGCGCATCACGCTAAATGCGTTCCACGAGGGCGGCCACATCCTGATCGAGATCGCCGACGACGGGCGCGGCCTGGACACCGGGCGCATCCGCGCCAAGGCGCTCGCCCAGGGGCTGGCGACCGAGGCGGAGCTGGCGGCGATGACGGAGACGCGGATTCAGCGCTTCATCCTGAGCGCCGGCTTTTCCACCGCCGCCGAGGTGACGGCGGTGTCCGGCCGGGGCGTCGGGATGGACGTCGTGAAGACCAACATCGAGCGGATCGGCGGCACGATCGACCTTCAGAGTACGCCGGGCCTGGGCAGCCGCTTCACCATCAAGATCCCGCTGACGCTTGCCATCGTCTCCTCCCTGGTGGTCCAGGCCGGGACCGAACGGTTCGCCATCCCGCAGCTCAGCGTGGTGGAACTGGTGCGCGCCCGCCGGCCGGGCGATAGCGGCACGGGAAGCGTGATCGAGCGGATCGACGACACCCCGGTCCTGCGCCTGCGCGGGCACCTGCTGCCGCTGGTCAACCTCGCCGACCTGCTGGAACTCGACGGCGCCGAGGCGGCCTCGATCATCGTGGTGGTCCAGGTCGGCGCCAGCATGATGGGCATCGTCGTCGATCGCGTGTTCGACACCGAGGAGATCGTGGTCAAGCCGGTGGCGCCCATCCTGCGCGACATCACGCTATTCAGCGGCAACACGATCCTGGGCGACGGTTCCGTCATCATGATCCTCGACCCGAACGGCATCGCACGCGCGGCGGGGATCACGGCGGGCGGCGAGAGAGCGCGGGCGGACACGGTCATCGACGCCAAGCCGTCGGAAGCACGAACCGCGATGCTGCTGTTCCGCGCCGGGGGCCAGCAGCCGCTCGCGGTGCCGCTCGGCCTGATTGCCCGCCTGGAAGAGTTCCCCCATGACGGCATCGAGACCTCCGCCGGGCCGCCGGTCGTGCAGTATCGCGGCCGGCTGATGCCGCTGGTCTCGCTGTCCAAGGGCCTGGGGCGCCCGCGATGCGACACGATCGGACCGACCCAGGCGGTGCTGGTCTTCGCCGACGGCGGGCATCGGACGGGGCTGATGGTCGATGCGATCGTCGACGTGGTGGAGGACCGCGCGGAGATCGAGCTGTCGGCCGCCTGTCCGGGGCTGCTCGGGACGGCGGTGATCGGCGGCCGCGCGACCGACGTGATCGACACCGAATACTGGCTGGCCACCGTCGGGCGTGCCCGCCCCGTCATGGCGGCGGAGGCGGTTCCATGAGCGGCGCGGCGGCGGCGGCGGCGGATCGGCAGTACGTCACCCTGACCGTCGCCGATCAGCTTTGCGGCGTGCCGGTGCTGGGAGTCCGCGACGTCCTGGCGCGGCAGACGATCACCCGGGTTCCCTTGGCACCGCCCGAGGTGGCGGGCAACCTCAACCTGCGGGGGCGGATCGTCACCGCGATCGACCTGCGCCGCCGGCTGCACCTGCCCGCCGCGCCCGCGGGCAGCGCCGGCATGTCGCTGGTCACCGAGCAGGACGGGGAACTGTATGCGCTGCTGGTCGATCAGGTCCGCGAGGTCATGAGCCTGCCCGACGACGCCATCGAGCCGAACCCGCCCACCCTGTCCGCCGCCTGGGCGGCGTTCAGCGCCGGCATCTGCCGCCTCGACGCCACGCTGCTCGTGGTGCTGAACGTCGAGCGGCTGCTGGCGGTGCGGGCGAGCGGATCGCCCGCCGGCGTCGAGCCGGGTTGAGCGCGATGCCGAGCTGCCTCGTCGTCGACGATAGCCGCGTGGTCCGCAAGCTGGCCCGGCGCATCCTCGAATCGGGCGGCTACCAGGTGGCGGAGGCCGAAGACGGCGCGCTTGCCTTGGCCGCCTGTCACGCCGCCCTGCCGGACTGCGTGCTGCTCGACTGGAACATGCCGGTGATGAGCGGCATCGAGTTCCTGCGCGCGCTGCGTACGGAGTTCGGACCGGACGATCCGGTCGTCGTGTTCTGCACCACCGAGAACGACGCGAGTTCGATCGCCGAGGCGCTCGCCAGCGGCGCGCAGGAGTACATCATGAAGCCGTTCGACGCCGAGATCCTGCTCGGCAAGATGGCGCAGGCCGGGCCGGTCTAGCGGATGCACGTCATCCGCGTCCTGGTGTGCGACGATTCCGCCGTCATGCGCATCGCCATCGCCCGCGCGCTGGAGAGTGACCCCGCGGTGCGGGTCGTCGCCCGCGCGGCCAACGGCGCGCTCGCCGTCGAGGCAATCAAGCGCGAGCCGGTCGATGTGGTCGTCCTCGACATCGAGATGCCGGTGATGGACGGGCTCGCGGCCTTGCCCTTGCTGCTGCGCGCGGCGCCCGGAGTGCGCGTGGTCATGGCCTCGACGCTCACTACGCGCGGCGCCGATGCGACCCTGCGCGCGCTTCGGCTGGGCGCCGCCGACTACGTGGCCAAGCCGAGCGCGACCGGCGAGCACACCGGGGAAGCGTTCCGCCGCGAACTGCTCGGCAAGGTGAAGGCGCTCGGCGGACGGGGCCGGACGTCAGGGCCAGCGGAGTCTGTTC
>JBAWFF010000093.1:0-3241 GCA_049591635.1 Acetobacteraceae bacterium
GCCTCACCCCCGGCAGGGGTTGCGTCGCGGCGAGCGCGGGCGCCGCGCCGCGGCGAGCCCCGCCAGGGCCATTGCCAGCAGGCCAATCGACGCCGGCTCCGCGACATTCGACGGGTCGCCGGGGTTCGGTAGTCCAGGGCCGACCGGCGGATCGGGGGAAGTCAAGACACCGTCAGGAGGCGGAGGAGACGGTGGCGGCGGCGCGAGCAACTCGCGCTGCGCGAAATCCTCCGTCGCCGGGAGATCGAGTGACACTGCCGCGATGGTGCCGTCCCGCTGTCCCGTCATCCGGTGCTCTGATTCAGTAGCGCCGTCCCCGCCATCAAACCACTCTGACCCGATCGCGGTCGAGGCGGCTTGCGAGACATCGGAATCCTGCGACTCCATGCTGAGTGGGTCCACCAGGAATGCCCAGGCAAAACTCCACGGGGGGTCTTGGCCCGACGCCACGGGAGGCGTGGCAGGCCCCACATCCCACTCCCTGTCTTGGGCGGCGGGTCGGCCGAATTCGAGACTTGAATATTGCGAGCTGTACTTCGTCCGGTGAAACCGCGGCGTAAAGGGAACGGACCAGAACGAGTCCGACATCGGCGCGGCATGGTATTGACAGCACGCTTGCTCGGCCGTCGGCTCACCCACAGCGGGTTGGGCCGCGGGGATAGCCAGGGAAATGACTCGAATCGCCCCGCCGACGGCCAAGGATACGACCACGAAGGTTTCCAAACCACGCATTTGCGCCTCGCGCGCGTTGTTTACCTCTTGGTTACTAATCAACTACTCGGGGGCGGGCAGAATTCTACCGTGAGTTGTATGTTAAATCGTCACGTTCCTTGGTTGATTCGTTGGCACGGTTCCTGTCCCCGCGGGACATGCGGGCGGCCACGGGCTGACGGAACGGGACCGCTCTGCTAGCGAGCCCTGGCACCGCCGGTCGGGAGGGTCTTCTGTCAGCCACCGTCAGTCCGCCACGCTCGTCCCGACCGGCGTCCTCGCTGGCCTCCCGTCTGAAGCGGGAGGTACGGGGAGACGTGTTGTTCGACGCCGCGAGCCGCGGCCGCTATGCGACCGACGCCTCGATCTATCAGGTCGAGCCGATCGGCGTGGTCGTGCCCGCCACGATCGAGGATGTGGTGACGACGCTGGCGGTAGCGCGCGAGGCCGGCGTTCCCGTCCTCGCCCGTGGCGGCGGCACCAGCCAGTGCGGCCAAACCGTCAACAACGCCATAGTCGTTGATTACAGCAAGTACCTTCGCCGGGTGATGGCGATCGACCCGGAGGCGCGCACCGCGCTCGTCGAGCCCGGTATCGTGCTGGCCCAGTTGAACGCAGCGCTGCGCCCGCACGGGCTGTTCTTCCCCGTCGACCCCTCGACGCACGCCCGCGCCACCATCGGCGGCATGGCGGGCAACAACTCCTGCGGGTCGAAGTCGATCCGTTATGGACTGATGGCCGACAACGTGCGCGAGATCGACGCGATCCTCGCCGACGGCACCCGCCACCGCTTCGGCGCGATCCCCGGCAACGCGGCGGCTTCCGGCAGGGTCGCCGAGTTGATCGAGCGCCTGCGCGCGCTCGGCGCCGCCGAGGCCGAGGAGGTCGCGGCCCGCTTTCCCACGGTCCTGCGCCGGGTCGGCGGATACAACCTGGACGCGTTGACGCCGTCGAACCCGAACCTTGCCCGCCTGCTGGTCGGCTCGGAGGGAACTCTCGCTTTGTCCACGTCCCTCGAGCTGACATTACAGCCGATCAAGCCTCGCAAGGTGGTCGGCATCTGCCAGTTCCCCACGTTCCGCGCCGCGATGGAGGCGGCCCGCTCCATCGTCGCCCTGGACCCGGAGGCGGTCGAGCTGGTCGACCGCACGATGATCGACCTCGGGCGGGGGATCGCGATCTATCGGCCGACAATCGGGCGAATGCTGATCGGCGAGCCCGACAGCCTGCTGATCGTCGAGTTTCATGGCCACACGGACGCACCGCTTCTGGCCAAGCTCGGCGAGCTGGAGGTGCTGATGGCCGATCTCGGCTACCCCGGAGCCGTGGTGCGCGCGACCGACGCGGCCTTCCAGGCCGACATCGCCGCCGTGCGCGAGGCTGGCTTGAACATCATGATGTCGATGAAGGGCGACGCGAAGCCGGTGTCGTTCATCGAGGATTGCGCCGTCCGCCTCGACGACCTCGCCGACTATACCGAACGGCTGAACGGCGTGTTCGCGCGGCACGGCACCAAGGGGACGTGGTACGCGCACGCCTCGGTCGGCTGCCTGCACGTCCGCCCGGTGCTCAACATGAAGGACCCCGCCGATGTCACCACCATGCGTGCGGTCGCCGAGGAGTGTTTCGCACTGGTACGCGAATACAAGGGGTCGCACAGCGGCGAGCACGGCGATGGTATTGCCCGTAGCGAGTTCCATACACCGATGTTCGGCGCCAGGGTCGTGCGCGCGTTCGAGCAGGTGAAAAATGCCTTCGACCCGACCGACCTGCTGAACCCGGGCCGCATCGTGCGTGCCCCGCGCTTCGACGATCGCACGCTGTTTCGCTATCCGCCCGGCTATGCCCCGGCGGCCTTCGCACCGAAGCTCGACTGGTCCGAGCACCCCGGCGGGATGCTGGGCGCGGCGGAGATGTGCAACAACAACGGGACGTGCCGCGCCTTCGATGCTGGGGTCATGTGCCCGAGCTTCCGGGTGACGCGCGACGAGCAGCACGTCACGCGCGGGCGCGCCAACACGCTGCGCCTCGCGCTGAGCGGGCAACTCGGCGCGGACGCGATGGCCTCGGACGCCCTGGCCGAGGCCATGAAGCTCTGCGTATCGTGTAAGGCGTGCCGGCGCGAGTGCCCCACGGGCGTCGATATGGCGAAGATGAAGATCGAGGTGCTGGCGGCGCGCGCCGATCGGCACGGCATCTCGGCGCGGGATCGGCTATTGGCGCACCTGCCGCGCATGGCGCCGCTCGCGGCTCGCTTCCCGTGGGCCTCGCGCAATCCCCTCGCCCGGCGCGTGACCGCGCGGATCGGCTTCTCGCCCGAGCGTACGCTGCCGACATTCCGGCGCGATTTCTTCCGCGACGCCGAACCACCGTCGGCGACCGCCGACGTGCTGCTGTTCGCCGATACGTTCAATCGCTGGTTCGAGCCGGAAAACCCGCGGGCCGCTTTGCGGGTGCTTGCCGCCGCCGGGTTGCATGTTCGCGTGGCCTCCGCCGGGCGCCGCCCGCTGTGCTGCGGGCGGACCTACCT
>JBAWFF010000094.1:0-1714 GCA_049591635.1 Acetobacteraceae bacterium
GCCCTCGCCCACGCCGCGGCGGCGCACGGTTTCCGCCTCGCCGTCCCACCGCCCCGGCTCTGCACCGACAACGCCGTCATGGTCGCCTGGGCGGGCATCGAGCGGCTGCGTCTGGGTCTCGCCGATACGATGGGACTAGAGCCCCGCCCACGCTGGCCGCTGGACGGCGGCGGCGCGCGACCTACAGGCACTTGAACGCCTCGAACGGCTCCCGGCACGCGCGGCAGCGGTGCAGCGCCTTGCAGGGCGTGGAGCCGAACGCGCTCAGCCGCTCCGTCTCCAAGCTACCGCAATGCGGGCAGGCGATTGCCGCCGTGTCGAACATTCCGTCGCGGACCACGAAACCGGGCGGCGCGATCCCCGCTTCCAGCAGCTTGGTCCGCGCGCCCTCGGTCAGCCACGAAGTCGTCCAGGCGGGCGCCAGGATGGTCCGCACGCGTGCGCCCTCGATCCCGGCCTTCACCAGCGCCGCTTCGACGTCGGCGGCGATCATGGAGGTGGCGACGCAGCCGGTGTAGGTGGGCGTGATCGCCACCTCCACCACGCCGTCGCGCACCGCGACCCCGCGCAGGATGCCGAGTTCGGCGATGGTCAGGAACGGCAACTCGGGGTCCGCGACGGCGCCCGCGGCCGCCTCGGCCCGCTCGCGCAATGCGGCATCGGCGTTCACCACTCGGCCCCCGGATAGGTCCGCTGCAGGTGCTGCAACTCGGCGAGCAGCGAGCCCAGATGCTCGCCATGCCGTCCGGCACGCCCGCCGCTTTGCGGCCAAACCCGGTCGGGGCGCGCCAAGGTCGCGCGGCTCAGCACGGCGTCGATCCGCGCGTTCCAGGCGTCGCGGATGGGCGCCGGGTCGGGGATGGCGCCCGCCGCGATCAGCGCGGTCTCCGCCGCGTCGGCCTCGAACAATTCGTCGGTGAACGGCCATAGTGCCTCCAACGCCGCCCGCGCGCGCCGATGGCTCTCCGCCGTGCCGTCGCCGAGGCGCACCGTCCATTCGCCGGCATGGCGAAGATGGTACGCCGATTCCTTCTCCGCCTTCGCGGCGATCGCGGCGATGTCGGGATCCGTCGAGGCGCAAGCCGCCCGCCAATACGGATCGAGCGCCGCGCTGTAAAGCAGCTGGCGGACGATGGTATGCGCGAAGTCGCCGTTCGGCTGCTCGGCCAGCAGGCAGTTCAGGTATTCCCGCTCGGTGCGCAGATAGGCCAGCTGGTCCTCGGTGCGCCCGGTCCCGGCTTGCACCGCTTGGTAGAGCGCACGCGCCAGCCCGATCTGGTCCAGCCCGATATTGGCGAGCGCCAGATCCTCCTCCATCGTCGGCCCGTGACCGCACCATTCCGACAGCCGATGGCCGAGGATCAGCGCGTCGTCAGCCCGGCGCAGCAGCCACAAAATGCGCGGATCGGACGGTGTTTCCATCGGCTGATCCTAGCACATCGCGCTGGACAAGCCGCCCCGCTCACCGTCCTTTGCCCGGCGGGAGGGAATCGTGCCGATCGTCGTGCTGAGCCTGGCCGTGCTGGCCCTCGCCGCCCTCGCCATCGCGCTCTGGATGCGCCTGCGTGGCGTCCGGCGCGAAGCCGTGCGCCTGCGCGGCCTGATCGCCCGCCGCGCCGAGGAGATGGCGGCACTCCGCCGCGCCGACGGCGCGGTGCTGGAGCACCTCCCTGACCCGCTCATCGTGCTCGATTCCGAGCGCACTGTCCGGCGC
>JBAWFF010000095.1:0-8369 GCA_049591635.1 Acetobacteraceae bacterium
AACGCCTCGACCCGGCGCGCCTCGTCGAACACGGTCCGGACGTCCAGCCCGACATCCGGCGCGCGCAGCCCGGGATCGAGCTTGCCTAGCGGCAGCAGCGTCTCGACGCGCATCAGGCGAAGCTCACGGCCGCATCTCCCAGCCCCCCGAAGCGCACCGCGCAGCTATCGCCCGCCTTCAGGAATCGCAGGCCCGTGCATGATCCACACGTCACATACTGGCCCGCCTTCACCCCCAGCATGTTCACCAGCGCGACGGCGACCCCGAGCGGATCGCCGATCGGATGGCCGCCATCCTGCTCCAGGAGCACCGCGCCGTTCACCGACAGCGCGACGTGCAGCGTCCCGAGGTCGAGTTTCCGCCATTCGCGCACGGTCTCGCCGGGAACGAATCCGCCATTGCCGATGCAATCGGCCAGCTTCTCCAGGGTGCTCCGCTCCCTGCCGTCGACGAACCGAGTGGACACCACCTCGATTGCCGCGCAGGCGTCGACCGCGTCGGCGACCTCCTCGCGCGTGTACACCGCCTCGCGCTTGAGCAGATCGCGGCGGAAGCGGAACGCGATCTCGCCCTCGACCCCGCGATCCCCGCCCTCGGCTGCCGAAAGCCGCGCCGGACTTGCCTGGATCGTGCGTGCGTAGATCAGCCCTCGTGTCGGCTCCTCGCCCGGCGGCGCATTGGCCTTGAACGCGCCGACCGGTTCGCCCAGCGCGGCGTCCACCGCGTCCTGGATGGCGTGCGCCTCGGCGACGTTCGCCGGCTTCACGGCCAGCTCGGCGATCCGTGTACCGTTGCGCCGCGCCTCCAGCAATTGCGCCGCCGCCGCCTCGATCTCCCGTTGGTCCATGCCCGTCCCCCCGTTTGACCGAACCTACCGCCCCCGCCACACTCCGCCAATGCACGACACCGTCTTCCTGTTCGACGTGGACAACACCCTGCTCGACAACGATGATGTGCAGGCGGAACTCCGCGCCCACCTCACTGAATCGTACGGCGAGAAGGCCAGCGACCGCTATTGGGAACTGTTCGAGCAGCTGCGCGGCGAACTCGGCTACGCCGACTATCTCGGCGCGCTGCAACGCTATCGCCTGGAGGACCTGCACGACCCGCGGGTACTGCGCGTCGCCAACTGGCTGGTCGACTACCCGTTCCCCGATCGCGTCTATCCGGGCGCGTTCGACGCGGTCCGCCACGTGGCGCTTTGGGGGCCGACCGTCATCCTGTCGGACGGCGACGCCGTGTTCCAGCCGCGCAAGGTGGAGCGTTCCGGCCTATGGCGCGCCTTCGAGGATCGCGTCCTGATCTACGTCCACAAGGAACAGGAACTGGACGACGTCGCCCGCTTCTATCCCGCCCGCCATTACGTGCTGATCGACGACAAGCTGCGCATCCTGCACGCGGTGAAGCAGGTGTGGGGTCCACGTGTGACCACCGTCTTCCCGCGTCAGGGCCACTACGCGCTGGATCCGGCGGAGGTCGCGAAATACCCGCCAGCCGACCTCACCATCGAGCACATTGCCGATCTGACGGGCGTCGCGCGCGAGCGGCTTATTCCGCTGCCGCCACCGCCATCGCCTGCGGCTGCATAGCCCGCGCCCACAACGCCGGCTGTAGCTCCTCCTTGCGGTCGGGGAAGAACACCGCGCAGAACAGGGTGATCAGCGCGACCACCGCAAGCAACAGCAGCACCGTGGTCAAGCTCCCGGTGCGCTGCTCGAGCAGCCCCACCAGCGGCGCCGCCGCGGCCGCGCCCAGGAAGCCGACGAAGAAGCGCACCGAGTACATGCGTGCCCGCGTCTCGGGGGAGATGTAGCGCGCTGTCATCGTCTCGTTCACCGTCACCTGCCCGAAGATCACCGCCGCGACCAGGCCGGCGACGATCAGCATCGCCCAGCCGTGCAGCCAGGCCAGCGCCGCGAGACTCGGGGCCAGCGCCAACCCGAGCGGGAGGAACACGCGCTTCAGCGTCGTGCGGTCGATCATCCGTCCCACCGTGAACTGCGTGAGCGCCCCGCAGAGGGTCACGGCGAAGGCCGCCGCGCCCACCACCGCGAGCAGACTGGGATTATCCGCCAGCCGGTCCTGGATCAGCTTCGGCAGCAGGATGGTGAAGGCGTTGAACACCAGGCCGGAGGCGATGGCGATCAGCAGCAGCACGATCACCGCGCGGCGCACCAGCGCGGGCGGGATCGCCGGGAAGGGAGCACGGGTCCGATGCGCGCCAGCCTCGATCACCGGAAAGCGCAGCCATAGCAGGCCGACCACGGTACACAGTGCTCCAGGCACCAGGAACGCCGCGCGCCAGGTCAGATAGTGCGCGAGCAGGCCGGTCAGCACCGGCGACATCGCGACGCCCAGATTGCCGAACACCCCGTTGACCCCGATCGAACGGCCCGGCTTGTCGCCCGCCGCGTCGACCAGCATGGCGGTGCCGATCGGGTGGTAGATGGAAGCGAACGCGCCCGCCACGGCGAGCGTCAGCGCCAGCGCTAGCGGGGAGGCGATCATCCCGGCCGCTACCAGCGAAATCCCGGTGCCGAGGAAGAATGCCGCCATCATCGTCTTGCGTCCCAGCCGCGCGGCGAGCCAGCCTTGCGGCAGCGAGCCGGCGCCGTACAGCACGAACATCCCGGTCGCGAGCGCGAGGATCGGCCCGTATTCCGAACCGAACGGCCCGCCCGGGCGAGCCATGACCAGCACCGCCGTCGGCAGGATCAGGAGCGAGTAGTGCGTGATCGAATGCGCGGCGTTGATGAAGGCGATCTGGCGGCGGGCGAGGGTCATGGAGGAGAGGTTCCGGAGGCTTTGCACGAGTCCTTCGCCAAGCTAGGATGGCCGTAGCACGATGTCCGGCCAGATCATGTCGCGTATCGGACAGACCTCGGAAGTCAATCCGCGAACCGTCGCCCACGAGCGCGCGCCCCGCAACGTGGTCGGCTATGCGCACGACTACCCCGACGGCTACGCCACGGGACGGCACCTCCATGCGCGCGCCCAACTCCTCTACACGCTCTCGGGCGTCCTGCGGGTCACGACCGATGATGCGAGCTTCGCCGTTCCCCCCGCCAGCGGCTTGTTTCTGCCCGCGGACCTTCCTCATGCGGTCCGCATGGACGGCCCGGTTGCCATGCGGGCGCTGTTCCTGCGTGACGACGCCGCCCGCGTCGCGCCCCCCGTCGCGACCGTGATCGCGATCTCGCCGCTGCTGCGCGAGTTGATCCTCGGCGCCTGCGCCGAGCCGCTGGACTGGGACCCCGAGGGCAGGGGCGGCCACCTCGCCGCCCTTGCCCTCGACGAAATCGCCCATGCCCGCGCCCTGCCGGTTGCCTTGCCGGTGCCGCGCGACCCACGTCTTCTGCGTCTGACGGATCGCCTTCGCGCCCAGCCCGACGATCGGCGCGACCTGGACGCCTGGGCCGCCGACGCCGGTGCCTCCGTCCGTACCCTGGCCCGCCTGTTCCGCCGCGAGACCGGCATGAGTTTTCAGCAATGGCGCCGCCAACTCCGCCTGACCGAGGCAGTCGCCCTCCTCGCCGCCGGGGCGACGCCGGCCCGCGCCGCAGCGCGCGTCGGCTACGCCAGCACTCCCGCGTTCGGCGCTGCGCTACGCGCGACCTTCGGTGTCACGCCTGGCCGGCTGCGCGACGTGGGCGCCGCGCGCTGAAGGTCAACCCCCGATCACGGCCCGGATCGCCGCTGCGACCCGGTCGCTCGGCTGCCCCGCCGACCGCTCCGGCCGATGGATCCGCACGCGCCCGCCGCCCGCGAGCACCTCGTGGCTCGTGGCGCCCGCTTCGTCCCGCGCGAACCGCAGGCTGACCGTCGCGTCCCCAACGTGAATCCCCTCCAACGTCACCTCCGGCAGCCACGCGGGCAGCGCCGGGTCCACGATCAGCGTCTTCAGAGGCGCCAGTGGAGTCAGTCCGAGCATCGCATGGACCAGAAACACGATCGCGCTCGCCGACCACGCCTGCGGCGCGCAGGCGCCAGGATAGACCCCGGGATGCGGATGGCGGGCGTCGCGCGGATGACCGCCGAACACTTCCGGCAGGCGATCGAGGTGGAACACCTCGGTCGCGTCGAACTGCGCCTTCGCCACGCGGTGCAGCGGCTCGACCAACCCGTACCGCGCCAGCCCGTACGCCGTCAGCGCGTTCGCGAACGGCCATACCGTCCCGAGATGGTAGGCGAGGGGATTATAGGCCGGATGGAGACTCGACAGCGTCCTGATGCCCCAGCCACTGAACATGTCGGGCGCCATCAGCCGCTCGGCGACCGCTCCGGCCTTGTCGGCATCGACGATGCCATACGCTAGGCACGCCCCGGGGTTCGAGGCGATGCTCCGCACCTTGTGCTTGTCGGGATCGAGCGCGAGGGCGAAAAACCGCTCCTCTTGCATCCAGAACACGTCGTTGAAGCGGCGCTTGAGCGCATCCGCCTGCGCCAGAAGTTCGGCGCCGCGCCCATGCTCGCCGACCGCCATGAAGGCGAGCCCCATTGCCTGCTTCGCCGCGAAATACAGCCCCTGAATCTCGCACACCGCGATCGGATCGGCCACCATGCGGCCGTCCGCGTGCAGGATCGCCTGGCCGGAATCCTTCCAGCCCTGGTTCTTGGTCCCCTGCGCGCCCGCCCGTGTCTGGTATTCGTAGAAACCGTCGCCGTCGGCATCGCCGTCGCGGTCCATCCATTCGAGCGTGCCGAGCGCCTTGTCGCTCATCGAGCGAAAGAACGCCGCGTCGCCGGAATGCGCCAGATCGGTCGCCAGCCCGAGCAGAAATAGCCCCGCGGCCGAATAATCCCCGTAATAGTGCAGGAATGGCTTCAGCCCGAGCAAGGCGAGCGGACTCAGTTGGCGCTGATGCAGCACCTTTCCCGGCTGGGCGTCGAACTTGTCATCGGTCGCCGTCGCGTTCCACTTGCCGATCAGTCTCAGCGAACCGCGCAACGTCGCCGGGTTGAGCAACGCGGACTGCCAGGACGCCATCAGCGTGTCGCGCCCGAACAACGCGATATAGTTCGGCACGCCGGCGGCCGGCGTGAACCGCTCCTCGCCCTCGCCCTCCAGCAGCTGCAAGGAGCCGAGATCGGCCTCGGCACGGTCCCAGGCCGCCTGTACGACCGGGTTGCCCACGCTCAGCCGCGCGCAGCCCGCGTTCCATGCCTCGCGCACCTGCACGGCGGGCGCATCGCCCACGATGGCGCCGTCGAGACCGTGGAACGGGGCGACCACTTCGCCGAGAAAGATCGGAACGATGTCGATCCCAAGAGTTCGCGTCTCCCGCGGCGCGAGTTCGATCGTGCAGCCTACGACCCCCAACCCCTCGACGAAGGCGTCCGAGCCGGAGAACCGCACGATCGTCGCGTGCGCGAGGTCGGGGTGGAGATAGCGGAACGTCACCTCGCCTCCCCCGGGATGGGGCGTCCACGCCTGCGCGACCGGCGCATTCTGCTGCCGCTTCCCGCTCTGCGCCTCACTCTGATCGGCGAAATCCGCCGCCACTTCCCACGCCAGGGTGACTTTCGTCGGTGCCATGCCGTGGTTGGTCACATGAACGTCCTGGTGCAATCCGCCGCCGACGTAGCGGTTCACCTGGATCTCGATCCCCTTCTCGGCGATCTCGCCGCCGGAACTGTCCTTGTCTCCGGGCGCCGGTCCCGCCGCACGCCCAGCCGGGGACGGCGCCAGATGGTAGGAGATGAGGGAGTGCGGCTCCACCGGGTTGGCCGAGACAAAAACCGGGTCCTTGCCGCCCACTTTCAGCGCCAGGCGCGACAGGAAGCGGGTCCGGTGCAGGTAGAAGCCCTCGGTGCCTGACCCCATGCATCCAGTCGGGTCCACGACGAGGATCGAGTGTCCCCGGTAGGCCGACAACTCGCCCGGACGTAGCCAAAAGAGATTGACATTTGTTCGCATCGCCACCGCCTCCGCCCGGGTAAGCGGCTGGCAGGCGTTCCGGTTGCCGGGGTGACGCCCGCTACACCCCATGCGAGACTTCCCACAACAAACGTGAAGGAAACGCGATGACAGAGGGCGCGCCACGCGACCTGTCCACCATGCTCGCCCCACGCTCCGTGGCGCTGATCGGGGCGACCGACCGCTCCCGCTGGTCGCAGGGCACCTTCGACAACCTGGTGAGCCGTAAATATGCCGGGCAGGTCCACCTGGTCGCCCGCCGCGGCGGCATCGTGCATGGCCGCGCCGCCGCGACCTCCTGCGTCGCCGTGGGCGCGCCGATCGACCTCGGCCTCATCATGGTCCCGCTTGCCGCGATGGAAGAGGCGTTGGCCGACCTCGCCGCATCGGGGGCGAGGAATGCCATCATGCTGACGTCCGGCTTCGCCGAGACCGGAGAGGAGGGCAGGGGCCTCCAGGAGCGCCTATCCGGTTTGGTCGCGCGCTACGGCATCTCCCTTCTCGGCCCCAACTGTCTGGGGCTGGTCAACTTTCTCGACAACGTCCCGCTTTGGACCGGTGGCTTTCGGTCGCCGCGCGAGGCCGGCGGCATCGCCGTCATCGCCCAAAGCGGGGCGACGGCGAGCTTCATCGCCGCGCTCGCCCAGCAGCACGAGATCGGGCTGAGCCACATGATCTCCACTGGCAACGAGGCCGACCTCGATGCGGCCGCCTTCATAGACTATCTGCTTGACAACCCGAAGGTCCGCGCGATCGCGCTGTTCGCCGAGACCATCCGCGACGCGGAGCGGTTCGCCGCCGTCGCCCGCAAGGCGTTGGCCGCGAGGAAGCCGATCGTGGTGCTGAAGATCGGCCTGTCCGACATCACCGCCAAGTCCGCGCAGGCCCATACCGGCGCCGTGGTCGGCGATGACCGGGTGTTCAACGGCGTCTGCCGCCAGTTGGGGATCGTGCGGGTCGAGTCGATCGAGGACCTGCTGTTCACCGCCGACGTGATCACACGCACGGGCGTGCTCCGCCCCGACGGGATCGCGGTCGTGTCGGTCTCGGGTGGCGCTTGCGAAGTCTTCGCCGACCGCGCCTCGCTCGGCACGCTACCGATTCCGCCGCTCTCGTCGGCGGCGACCGAGGAGCTGAGGGCGGCGCTGCCGGCCTTCGGGACCCCTCACAATCCGCTCGACATCACGGGCGGGGCGGTCTTGCAGCCGGAACTGTTCGAGCAGGGGCTGCGCATCCTGGGGTCTCAGCCGGAGTTCTCGGCGCTCTGCTGCCTCTTCGACGTGCCCACCGCCGAGGAGTCGGCCAGCGATTTCGTGGTGGCGGCGCTTCGCCACATCGGCGAGGGGCTGAAGACGGCGCCGATCCCGGCGCTGATGATCAGCCACACGACCAAACCAGTGACCGAAACCGCCTACCGTATCTTGCAGGAGACCGGGCTGCCGTACGTGGGCTGCGGCATCCACCACGGCGCCAACGCGTTCGCCCACGCGTTCTGGTGGTCCGAACGGGTGCGCCGTGGCCTCGCCCCGGTGCGCGCGGTTCCGCCGCTTGCCATCGTCAGCCTGCCGCTCTCGGAACGGGCCGCGCTCGCCTTTCTTGGCGAGCGCGGTGTCCCCGTGGTCCCGACCGAGCTGGTCGGGGATGCCGAACAGGCCGTCGCGGCAGCGCGGCGCATCGGCGGGCCGGTCGCGCTGAAGATCGCCTCCGACGACATCGCCCATAAGAGCGACATCGGTGGCGTGGCGCTGAACCTGGAGGGCGATCAGGCGGTCGCCGACGCGTTCCTTCGGGTCCGCGCCGCCGCGCCGGCCGGCGCCCATGTCGATGGCGTACTGGTCGCGCCGATGCGGACCGGCGGCCTCGAACTCTTCGTCGGCTGCACGCGTGATTCGCAATGGGGCCCGGTCATCGCCGTCGGGCTCGGCGGCGTTTGGGTCGAAGTGCTTCAGGACGTCGCCCTCCGCCCGCTCCCCGTCGCGGAAGCCGAAGTTCGCCGGATGCTGACCGAACTGCGCTGCGCCAAGCTGCTGGAAGGCGTCCGCGGCGTCCCGGCCGCCGATTTCGACGCCATCGCTCGCGCCGTCGCCGCGATCGGCGATGCCGCCTTGGCGCTGGGGCCGAAGCTGGATGCGCTGGAGGTGAACCCGCTCTGGGTCAGAGGCAGTCAGGTGGAAGCTTTGGATGCGCTAGGAACCGTGCGTCAGTATGGAGACGTTCCACCGGGTGCACGAGCGTCCCGAAGAGCTGCGAAGCAAGCCGAATGTGCTGAATAGGTAACATCATCTATTCCACAATTATTCGCTTGACGCCGCATCAATCGATGCACTAGGTCGTGTGGACGGATTTAACCAGCATCAGACCGCACGCAAAACTGATGATGGCCGAGTAGCTGATATCGGTCTTCTCGCACCGCATGGCGACGCGTTTGAACCGCTTGAGCTTGCCGATTGCC
>JBAWFF010000096.1:0-2242 GCA_049591635.1 Acetobacteraceae bacterium
GCGCATGGCCCTGCGCCCGGACGGGCGGGGCAAGGCGGCGTTGACCCGCTATCGCACGTTGCGCGGATTCGACGGCGGCGCGGCCTTGCTGGAGTGCCGGCTGGCGACCGGGCGGACGCATCAAATCCGGGTGCACCTGGCCAGCCGAGGCCATCCGATCGTCGGCGACAAGCTCTATCTGCGCCGCCCGCCCGCCGTCGCCCGCCTGTTTCCGCCGTCGGCGCGGGCCGCATTGCTCGGCTTCCCGCGCCAAGCCCTGCACGCCGCCCGACTGGGCTTCGCGCATCCGCGCACTGGGGCGACCCTGCTGTTCGAGACACCGCCGCCGGCTGACATGCAAGCCTTGCTGGACACCCTTGCCCAATCCGGATGAGCCGACAGGTCAGGATTCTTGACAGGACCGGATAGGTCCTGTATGAACCCGCCTTGTCCGATTCGGCGTTGGCAGGATCGAATCGGACACCGTCCGGCACCTGGCCGCCTGAATGGGGCCGTCCGCCGGGACGTCACATCCCTGCCACCTTCATGGACTGTCTTGCAGTCCACGGCGTTACCGCTCAACGCCATCCGATCTGGGTAGGACCTTGGTCCCCGCCAGACGAAAGGAGCCTGTCTTGGCCTCTGCCGTCCTCAACGTCGCCCCCGAAGGCAACCTCTCCCGGTACCTTCAGGATATCCGCAAATTCCCCATGCTCACCCCTGACGAGGAGTTGAGCCTCGCGCGCCGCTGGCGCGACAGCGAGGATATGGAAGCGGCCCACAGGCTCGTCACCTCCCATCTGCGGCTCGTCGCGAAGATCGCGATGGGCTATCGCGGCTACGGCCTGCCGGTCGGCGAACTGATCAGCGAGGGCAACGTCGGCATGATGCAGGCGGTGAAGCGGTTCGATCCGGACCGCGGCTTCCGCCTCGCCACCTACGCCATGTGGTGGATCCGCGCCGCCATCCAGGAATACATCCTGCACTCCTGGTCGCTGGTGAAGATGGGCACCACCGCGGCGCAGAAGAAGCTGTTCTTCAACCTGCGCCGGCTGAAGGGCCAGATGCAGGCGATCGAGGACGGCGACCTCAAGCCCGAGCAGGTGGCCAAGATCGCCCGCGTCCTCGATGTGCCGGAACAGGACGTGGTCAGCATGAACCGCCGGCTCGCGGCGCCCGATCACAGCCTGAACGCCCCGGTGCGCTCCGACAGCGAAGGGGAGTGGCAGGATTGGCTGGTCGATGAGACCGAGAGCCAGGAAACCGCGATCGGCGACCGCGAGGAGCTGACCGGGCGCAAGGCCCTGCTGAGTTCGGCGCTGACGACGCTGAACGAGCGGGAACGCCACATCCTGATCGAGCGCCGGCTCAAGGACAACCCGACCACACTGGAGGAGCTGTCGCAGCAATACGGCATCTCCCGCGAGCGAGTGCGCCAGATCGAGGTGCGCGCATTCGAGAAGCTCCAGAAGGCGATGAAGGCGCAGATCGCGGAGCGGCGGCTGCAGAGCGCCGCCGGCACCAAGCGCCTGGCCTCCAGCGTCGCCTGACGTCAGGGACCGGCGTCCGATCCGCCATCGTCCCAACGCCACGCGGCAAGCAACCGCGCTCGCTCGGCCCTGAGCCGGGCGGCGTGGGTCGCGCTGGCCGCTTCCAGCACCGCCCGAGCGACGATCGGGGCCAGTATTGTCAGGCCCCATCCGCCGGCGGCCGCGCACCACGTCGCGGCGAGGACACGGACGTCGGTCGCCAGCGCCAGGCTGGAGTCCAACCCGGGCCCGCTTGTCCACGCCGAGCGAATCGGCCGCACGGCGGCGGCGGCGGCGCATAGTGCGGCCGCGCGTGCCATCGGGCGTCCCGGCGCCTTGTCCAGCACGAGCGCCAATCCGATCGGCCAGAACAACGCCGCCAGCAGCAGGCCCAGCGCCGGCGCGAACGCCACGATGCCGCCGCACGCGAGGCCCTGTGCCCAAAGCAGCGATCCGTTTCGCGTGACGGCCCGAGGCACGCTCATCCGAGGAGCGCCAAGGCGAACGCGAGAGCGAGCGCGCCGAGAGCGATCCCAGCGGCGGCCTCTTGGCCCAAGTCCCGAGCAGCCATCGAGCGGTCGCCGGCCCCGGCCTCGATCCGCGCCAGCTCCGCATCGATCCGCGCCAGTTGCGCGCCCGCCTCCCGCGCGGCGTGCAAATCGGCCGCGCGTCCGGCCGGATCTCGCAGCAGCGACAAAAGCGGGCGGAGCCGGCCCGCTTCGGCCAGGGTACCG
>JBAWFF010000097.1:0-8054 GCA_049591635.1 Acetobacteraceae bacterium
CTTCTGCTGGCGATCGCCGCCTCGATGCTCTACGGCGGCCTGCCGGCGTTCCGCGCTTTCGGATTGCGCTTCCTCTACGGCACCGAGTGGAATCCGGTCGCCAAGCAGTTCGCCGCCGGCGTCGCTATCTACGGCACACTCGTCTCCTCGCTGATCGCCATGCTGATCGCGGTCCCGGTCAGCTTCGGCATCGCCGTCTTCCTGACCGAGGTCGCGCCCGCATGGCTGCGCGGCCCGGTCGCGGCGGCGATCGAACTGCTGGCGGGCATCCCATCGATCATCTTCGGCATGTGGGGGCTGTTCGTCTTCGTTCCGATCATGTCGGACTATGTGGAACCCTGGCTCAACGACCATCTCGGCCCGATCCCCGGCATCGGCGCGCTGTTTTCCGGCCCGCCGCTTGGGATCGGGATGCTGACCGCCGGCATCATCCTCGCCATCATGGTGGTCCCGTTCATCTCCTCGGTGATGCGCGACGTGTTCACCCTGGTGCCCCCGCAACTGCGCGAGGCGGCGTTCGCGGTCGGCGCGACGCGCTGGGAGGTGGTGCGCAAGGTCGTGCTGCCCTTCACCAGCACCGCGGTGATCGGCGGTATCTTCCTCGGCCTCGGCCGCGCGCTGGGAGAGACGATGGCGGTGACCTTCGTGCTCGGCAACGCGCACGACCTCAGCGTGTCGCTGCTGATGCCGGGCAACACCATCTCGGCGGCGATCGCCAACGAGTTCACCGAGGCCGACTCGCCACTCTACGTGTCCTCGCTGATCGCGCTCGGCTTCCTGCTGTTCGTCATCACGTTCGTCGTGCTGTGCGCGGGCAAGCTCCTGCTGATCCGCGCGGCCCGTCAAGGCGGACGCTGATGGCGGCGAACGCCTCGCGCGCCCTGCGTCGCCGGCGCGCGTTGCGCGGTCGGATTGCCCTCGGCCTGTCCGCGGCGGCGACGTTGTTCGCCGTGTTCTGGCTGTTCTGGATCCTCGGGGCGACGCTCTATTACGGTGCCTCGGCGCTGACGCCCCGGCTGTTCACCCAGATGACCCCGCCGCCCGGCTCGGCGGGGGGGCTGCTCAACGCGTTCTACGGCAGCCTGCTGATGGTCGTTCTCGGCACCGCGATCGGCACGCCAGTCGGCGTCATGGCGGGCACTTGGCTCGCCGAATACGCGCGGCTGCGCTGGCTCGCCGAGACCATCCGCTTCATCAACGACATCCTGCTGTCGGCGCCCTCGATCGTGATCGGCCTGTTCGTCTATGCGCTGGTGGTCCGCCAGAGCGGGCATTTCTCCGGCTACGCGGGCGCCGTCGCGCTGGCACTGATCCTGCTCCCCGTCGTCGTGCGGACAACCGACGAAACCCTGCGTCTCGTGCCGATGACCTTGCGCGAGGCCGCGCTCGCGTTGGGCGCGCCGCGCTGGCGCATGATCACCCTAGTGATCTGGCCCGCCGCGCGCACCGGCATCACCACCGGCATCCTGCTCGCGGTGGCCCGCATCAGTGGCGAAACCGCGCCCTTGCTGTTCACCGCCCTCAACAACCAGTTCTGGACCGCCAACCCGGCACACCCGATGGCCAACATCCCGGTGGTCATCTTCCAGTTCGCCCTCAGCCCGTACGCGGACTGGCACGCCCTCGCCTGGGCGGGGGCGCTTGTCATCACCGTGTTCGTGCTATGCGTGAGCGTCGGCGCGAGGCGCCTGATTCGCTCCCGCACGTGACCACGAACCGGAGACGCCATGACCAGCAACGATGCGATCTATGACGGCCTGAACGAGATCTTCCGCGACCTCTTCGGCGACGACACGATCAGCCTCGGCCCCGACACCACCGCCGCCGACATCGCCGAGTGGGACTCGTTCAACCACATCAACATCGTCGTCGCCGTCGAGTCTCGCTTCGGGATCAAGTTCAGCACGGTCGAGGTGGAGGGGCTGAAGAACGTCGGCGACATGGTGGGCCTGATCGCGAGGAAGCAGGAGACAGCGCGGCGTTAAACAGTTGTGTTCGACGCGCCATCCAAGGCATGCTTACGCCAGCGAACAGGAACCGCGAATGGGACGGCCCGCCTGGTTTCTCCCCGGCATCCTCGGCATCATGCTGTTTGGGCCTTGCGCCGTGCTCGCCGCGCCGAACGGCGCGAGCATCGCCGCGCAAGGAAGCGGGAGTGCGCCGCCCTGCGCCGTCTGCCACGGCGCCCACGGGGAGGGCAATGCGGCGATCGGCGCGCCGCGTCTGGCGGGGGTAGGCGCTGCCTATCTACAAGAGCAACTGCGAGACTTCGCCGACGGCACGCGCGCGAGCCCGATCATGGCGCCGGTCGCGAAGGCGCTCGATTCGGCACAGGACGAAGCCGTGGCCGCGTATTACGCCGGCCTTCCGGCGCCCGCCATCGCCGCGGCCGGGGGCGCGCCTTCGCCGGGGAAGCTCCTCGCCGAACGTGGCCGCTGGTCGGATGGGCTGCCGGCCTGTTCGCAGTGCCACGGCCCTGAAGGGATGGGCGTTGGCGCCGCGTTCCCGCCGCTTGCGGGGCTGCCCGCCGCTTATGTCGCCGCGCAACTCCAGGCCTGGCAGCAAGGCCATCGCGGGCCCGGCCCCTTGGGCCTGATGGCGGCGGTCGCGAAGAAAATGTCAAAGGCGGATATCGAGGACGCGGCCGCCTATTTCGCCTCGATCGGACGGGCGAGCACGCCGGAGGCGGGCAAATGACGCTGGAAATTCGCGCCATCCTGGCAAGCGCCGTCATGCTTGCCATATCGCTCTGCCCCGCCGTCGCGGCGCCGCCATTCGCGCCGCCGGCGGAAACCGCCATTCCCAAAGGTCCCCTGGGGCAGGCGATTCTACAGGGCGAGAGAATCTTCCGCGACACCGCCAAGGCCGCCCCGGAATTTGTCGGCAACGATCTCACATGCGCCAACTGCCATATCGACGCCGGGCGTCTCGCCAACGCATCTCCGCTCTGGGCGGCATGGGTCGCCTTCCCCGCCTATCGCAGCAAGAACTTGCATGTGAACACGTTCGCCGAGCGCCTCCAAGGCTGCTTTCAGTACAGCATGAACGGCAAGCAGCCGCCTCTCGGCGACTCCACGCTCGTGGCATTGGAGAGCTACGCCGCGTGGCTGGCCACGGGCGCGCCGACCGGGGCGGACATGGCGGGACGCGGGTATCCACGCCTGCCCAAGCCGGCGGCCGCGCCGGACTTCGCTCGCGGCAAGCAGGTCTTCGATCAGCACTGCGCGCTCTGTCACGGCGCCACGGGCGCGGGGCAGTCCGCCGGCGGCACGGTGGTCTTCCCCGCCGTTTGGGGTCCGCGATCATACAACTGGGGCGCCGGCATGACCTCGATTGCTACGGCGGCGGGCTTCGTCAAGGCCAACATGCCGCTCGGCCTGGGCGGCAGCCTGACCGATCAGCAGGCGTGGGACGTGGCGCTCTTCATCGACAGCCAGGAGCGCCCGCAGGACCCGCGTTTCACCGGCTCGGTGGCGGAGACGCGGGCGAAGTTCCACGACTCGCCGTCGAGCATGTACGGACGCGAGGTGAACGGGCACGTGCTGGGCGCGCCGCCGCCCTGACCCGGCGCGGCCATCAGCCGCCTTCCCGCGTATACAGCCACTTCTTCACCAGCGTCTCCACGCTGTCCGTGAAGTCCGCGCGCGGGCCCTCGGCGAACACCGTCCCGGTCCGCAAGACATAGACATGATCGGCGATATCCAGCGCGCCCTTGATGTTCTGATCGACCAGCAGCACCGCCTTGCCGGCGCGCGCGAGGTCGGCGATCAGCGCGTAGATGCGCGCCGCGATCCTGGGCTCGATGCTCGCGGTCGGCTCGTCGATCAGGAACACCGCGGGATCATTCAGCAGCGCGCGCGCGATCTCCAGCTGCCGCTGCTGCCCGCCCGACAGCGTGCCGGCGCGCTGGCCGCGCTTCTCCGCCAGGATCGGGAAGCGCGCGTACGCCGCCTCGATCCCCGCGTGGACGCGCGCGCGGTCGTGGCGAAACAGCCAGGTGCCGAGGCGAAGGTTCACGTCGACGCTGAGATACGGGAACACGCTCGGGCGTTGCGGCAGATAGACGATGCCGCGCGCGCCCATCCGGTGTGGTGGGATATCGAGCCGCTCGCCCGCCGCGAACACCTCCCCGCGCACCGGCGCGAGGAAGCCGAACAGCACCTTCAGCAGCGTCGATTTGCCGGTCCCGTTCGGGCCCAGCACGCAGCGCACCTGCCCGGCCAGCACATCGACGGAGACGCCGTGCAGGATGTCGATCCCCGGCAAATATCCGGCCACCAGATCGCGCGCGGAGAGAGCCGGGGTCATGCGTCCCCCGTGTAGGCGTGCACCACGGCGGGATCCTCGCGCACCTCGGCAACCGTGCCGTCGGCGATCTTGGTGCCGCGCGACATCACCACCAGCCGACCCACCAGCCGCTGGATCGCTTCGAGGTCGTGATCGACGACGACGAACGTGCGTCCCCCGGCATGTAGCGCCTGCACCATGACGATGATCTCGTCGCGTAGCACCGGGTTCACCCCGGCGAATGGCTCGTCGAGGAACAGGATCGTCGGTTCCAGCATCAGCGCGCGCCCCAGCTCCAGCAGCTTCTGCTGTCCGCCCGACAGGCTCCGCGCCGGCTGGCCGGCAAGTCCCGCGAGGTTCAGAAACTCCAGGTGACGCCACGCCGCGGCCGTGGCATCGGCGCGCGCCGAACCGGGGCGCGCCAGCCCGGGCACCAGCATGTTCTCCATCACCGTCATGCGGCCGAACAGCTGGGTGATCTGGAAGGTGCGTCCGACGCCGCGCGTGGCGAACCGATCCGCCGCCATCCCGTTGGCCCGATGGCCGCGCAGATGGACCTGCCCGGCCGATGGCGGAAGATGGCCGGTCAGCATGTTGATCGTGGTGGTCTTGCCGGAGCCGTTGGGGCCGATCAGCCCCACCAGCTCGCCTGCCTCGACGACGAGATCGAGCGCGTTCACCGCGACGATGCCGCCGAACCGCCGCGTCAGCCCGGCGGCCTCGATCAGCGCCGTCATCGCGTCGCCATGCGGGCGGGAAGCACCCGGCGCAGCTGCTCCCAGCCGAGCGCGAGCAGCCCGTTGCGGGCGAAGCGCATGGTCAGCAGCAGCAGCACGCCGAACAGCACCAGACGCCACTGCCCGTACGCGCGCAGCGCCTCGACCAGCGCCTCGACCGCGAAGGCGCCGAGCACGGCGGCGGGCAGGCTCTCGGAGCCGCCGATCACCGCCATCGCGACGATCAGCCCCATCTGATCGACCGAGCCGATGTCGGGCGTCAGCATCCCGATGTAATGGGCGTAGAAGGCGCCGGCGAGACCGGCGAAGCTGCTGGCGATCGCGAACACCAAGACGCGGAAGCGCACCACCCGCACGCCCGATGCCGCCGCCGCCTGCTCGTTCTCTCGGATCGCCCGGAAGAACAATCCCCAGCGGGACCGGACCATCAGCCCCATTACACCCAGCGAGAAGGCCAGCAGCGCCAGGGCCACGAAATAGTAGGGAATGTCGGAGCGGCCGTGAAACAGCGTCTCCGCCTGCAATCCCCCCGACCCGCCGGTGACCTCGTTCTCGGTCGTGATCACGATCCGCAGGACCTCGGAGAAGGCAAGGGTGAAGATGGCGAGATACGGCCCGCGTATCCGCAGGCAGATGCCGCCGATGCCGGCGCCCACCGCCAGACAGACGGCGACGGCGGCGAGTGCCGCCAGCGGGATCGGCCATCCCGCGTCCTGCACCAGCAGCGCCGAGGTGTAGGCGCCGAGTACGACGAACGCCATGTGACCGAACGAGAACTGCCCGGCATAGCCGACGAGCAACGTCCAGCTCGCGGTCACGATGGCGTAGAAGATCGCCAGGATGCCCACCGTCAGCCAGTACGGATCGACCAGCAGCGGGTACGCCAGCGCGATCAGCCCGACGCCGGTCCAGACCGGGATTGCCGTCCGCACCGGCTATTCCATCGCCGTGTGCGCCCGGCCGAAGAAGCCGGTCGGGCGGATCAGCAGCACCGCCATCAGCACCACCAGGCTGAACGCCTGGGCGTAGCTCAGGCCCCGCGTCGGGTCGGGGAACAGGGCCACGAACATGCTTTCGGATACGCCGAGCAGCAGTGCCGCGATGATGGCCCCGCCCACCGAACCCATGCCGCCGAGCACGACGATGGCGAAGGCCTGGGTATCGGGGATCAGCCCCATCGACGGCGACAGCGCGTAGATCGGTCCCACCAGCGCGCCCGCCCCGCCGGCGAGCGCGCCGCCGAGGGCGAAGGCGAGGGTGTAGGCCAGCCGGTCGTTGATGCCGACGATGGCGGCGGATTCGCGCGACTGGCTGACCGCGTTGAGCGCCTGCCCCCAGGCGGAGCGCGCGAGGAAGACCAGCAGGACGACCAGGATGACGATCCCGGCGCCGGTCGCGAACACCCGATCCCAGCTCATGATCAGATCGCCCACCACCAGCGATCCGGGCCAGAACGAGGGCGGGCGCAACGGGAACGGACCGAACACGATGATGGCGAGATTGCGCAGCAGGATGGAGATGCCGAAGGTCACCAAGATGCCGTAATCGCTCTTGCGCTCGGTTCGCGGGTCATAGAGCGGCGACAGCAACGTGCGTTCCAGCAGCACCGACAACGCGAAGGACAGCGCCATCGCCACCAGCACCGCCGGCAGCGGCGGGATGTCGAACAGGGTGATGACGAAATAGCCGAAATATCCCCCCACCATGTAGATTTCGCCGTGCGCGAAATTGACGATCTTCAGGATCGAGAAGATCACGGTCAGCCCGGCGGCGATCAGCGCGTAGATCACGCCGATGACCAACCCGTTCAGGGCCTGGACGAGCAGGTAGCTGGTCATCGGCGTGGAGCGGTCAGGCGGGCGGCTTGTATAGGTAGTCCACCGTCGCCATCGCCTTCGGCCACAGGATGGGCGCCGCGTCCACCGCCTGCTTCAGCTCGGTGTACTGGATAATGGTGAGCGGGGCGGCCATGAACTGATGATAGTGCCAGGCGGGATCCTTGTCGGTGGAGAACGCGTACTCTCCGCGCGTGCCCACCCACTTCGTCGTCTCCAGCGCATGGATGATGCCGGCCGGCTCGGTGCTGCCGGCGGTGCGGATCGCATCGAACAACAGCCATGCGCCGTCGTAGCTCTCCATCACGGCGCCGTTGGGATCGGCGTTGTACTTCTTCTTGAATGCCGCCGCGAAGGCGCGAGTCTTGTCGTTCCAGGCGCTTTTCGGCAGCCCGACATTCTCGGTGCAGAGGCCGATGCCGGCCGGCCCGACATTCTGCCAGAACGTCGGATCGACCGCCGAACCCCCGGAATTGTACATCCCGCATTTCGCGTTCAGCGCGAAGCCGAGGTCCTTGGCCTGGCGGATCAGGTCGTAGGTGCCGGTCTCGGAGAACTCGGTGCAGAAGAAATCATAGGGCGGCGTGGCGGCCTTGAACCGCAGCAGCTGGGCGGTGAAATCGGTCAGGTTCGGGTCGGCGTCGACCGGCGTGAACGGGATGTTCTTGGCCTTGAGCTGCTCGCCCATCGCCACCCGCGAGGCGAGCCCCACGTCGTCCTTCTCGACCAGGATGGCGACATTCTTGAAGCCGGCGGCGGCCATCCACTGGCCGATGATGGTGTCGATCAGCGATACGGCGGTGGAGTTGCGGAATACCTCCTTGTAGCCCTTCGAGGTGATCTGGTCGGACCACACGTCGCAGGCCATGAAGGGGATGCCGTAGCGATGGAACACCTCCATCTCGGCGAGCGCGACGGGGCTATGGAACTCGCCGAAGGCGGCGACGATCTTGTTTTCCTGCACCAGCCGCTCCGCCGCCGCGCGGCCCTCGGCTGGCTGACCGCGGGTGTCGGCATAGACCACCTGCACCGGCCGACCCAGAAGGCCGCCCTGCGCGTTGACCTCCTCGACGGCCATCTGCGCGCCGTTCTTCATCAGGATGCCCGCGGCGTAGCCGCCGGGCGGCGACAGCGGCCCAACCCAGCCAAGCACGATCGGCGCCCCCTTGGGCGCGTCTGCCGCGCGCGCGAGCCG
>JBAWFF010000098.1:0-13017 GCA_049591635.1 Acetobacteraceae bacterium
CGCGCGCTCAGCCGCGGGCCCTTGCCGCCCTGGGCCGCCCGAGTGATGCGCACCAGCACGGAAGCGCCGTCCGTCAACTCGGCCGCGCCCTCGGTGTCGGGAAGGAACCCCTCGCCATTCGGCAGCGCCACGAACGCCCCGCCAATCGCCGGGACGCGCGCGATGACCCTCCCGGTATGGACATCGCCGACCCCGTCCGGCGCCCCGGGGCGCGAGATCGCGTAATCCAGCGGCGTGTCGCCCTCCACCGCCGCGACCCGCGTCTCGCCAGGGCCGCACGCGGCCAGGACGACGACAGTCACGGACGCAGCCAGCCCACGCCGCGCAACAGCTGCGCCGTCTCGAACAGTGGCAGCCCGACGACGTTGGAGTAACTGCCGGACAGGAATCGCACGAACGCGCCGGCGCGACCCTGGATCGCATAGCCTCCCGCCTTGCCGCGCCACTCCTCGGTCGCGAGATAGGCATCGATCTGCGCCCGGGTCAGCCGGGCGAAACCCACCTGGCTCACCACCATCCGCTCCGCCCGCCGCCCGTCCGACGCGGTCAGCACGATCGCGGTGAACACGGAATGGCGCCGGCCGGACAGCAACGCGAGGCAAGCGAGCGCCTGGTCCTCGTTCTCGGCCTTGGGAAGAATGCGCCGCCCGGCGGCGACCACGGTATCGGCGGCCAGCACCAGCGTATCCGGCGCCCCAACCGCGGCGGCCTTGGCGCGCGCGATGCGCTGGGCATAAAGACGCGGTACCTCGGCCTTGTGGGGGGTTTCGTCGATGTCGGGAGCCGCGACGTCATCGGGCACGACCCCGATCTGTTCCAGCAGCGCCAGCCGGCGGGGACTCGCGGAAGCTAGAACGAGCCGCGGACGGCTCACTTGAACCGAAAGGTTATCCGCCCTTTCGAGAGATCATACGGCGTCATCTCGACATTCACCCGATCACCAGCCAGAACGCGGATGCGGTTCTTCCGCATCTTGCCGCTGGTGTGCGCCAGGATGGTGTGTTCGTTGTCCAGCCGGACGCGGAACATGGCGTTCGGCAACAACTCGCTCACCGTGCCGCTGAACTCGATCATGTCTTCCTTGGACATCAGCCCTCATTCGTGAGTTTCATACCCGGGCGCAACATGAGCATCGGTCGAACCAGGGTCAAGCCGCGCCCTGATGCTGCTCGCGTGGGCGCCCAGCCCCTCGGCTTCAGCGAGCGCCACGCCAGCCGGTCCGATCGCCTCCAGTCCGGCGCGATCGGCGGCCACCCAGGTCGTGCGCTTGAGGAAGTCGAACACCGACAGCCCCGACGCGAACCGCGCGGTACGCCCGGTCGGCAGGACGTGGTTCGGCCCGGCGACGTAGTCCCCCAGCGCCTCCGGGCACCACCGTCCGAGGAAGACGGCGCCCGCGTGGCGTATTCGCGCGAACACCGCCTCGGGCGCGGTCAGCATCAGTTGGAGGTGCTCAGGCGCGAGGCGGTTCACCAGCCCCGCCGCCTCGTCCCAGTCGCGCACGACGATGATCGCGCCATGCGCCGCCCAACTCGCCCCGGCGATCGCCGCGCGCGGCAAATGCCGCAACTCGGCGGCGACGGCGGCGGCCACCCGGTCGGCGAAATCCGCGTCATCGGCGATCAGGATCGCCTGCGCCGCCTCGTCATGCTCGGCCTGCGCGAGCAGGTCGAGCGCCACCAGGCGCGGATCGTTGGCGGCATCGGCGAGCACCACCACTTCCGACGGTCCCGCGATGGAGTCGATCCCGACGCGGCCGAACACCTGACGCTTGGCCTCGGCGACGTAGGCGTTGCCGGGGCCGACGATGCGATCGACCGGCGCGATGCTCGCCGTCCCGAAGGCGAGCGCGGCGATCGCCTGTGCTCCGCCAACCCGGTACACCTCCGCGACTCCAGCCCGTCGCGCCGCCGCCAACACCAGCGGATTGAGCACGCCATCCGGCGTGGGCACGCACATCGCGATCCGCGCCACCCCGGCGACCCGCGCCGGGATGGCGTTCATCAGTACCGAGGACGGATATGCCGCCTTGCCACCGGGAACGTACAGGCCGACCGCGTCCAGCGCCGTCCAGCGCATCCCGAGCGTCAGCCCGGCCGGATCGTCGATCCGCATATCCGCCGGAACCTGCGCCCCGTGGAACGCCTCGATGCGCCGCGCCGCGAGGTCGAGCGCGTCACGCAGGGCCGGCGTCACGATCGCCACCGCCGCGTCGATCTCCGCCTTGCTCACCGCCAAGCGGTCTTGTGTCAGCGTCAGCCGGTCGAACCGCGCCGTGTACTCGATCAGTGCCGCGTCCCCGCGCGCCCTGACCTCGGCGATGATCCCCGCCACCGCCTGGTCGACCCGCTCCGTCGTCTCCCGAACCTGGGCCAGCAACCGGTCGAAGGCGGCGGGGAAGTCTAGATCGGCGGTGGACAGCCGCTTCACGGCAGTGGCCCGACCGACTGACCCCTCCCCCTAACCCCCTCCCGCAAGGGGAGGGAGGACTCGCCCAAACCAGTCCCCCCTCCCCTTGCGGGAGGGGCTAGGGGGAGGGGTGCGATCGTCGACATTACCCCCGGCCCGCCCAACGCGGCGCGGAACCGCTCGATCCAGAAACCGATCGCCTCCGGCCGCGTCTTGAGCGCGGTGCGATTGACGATCAGCCGGCTGGTGACCGGGGCGATCACCTCGGTCTCGATCAGCCCGTTCGCCTTCAGCGTGGAACCGGTCTGCACCAGATCGACGATCAGCCGGGCGAGGCCGAGCGACGGCGCCAGCTCCATCGCCCCGCTGAGGTCCACCACCTCGGCGTGGACGCCACGCGCGGCGAAGTGCCGGCGCGCCACGTTGGGGTATTTCGTCGCCACCCGCACCCGCGACCACCGGGTGGGATCGTCGCTACCGGCGGTCTCGGCGGGCTCCGCCACTGCGATCCGGCAGCGTCCGATGCCGAGGTCGAGCGGGGCATAGATCTCCGGGTAGTCGAACTCCATCAGCACGTCGGCCCCGCAGATGCCGAGCTGCGCCGCTCCGAACGCAACAAAGGTCGCCACGTCGAACGGGCGCACGCGCACCACGTCGAGCCCCGGCTCGCTGGTCGGAAACCGCAGTCGCCGGCTGCTTTCGTCCGCATAGTCGGGCGCCGGCACGATATCGGCGCGCCCCAGCAACTCGCCGCACTCGGCAAGGATGCGGCCCTTGGGCAGGGCCAGCACCAGCGGGCCGACAAGCTCCGGCTCCAGCGCGGCGGCGGCGAACGGGACGGTCATCATGGCTCCGGCGGCGAGCCGGCGACGTACACCAGCCATCCCCGAGGAGCAAACGCCGGCTACACCCCCCGCGCCACGATCCCCAGCACCACCGCGCCGTAGCGCGCCAGCTTCGATGCCCCGACACCCTTCAGGACACCAAGGCCATCCAGATCCGACGGCCGGGCGGACGCGATGCCGCGCAGTACGGTGTCGTGGAAGATCACGTAGGGTGGTACCGACTGCGCTTTCGCCTCGCGCGCGCGCCACGCACGCAGGGCGTCGAACAGCGCCTGTTCGTCCGCCGTGGGAACGACATCCTGGGCAGGCGGGGCGGCGGCCGCCGACACCCGACGCGCCGGCGCCGTCTCGGCGCGAACGCGGAACGCCGTCTCTCCACGCAACAACGGACGCGCCTTGTCGCTGACCAGATAGAGGCCGCCATGTCCCTCGGTATCCACATCCAGCGCGCCCACCGCGATGAGTTGGCGCAGCACGGCGCGCCAGAACGCGGCCGAACGATCGGCGCCGGCGCCGAACACGCCCAGCCGGTCATGGCCGCGACGCAGCACCATCTCGGTCTTTTCTCCGCGCAGCACGGCGATGATGTGCACGCCGCCGAAGATCTGCCCGGTGCGATGCACCGCGGACAACGCCTTCTGCGCCTCCACGCTCGCCGCGAGCGTCTCGGGCGGCGCGTCGCAGGTGTCGCAATGACCGCACGGGCCGTCCAGCGCCTCGTTGAAGCAGCCGAGCAGCGTGCGCGTACGGCAATCGACGGTCTCGGCAAGCCCGACCATCTCCTCGATCTTGGCCCGCATGACGCGCTTCTGCGCGTCGGGCACGGACGATTGCATGACGCGATGACGCGCCATCGCGATCTCCTGCCCGCCATACAGCAGCAGCGTCTCGGCGGTCTCGCCGTCACGCCCGGCACGGCCGATCTGCTGATAGAACGCCTCGGGACTGTCGGGCATGTCGAGATGGGCGACGAAGCGCACGTCGGGACGGTCGATTCCCATGCCGAAGGCGATCGTCGCGATGATGACGATCGGCTCACCGGAGCGGAAGCGATCGAGCGCGGCGCGCTTGCGTTCCGGTTCCAGCCCGGCGTGGAAGGCGATCGCCGGCACGCCGCGCGCGGCAAGCGCTGCCGCCATGCGCTCCGTCTTGTTGCGCGTGCCGCAATAGACGATGCCGCATTCGCCCTTGTGACGGGCGAGGAACGCTTGCAGTTGGGCGGTCTCGCTCGCCTTCGCTTGCGCCGAGATATGCAGGTTGGGGCGGTGGAAGCTGGCGACGAACACCGCCGCGTCCTCCATCCGCAACGCGCTCAGGATGTCGGGCCGGGTGCGCCGATCCGCCGTCGCCGTCAGCGCGATGCGCGGGATGCCGGGAAAGCGATCGGCAAGGCCCGCGAGCGCGCGGTACTCCGGACGGAACTCGTGACCCCATTGCGACACGCAATGCGCCTCGTCGATCGCGAACAGCGCGAGCGGGATGCGCGAGAGGCGGTCGAGCGTGCCGTTCCCAAGCAAGCGTTCGGGGGAGACATACAGCAGGTCGAGGGCGCCTTGCGCCAGATCGCGCGCGACCTCGCGCGCCTCGTTCGGATCAAGCTCCGAGTGCAGCGCGCCGGCCGCGACTCCCACCTGACGAAGCGCGGCGACCTGATCGTCCATCAGCGCGATCAGCGGGGAGACAACGACGGCGGTGCCCGCCCGGCACAGCGCCGGCACCTGATAGCACAGGCTCTTGCCGCCCCCGGTCGGCATCAGCACGAGCGCGTCCCCGCCCCCCACGACATGACGCACCACGGCCTCCTGCGAGCCGCGAAAGGCGGGAAAGCCGAACACGCGGCGGAGGATGTCCGCCGGATCGGCGCGAGGGACGTGGTTCATGCGGGTGCGAATCGCCGGGGCCGCAATGAGGTGCCCAGGATCGCATCGCGGCGTCAACCGACGTCAACGCCCGTCATACCCGCGAATGCGGGTATCCATGTCTTCCTTTGCTCGCCAGCAAGACATGGATACCCGCATTCGCGGGCATGACAGTGTTTTTTCATACGCGGTAGCCCTGGCGTGACGGCGTCGTACCCAACGAACTAACAGAGCTTTGACGAAAGTCGCACAGTCCCGGATTGTTGATCCTGATTTCATCTTCATCGAACGAATTCGCCTTAAGGTTCCATCCACATCGGACAGGGGAGCGAGGACATGCACGATCGATCCGCTTCTTGGCGCAGCCGCGGCATAAGGGCCGTGCTGCTGGCCGGAACCTCGTTCCTGGCGCTTTCCGCCGCCCGCGCCTCGGCGTCGCCGATGGTGTCTTTCCGGCCTACCAGTGTCGGACCGTCCGGCGCGTTCCAGACCTACATCGTGCCAACGACCGGCGTTTACGAAATCCTCGCAACTGGAGGCAGCGGGGGTGAGGGACGATTGAGCTTCGCTCCCGGCGGATATGGAGCGCAAGTCGAGGGTGATTTCCTGCTCACGCAAGGTGAGGTGTTGACAATCGCCGTGGGATCGACCGGCGGCAACGGCGACGTCGAAAACTTTGGGATCGGGAGCAACGTCGGAGCCGGCGGTGGTGGTGGTGGCAGCTTCGTGCTGGCCCCTGGCAATGTCGCGCTGGTGATCGCCGGTGGCGGCGGGGGTGGGGGTGCCGGTGCCCTCCCGGCTGGTGGCGCCGGTGGTGCTCCTCCGCCAAACGGTGGAGGCTATGGTCTCACGGGCGGTTCGGGCGGTGCTGGGGCCCCCGGCGGCGCTGGCGGGGTTGGCGGCAATGGCGGCGCCGGCGGTAGCGGTCCGCCCCTCGGGATCGGTGGAGGTGGCGGGGCCGGCTTCAGAAGCAACGGCGGCCCCGGTGCCAATTCCGGCGGCAGCGGCGGCCAATCCTTCGCGGCTGGGCTGTACGGCGGCGCGGGCGGCAGCCCCACGGGTTATGGCTTTGCCAGCGGTGGTTTTGGTGGTGGCGGCGGCAGCGGTGCCGGCCCCACCGGCGATGGATACTACGCAGGTGGCGGCGGCGGCGGTGGCTACAGCGGCGGCGGTGGCGGCATCGACGGTGGCGGCGGTGGCGGCGGCGGATCGTTCGACAGCGGCACCAACCAAGTGTTGATACCGGGAAACATGAACATCGACCCCAGCTACGTTTCGATTTCCTTCGTCCCGGAACCCGCCTCGCTCGGCCTGTTCGGCCTTGGTCTGGCAGGCCTACTCGCCGCGCGCCGACGCAAACGCTAGAGCGTAGTTGGATCGGATTGAAACGGAGGCGCGAACAAGCGCGCCGTCATTGCGAGCCGAAGGCGAAGCAATCCAGGCCCACACCCGCAGGTGGCCCTGGATTGCTTCGCTGCGCTCGCAATGACAGGGATGGCGATTTAACCAGAAACGATCGTGCCCTAAGCGCTTCGCCGCATCGCCCCCTCAGTTCAGCCGCAGATCGACGATGTGGCGCGGGTCGGGCTGCAACTCCCCACGTTCCACCCGCTTGACGATCGCGGTCAGCGCGGTGTTGGCCGGCGTCGCGATGCCGACGGTTTCGCCCTTGTCGGCGATCAGACCGTTCATGAACTCGATCTCGGTGCGCCGCCCCTTCACCATGTCCTGGCCCATCGACGGGCGATGCTCTCCGCCGCCGGGCTTGCGAACCTCCTCCAGACGGTGGTCGTCATAAGCACCCACGGCGTCGGCATCACCCTCGCCGGCGCGCGCGATCACCTCGGGCTCCATGTGCAGGATTTCCTCGAGCGCGTAGCCCAACGCCTGGCCGACCCGGATCGCCTCGCTGCCTAGCCGCGCGGAGAACCGGCGCGTGGCGTCGTTCTTCACGACGTCGCGGCTGATCATCCCGGTCGCCGCCGACAAGCCGTTCCCCATCACATTGGTAACCAGCTTGGACCACCGCTCGCCCCACAGATTGGAGGTCACCATCGCGCCGTCCGCCGTATCGACCAGGCGATGCACCTCGCGGGCGCGGTCGGTGATGCGGCCGTGCACCTCGCCCACGCGATACACCGTATGGCCCTTGCCGCGGCTCTTGCCGGCGGCGCGGCGCACATGGCCGGGTTCGCACAGATCGACCGTGATCGAACTGGCGATGCAGCCCAAGGTACGGCCCCAGCCGACGACCGAGGCGACGGTCTCCTCGTTCATGCAGTTCTGCAACGACACCACGAACGCATCGGGACCGAGATACTGCGCGATCAATCGCGTCGCCCATGCGGTGTCATAGGATTTCATGCAGACGAAGGCGATGTCGATCGGACGCTCCTTCGCCAGCGTCTGCGCGTCGGTCAGATGCAGCGCGCGGACCGGGACGGTGAACTCCTCCCCGGTGATGTGGGAGACGCGCAGGCCCTTGGCGTGCATCGTCTCGACGTTGGCGGCCCACGGGTCGATGAAGATGACCTCCTCGCCTGCCTGGACCATGTGCGCGCCGGTATAGGCGCCGACCGCGCCGGCCCCCATGATGGCGATCCTTGGCTTCATGCGCGTCTTCCCTCCCGAATGCGCGCGCAGTGAAGCGACGCGCGAGGGCGGCGGTCAAGACGGCGACGTCACTCCGCCGGGATCGCCTTCGGCGGCAGCGCCACGTGCTCGCCGGGGTAGAAGCGCACCCCGTCCTGGGCGAGCACGCTGAAGCCGATCGGACCCGGCGGACGGCCACTACGCTTTGCCTGCAATGGCTCGCCTTCCCGGCGGGCCTGTTCGGCGGCTTCCTGAAGCTGGGCTGCCTGGTGCTCGGACCACGGCAGGGCGAAGGCGGTCGGTGTGCTCTCGCCGGGTGGAAGCATCCAGAGATAGATCGCGCGCGGCTCGTCGAAACGATAGCTGACAACGGTGCCGATGGGCGGCCCGAAGAGCGGCGGGCGCGGGCGGCCAAGGCTGGTCTGCCACAGCGCCGCGGCGAGCCCCAGCGTCAGGCAGAACGAGGCGGCGCGAACCCAGGCGGCGCGTACCGCCAGCGCGCACGCGCCCGCCGACAACGCGAGCACACCGAACACGATCGGCCCCGGGAAATCCGCCGGCGCGATCACGACGGATGCTTCCAGAGGGTCATCTCCAGATGGTTCACGCTGCCCGGCTGAAGGTCCTGGCCGTGCAAGGTGAAGCGAAACGCCGTGTGCTCGTCGCCCTCGTGCGTCAGGATGACGCTGCGTTTGGCGATCTGGACGATGCCGTCCTTGCTGGCCATCGTCGCCGTCACGACGGCGGTGATCGGCAGTTTCCCGTCGCGATCGGCATAGAGCGCCGCATTGGCGACCCACTCGCCGTCCGGCATCCCCCGACAGACCGTGAGTTCCAGATTCCGCGATTCCGGATCGGTCGGCCGGCCGGTGTCGTCGCGCAGCAGGTTGCAGTGACGTCCCGACGGGTGGGAATAGCCGACCGCGATATCGTCGGGCGCGCGGACCCACAGATCGACATCGGCGAGCTTCTCGGGCTCCCAGCTAAGCTGAAACAACACGTTCCCCGGCGTGACCGCCGCCGTCGTCACCTTGCCCGCCGCGATCAGCGCCAGCGCCGCCATTGCCATGTAGACGACGACCAGCGAGGTCAGCAGGTCGCGGTACGACCACTCGAAGCCCTTAAACTTCGGCACGGGCGCACCACCAGGCCAATTCGCGGAGCCACGCCATGAGCGCGACGCCCACGATGTTCGGGATGATCGAGTACGCCAGGTTGCGGAAGACGACCGCCATCGCCTCCGGCGTCAGGCTGTGCAGGTCGGCGACCGCGAGCACCAGGCCGAGGCCGGTGAAGGTCAGCGCCCACATCGGCAGGCTATTCGCGATGTGGGCGCAGGTGCGCCAATTCCCCATGAAGGCGGCCGCGGCACCGAGTGCCGCGTAGGCGGCTAGGAAGCCGACCATCACGATTTCGACTCGCCCGAGCGCGGGGAAGCCAGCGAACACGCCGAACCGCCAGGCCGCATAGACCAGGGCGGCAACGACAACATTGGTGACGACGAAGCGCGGACGCATGGCTGCTCCCTCGCAAAGCGCAAGTCCTACGTTGGACTTGTCGCGAAGGAACGCGCAAGCACGAAACGGACCCCGACCCCTCCCACCAGGAGAGGGTCGGGACAGGAGCGCCGGCCTAGCCGCCCTTGCTGATCTGGCCGCGGATTTCGCCGGCCGGATGTTCCTTGGTGTGGATGTTCGCGTAGGTCATGCCGTCGTCCATGCTCTTGATCTGGGCGTCGGTCAGTGTCGCGGTCCCTTTGACAGGGCTGGCGAGCGGCGGCTTGATCGGGACCATCACCCCGGCGTTGGCCCCAACAGCCGCCGGGCCGTGGATATGCGCCGCCGTGGCGGGCCCGGTCAGACCGGAATAGGTGAGCGTGTAGGTCAGCGTCTTCGACGCGGTATCGAGGCTCCCCTGGAACGTGCCTGTCCCCTGCGACGTGGTCGGCGGAACCTCCGAGGCGCCTTTCAGGGTGGCGCTGTAGGTCACGGTCGCGGCCCACGAGGGCGCGAGGAAAGCCGTCCCGGCGAGCAGGGCGGCGGCGAGGGTGAGATGCTTCATCGGTTTGCCTCCTCTAGTGTTAGACCTCTCAGCGTGGCGGGGAGATAACGGCTATTCTGAGACCGAAGGCACAAAAGACAAGGACCCCGGGCGTCCGTGTGTGGGGTCTTGGCGTGCGCGTGTTCCACTGGACCCTGGCGCCGGCGGTCGTGCTGCTGCTGCTGACCGGGTTCCTGGCGCCGCGGACCTGGCTTCGCGTGCACCTGATCGTCGGGGCGATCGTCGCCGCTCTGCTGTACTTCCGCGTGGTGTGGGGCGTGCTCGGTGGCCGCCATGCTCGCTTCCAGAGCTTCGCACCGACGCCGAGCCAGTGCGTCCACCATCTGCGCGGCGTCATCGCCGGGCGGCCGGAGCGCCACCTTGGGCACAACCCGCTCGGCGCGCTGATGGTGATCGGGTTCCTGGTGGTGCTGGCGGCGATCGTCGCAAGCGGCATCGTCGCACTGGGCGGGGTTGTGAAGCAAGGCCCGTTGGCGGCGTTCATGGGATACGCCGGCGGGACGAAGGCGCTCACGATCCATTACGTGCTGGCGATAGTGGTGGCGGTGATGATCGGGCTGCATCTCGGCGGTGTCGCGATGGAGAGCGTGCTGACGGGCGAGAATCTGACCCGCGCCATGATCACCGGTCACAAGCCGGCGATGTCGACTTACCATTTCTATATCGCTCCGGCCCGCCTCCTCGCCGGCGTGATCGTGGGCGGGGGGATCGCCGTCGCCGCCGTCGGGATCGACGCGCTCGCCCAATTGCCGGCGCGCGGCGTGCCCCCCGCGACACTCGACCCGTCCTGGTCCGAGCAATGCGGCGCCTGCCATTTCGCCTATCCGCCAAGCTTGGCGCCGGCCAGTGTTTGGAACGCGATCTTCGCTGACCTCAAACACCATTACGGGGGCGCCGACGCGAGTCTTTCCCCGGCTCTGGTCACCCAGCTCCGCGCCTACGCCGACGCCAACGCCGCCGGACATTGGGACACGCTCGCCGCGCATGAATTCCGCGTGCGCGATCCGGCCGATCCCGGGCGGATCACCGCGACGCCGTACTGGCGGAAGATGCACGCGGGGATAGCCGACAAGGTGTTCGCCAAAAACGCGGTCGGGTCGAAGGCCGCCTGCGATGCCTGTCACAAGGACGCGGCGACGGGACGGTTCGCGCCGCAGGAGATCGCCATTCCGTAAGGCCTTTCGCAGGATCGCCCTCATGACCCGTCGCGCGGTTCCATCGCCGGCGGGTCCGCGGTCTCGAACACGGCCCCGCCATAGTCCGCCGCCTCGGGAATCCGCATCCGCCGCCCGGTCGGGGTCCGTGTCGTCTCCGGCATCACCGTCACGATCGGCGCCAGGCGTGCCGCCTCGATCGCGCCGGCCGTGCTGGTCCAGCGCGCGAGCTTCTGAAGATTGAGGCGGGTCGGAAACACCAGCTTCCAGCGTCCCTCGGCAGCCTCGCCGAGCGCGCGGGCCGGGGTGATCCAGACGCTATCGACCGATTCCGCGCCGTCATGGACGGCAAGCTGATCGGCCGGGGCGGGCACCAGGAAGAAATGGGTGTCGAATCGCTTCGGCATCACTGGCGGCGTGATCCAGTGGGCGAACGGTGTCATCAGCTCGGTCGCGAGCTCCAGGTCCTCGCGCTCCAGTAGTTCGGCGAAATCGGGACCGACCGGCAGCGCGGCGAGCCGGGCCGCGTCGATCAATCCGGTTTCACCCCGCGCTCGCGCGAGCAACACGCCGCACTCCTCGTACACCTCGCGGATGCCGGCCACACGGAGCGCAAGCTCGTTGCCGACAACGCCCTCCACGCGTCCGCCACACGGCCCGTCCGCGATCACCCGATCCGGCGGATCGACCCGCCCGCCGGGAAACACCAACGCGCCGGAGGCGAAGTCGATTTGGTGGTGACGCACCACCATGAACACTTCCATCCCCTCCGTGCCGTCGCGGAGCAGCATGATCGTGGCGGCCGGGCGGGCCAAGGCGGGATGGCTAATGGCGGGATCGTTCATGGCGGGAGTGGATCATCCGCCACGGGCGCCGGCAAGCGCCGCCGGCCGAGATAGGTCTCGACGATGCGCGGATCATCGGCGAGCACCGCGCTCGGTCCCTCCGCGACCACCTCGCCCATCTCCAGCACATAGCCATGGTCGGATATCTGCAATGCCGCGCGGGCGTTCTGCTCGACCAACAGGATCGACAGTCCGCGGCGGCGCAGATCGGTCAGCACATGGAATATCTCGCGCACGATGCGCGGCGCGAGCCCCAGGCTGGGCTCGTCCAGCAGCAGCAGCCGAGGCCGTCCCATCAACGCCCGGCCCAGTGCCAGCATCTGCCGCTCGCCCCCCGACAGCGTGCCGGCGAGCTGGCGGCTTCGCTCCTCCAGGCGCGGGAAGACGGCGAACACCTCGCGCATCGAGGCCGTCGCGTCGCGGGCGCCCGCGCGGCGTCGTGGATAGAAGCCGAGCAGCAAATTGTCGGCGACGCTCATGTCGGTGAACAGCGCCCGCGTCTCCGGCACCAGGATCGCGCCGGCGGCGACCAGCGTCTCGATACGGCCGGCCGGCGCGCCGAGATAGAGCACGCTGCCGGCCCGGCGGGGCACCAATCCCATGACCGCGCCCATCAGCGTGGTCTTGCCGGCTCCGTTCGGCCCGACGATGGCGACGATCCGGCCCTCGGGCACGCTCAGGCTGACCCCGTGCAGCACCTCCACATGGCCGTAGCCGGCGCGCAGCGCGGTGACCTCCAGCAGCGTCACGCGACGCCACCCAGATAGGCTTCCAGGACCACCGGATCGGCTTGCACCCGCTCGGGCGGCCCATCGGCGATCTTCTGCCCGAAATCCATCACCACCACGCGGTCGGCGAGGCCCATGACGAAGTCCATGTCGTGCTCGACCAGAAGCACGCCCATACCCTCGTCGCGCAACTGCCGCAGCAACGTCGCGAGGTGCTCCTTCTCGGCGAGGCGCAACCCGGCGGCGGGTTCGTCCAGCAGCACGAGCCGGGGACGCTGGCACAAGGCCCGCGCGATCTCGACCACCCGTTGCCGCCCGAGCGGTAGATCGCCGGCCGGCGTGTCGAGCACATCGCCCAGCCCGACGCGCGCCGCCTGATGCGTCGCCTCGGCGATCAAGCGCGATTCCTCCGCGCGCTCCAGGCGCAGCATGGACCGCGCGATGCCGGCACGCCCGGACAGATGCGCGCCGATCGCGATGTTCTCGAGCACGCTGCGCGCGCCGAGCAGCTTGGTGTGCTGGAA
>JBAWFF010000099.1:0-8938 GCA_049591635.1 Acetobacteraceae bacterium
TCGCTCATCATGTCCCCCAGATTGCCCGATCGCGGCGGCGAGCCTACACCGTGCCCGCCCGCTCGCAACCGGAAGGACGCCGCATGGACCTGAAGGACCACATCAGGGGCATCCCCGATTTTCCGAAACCGGGAATCTATTTCTACGATATCTCGACCCTGCTGCGCGATGCCGACGCCTGGCAGGTGGCGATGGGACGGATGGCCAAGGCGGTGCGGGCCTATCAGCCGGACCTGTTGGCCGGCGTCGAGAGCCGGGGGTTCCTGATCGCCGCCCCCCTCGCGCTCAAGCTCGGCTGCGGCTTCGTCATGCTGCGCAAGCGCGGCAAGCTGCCTGGGCGCACGGTCGGGCTGGACTACGCGCTGGAATACGGCTCGGACCGGATCGAGATCCAGGAGGACGCCGTCGAGGCGGGCCAGCGGGTCGTGGTCATCGACGATCTGCTCGCCACCGGCGGGACGATGGCCGCCGGCATCGGCCTGCTGCGCAAGGTCGGCGCCAAGGTGCCGGCGGCGGCGGCGCTGATCGAGCTGACGTTCCTCGGCGGGCGGGCGCGGCTCGACGTCCCGTGCGAGGCGCTGGTCTCGTACGATTCCTAGCGAGGATGCGCCCGACACATGCCGGGCCATCGGCACCCGCGCTGCGCAACCGACGGCGGGCGTGCCATATCGGGGACCATGAGATTTTCGCTCCCCCTCCTATGCCTATTGGCGCTACCGCCGATGCTGGCGCGGGCCGCCGCCCCGGCCCCGGCGGTCGAGCAGACCTCCGACGCGGCGATCGTCGCGAGCGTCCAGAACTACTTGAACGGCCTGCACACCCTCAAGGCCCGCTTCCTCCAGGTCGCGCCGAACGGCACCCTCGCACGCGGGACCGCGTGGATGGAGCGGCCGGGGCGGATGCGGTTCCAGTATGATCCCCCGACCCCGTTCTTGCTGGTGGCCGGGCACGGGTTCGTGCTGTTCCGCGACACCAAGCTGGATCAGACCACGAACATCCCGATCGGGCAGACCCCGCTCGGCATCCTGCTCGCCGAGCATATCGACCTGAGCGGCGGCGGCATCGGCGTGACCGCGATCAGGCGTCTTCCCGGGGAGGTTCAGCTGACCCTCGTCCGCTCCGCCAGTCCGAGCGAGGGCAGTTTGACACTGAGCTTGGCGACCGATCCGCTTACGCTGCGCCAGTGGACGGTCACGGATGCACAACGGCAGCGGACGACGGTGACGCTCTATGATGTGCAACTGGGCGGAACATTCGATCCGGCGCTGTTCAACCCGAACGCCCCGATGGTCAATCCGCAGACCCAAGGAGGCGGGGCGGGCTAGGGAAGGCTTGTGACTTGTTTCGGCCACATCTAACGTTGATTGTCCGCCCGCGAAGGGACTCGATACGGAAATGAAGCCGCTTATCGGCATCAGTTGCTGCACCAAGCAATTCGGCGTCTTCGGGATGCCCAACCACGCCGCCTCCGACACCTATGTCCGCGCGACCGACCAGGTGGTGCACGGCGTCCCCGTGCTGATCCCGGCCAGCGGCCCCGCCGCTTGCTGTGAGACGCTGCTCGACCGGCTGGATGGCATCATCCTGACCGGCAGCCGATCCAACGTGCAGCCGAGCCTCTATGGCGGCCCACCGCATCCGGACGGCGTGCCCGAGGACCCCGCGCGGGATTCCGCCACTCTGCCGCTGATCCGCGCGGCGATCGCGCAAGGGGTTCCGGTGCTGGCGATCTGCCGGGGATTTCAGGAGCTGAACGTCGCCCTCGGGGGCAGCCTGCACCAGCGCATCCAGGACCTGCCGGGGATGCTCGACCATTCGACGCCGATGCAGCCCTCCGGCAAGGTGCGGACCGGCAAGGCGCACGCGATCCGCGTGGTGCCCGGAAGCTGGCTGCACCGCCTCGCCGGCGCCACCGAGATCGCGGTGAACTCCCTGCACAACCAGGGCATCGAGCGCCTGGCTCCCGGCCTGGTGGCGGAGGGTGTCGCGCCGGACGGGCTGATCGAGGCGGTGCGCGTCGCGACCGCCCCCGGCTTCGCGGTCGGCATCCAGTGGCACCCGGAGTACGATTTCCAGACCGACGCCCTATCCGCGCGAATCTTCGCCGCGTTTGGCGACGCGGTACGCCTGCGCCGGGGCCTGCCCGCCGTCGCCGCCTGATCCGCCCCTCTCCGATGAGCGGTACGCTCCGGGTCGCGACCTGGAACATCAATTCGCTGCGCCTGCGGATGGGGCTGCTGCGCGAGCTGGTGGCGGCGCTCGATCCGGACGTCATCTGCTTGCAGGAGACCAAGGTTCCCGACCTGCTGTTCCCCGCCGAGGGACCGGCGGACCTGGGCTACACGCATCACGCCTTCCGCGGCATGAAGGGCTACAACGGCGTGGCGATCCTGTCGCGCCGGCCGATCGAGGTGCTGGCGGATGCGCCCGACTGGTGCGCCAAGGGCGACTGCCGGCACATCGCCGTACGGGTCGACGCGGCGGGCGGGCCAGTCGAGCTGCACAATTTCTACGTGCCGGCCGGCGGCGACGTGGCCGACCGGACGCTGAACCCCAAATTCGCTCACAAGCTCGATTTCGTCGCCGAGGCGCGAGCGTGGTTCGCGGCCCGGACGAAGCTCGCGCGCACGGTGCTGGTCGGCGATCTGAATATCGCCCCGCTGGAGCACGACGTCTGGAGCCACAAGCAGCTCCTGACGGTCGTCAGCCACACGCCGGTGGAGACCGCGGCCCTGCTCGCCTGGCAGGGCACGGGATTTGTCGACGCGCTACGCCACTTCGTCCCAGCCGAGGAGAAGCTGTTCACCTGGTGGTCCTACCGCAACCGCGACTGGCGGCTGTCGAACCGTGGACGGCGGCTCGACCATGTCTGGGTGACGCCCGACCTGGTCGGGGCGTTGCGCCGGCACACCGTGCTGCGGGACGCGCGCGACTGGACGCGGGGATCGGATCATGTACCGGTGGCGGTGGAGATCGGGATGTAGCGACCTACCGCACCGGCACCATGTTGCGCGGCGTCTGCCCGGGCGGTGTTGGCTGCGGTGTCGGGGCCGGGGCGCCCGGCGCCCCTTGCAGGATCATCCCGCCGCCTTGAAAGGCGCGGTTCGCCTCCGGCGTGAACGGGCCATGATCCACCGGACGCTGGCTTGTGTGCCGAGCCGTCCGCTGCGGCGTGCTCGATTGTTGCGCGAGGGCGGGCGCACCTGCCAATGACGCCGCCGCCGCGATCAGGATAATACGCACGATGGGCCTCCTCCGGTACGTTGTCGCCGACCTTCAGCCGCGGACGGCAACGTGTCAAACACCGCGTATCGCGGCGGGTCGCCGCCCCGCGGGCCTACGATCCAAGCGTGATCAGAGCCAACCCGCTTGCGCTGTCCTTGCGCTTTCGCAGATGTTCGGGGGATTCGGTCAGCACCACTTCGAGCGTCGGGCGCACATGCGCCTCGAGCAGGTGCCCACCCATCGCCGAACCGTCCGAACGGCTCACCACGACATGCAGATGCAGCGAAGGCCTTTCGTCTGGGCCAAGCGCCACGTCGCCGATCAGCGACGCCACCTCGACCTGTTCGCACACGGGAATCTTGCGGTAGTCCTTCGCTTCCCAATCGAAGAAGCCGAGCACCGCGTCGCTGAACGCGCCGATTCCGGTCAGCTGCGCAGCGCCAAGGCCGTGCGCCCGCGCGAATCCCGTGATACTGCTTACCGCCTCGTCGTCCTTGTCGAGAATCAGAACGTAGGTCTTCCGCGGGCCGTCACTGACGAGCTTGGACCTCATGGCCGCCGAGCCTCTCCTTCGAATGTCGCAGCGCATGAAACGCGCGGAACACCGCACGGTTCTCGCGCGCATGCATTCGCGCCGCATTTCGACGACGCGGGATCACCCGACCGCGGCGATCGACTCCCCCAGGATCTCCACGATGCGGTCGATCGTCGCCTCTGGCGTCATCAGCGGCGGCGCGAGGCATAGCGAATCGCCGCTCGGTGGGGCGCCGTCGTAGCTCGGCGTGCCGCCGCGCACGCGCAGGATGAGGCCACGCTTCATCGCCTCGGCGACGACTTTCCCCCCCGGCCCGATCGCCGGCTCTCGCGTGCCCTTGTCGGTCACCAATTCGATCGCGGCCATCATCCCGAGGCCGCGCACCTCGCCCACGCCGGGCAGCCCGCGCAGCGTCTCCAGCCCGCTTAGCAGGCGCTTGCCCACGACCGCCGCGCGCTCCACCAAGCCGTCGCGCTCGATCACCTCGATATTGGCGAGGCCGACGGCGCAGCAGGTCGGGTGGCCGGAGTAGGTGGCGGCGTGCATGTAGCGTTCAGCGGGGGGCGCGTCCTCCAGCGCCTGATGCACGTTGCGCGACAGGATGATGCCGCCGAGCGGCAGATAGCCGCTGGTGACGCCTTTCGCGAAGCTCACGATGTCGGGCTCGACGTTCCAGCGCCCAAGGGCGAACCAGCGTCCGGTGCGGCCAAAGCCTGTGATAACCTCGTCGGCGATCAGCAGCACCTGGTGGCGGTCGCAGATTTCGCGCAAGCGCGGGAAATAGGTGTCGGGAGGAACGATCACGCCACCGGCGCCCATCACCGGCTCGGCGATCACGGCGGCGATGGTGTCGGCGCCGTTCGCCTCGATCGCCCGTTCCACCGCCTCCGCGGCGCCGATGCCGGGATCGCCGTTGCCGGCCCAGCGGTACGGATAGGGCGGGGCGACCTGGAGGAACTCCGGCGTCATCGGGCCGAACATCTTCTGATAGCCCGGCAGGCTGGTGGCGCTCATCGCCGCCATCGTGACGCCGTGATAGCCGTATTGGCGGGAGATGATCTTCACCTTCCCCGGCTTGCCCATGCGTTTCCAATAGTAGCGCGCCGTCTTGAAGGCGCTCTCGTTGGATTCCGCGCCGCCGGTGGTGAAGTAGACCGCCGCCGACGTCGGATAGGCGCGCGACACGATCGCCTCGGCCAGCCGGATCGCCGGTTCGTTGGAGAAGCCGGCGTAGGCGGAGGAGTAGGCGATGGTCTCCATCTGCCGCGCGGCGGCTTGGGCGAGTTCCTTGCGGCCGTGGCCGATGTTGACGTTCCACAGCATCGATAGCCCGTCGATGAATTCGCGCCCGTCGTCGGTCCGCACCATCGCGCCGCGGCCTTCGACGAACAGGCGCGTGTCGGCATGGGTGCTCGCGTGATGCAGCGGATGCACCAGATGGCGGCGATCGAGGTCGAGCAGGGTGTCGGCGGCGGCGAGATCGTCCATGATGGTGCCTATGCGGTTCCTCAACCGGACAGTAGAAGCAAGCTGGACCCGTCTCAAGATGCCGACGGGCGCGCGTTGGACAGGGGTAGGAGGCGGCACGGGGCGGCGCGATGGACAAGGATCGGCTTACCGCGTTCAGCGACGGCGTGATCGCCGTCATCATCACGATCATGGTGCTCGAACTGAAGCCGCCTCATGATGCCAGCTTGGGCGCGCTGAAGGAGGTCACGCCGGTTTTCCTGAGCTATGTGCTGAGCTTCGTCTACGTCGCCATCTATTGGAACAACCACCATCACTTCTTCCACCTGGTCCACCGGGTCAATGGCACGATCCTGTGGGCGAATTTGCACTTGCTGTTCTGGCTCTCCTTGATCCCGTTCACCACCGCGTGGATGGGCGAGAACCATTTCTCGTCGGTCCCGACCGCGGTGTACGGGATTTCGCTGCTGATGCCGGCGGTCGCTTGGTTCATCCTGCAAGCGGCGATCATCCGCTCGCAGGGCCCGAGCTCGCCGCTGGCCCGCGCCATCGGCGGCGACATCAAGGGCAAGGTCTCGCCCGTGCTGTACATCGCGGGGGTCGTCCTCGCCTTCGTCGACACGTGGATCTCGGACGCGCTGTACGTGCTCGTCGCCCTGATGTGGCTGGTCCCCGATCGGCGGGTTGAAAGGGCGATCCGGCCGCGCGATCCTTGACCGCGTGAACCAGAGCGGCGCGGATAAGCGCATGGGCAAGCCGCTTCTCGTGATCGGGTTCGACCTCAATCCGACCCTGCGCGCCATCGTGACCAAGGAGGTCGAGGCCGAGGTCGCGTATCTGCATGACCTCGACACACCGGCGCGGGCCGAGGCGCTGCGGCGGGCGACTGTCCTGCTCGCCCGCAACACCGACAACGATTTACGGGAGGGCGAAACCGGCTTGCTCGGCGGCGCGCGCCTCGTGCAGTTCATGACGGCGGGCGTCGATTACATCAGGCTGTCGGCGCTGCCGGCGGGTGTGCCGGTGGCGAGCAACGGCGGGGCCTACGCGGCGCCGATGGCCGAGCACGCGATGGCGCTGGCGTTCGCGGCCTCCAAGCGCCTGCTGGTGGAGCACGCCAACCTCGCGCGCGGCGCGTTCAACCAGTCGGTGCCGAACCGGATGCTGGCGGGCGGCGTGTGCGGCATCTTCGGGTTCGGCGGCATTGGGCGAGCGACGGCACGGCTCGCGAAAGCGATCGGGATGCGGGTCCATGCGATCAACCGGCGCGGCGTGGGCGACGAGGCGGTGGACTGGATCGCGACGCCCGAGCAACTGGACGAGCTGCTGGCGGCGTCGGACGTGCTCGTGATCTGCGCCCCGCTCACCCATGCGACGCGGAACCTGATAGGCGCGGCGGAGCTTGCGCGCATGAAGGACGACGCGATCCTGGTCAACCTCGCGCGCGGCGAGATCGTCGAGGAGGCGGCACTGTACGGGCATCTACGGGCACACCCGCGCTTCACCGCCTGCATCGATGCCTGGTGGGTCGAGCCGGTGCGCCACGGCCAGTTCCGGGTGGATCATCCATTCCTGGAACTGCCGAATGTGATCGGCTCGCCGCATAACTCGGCCCAGGGCGGGCCCAGGGATGCCGGGCTGCGCGCCGCCCTCGCCAATTGCCGGCGGGCGTTGCGGGACGAGGTTCCGCTGCATCTGATCGGCGCGGCGGAGCGGATGCGATGAGCGCGTCGTCCACACGCTGCTGCATCGCCGGCGGCGGACCGGCCGGGATGATGCTGGGGCTGCTGCTGGCGCGCGCCGGCGTCGATGTCGTGGTGCTGGAGAAGCACGCCGATTTCCTGCGCGACTTCCGCGGCGACACCATCCATCCCTCGACGCTCGAAATCCTGTACGAGCTTGGGATGCTGGAGGACTTCCTCAAGCGGCCGCACCAGGAACTGCGCACGCTGGGCGGACGCTTTGGCGACGTTGGTTTCGAGTTCGCCGACATGCGGCATCTGCCGACGCACTGCAAGTTCGTCGCGTTGATGCCGCAATGGGACTTCCTCGATTTCATCGCCGCGCAAGCGAAGCGTTTGCCGGGCTTTCGCCTGATCATGCAAGCCGAGGTCACCGACCTGATCGAGGAAGGCGGCGTGATCGCGGGCGTCCGCGCCACGACCCCGGACGGTGCATTGAGCGTGCGCGCCGGTCTGGTCGTCGGCGCGGATGGACGCCATTCGACGGTACGGGCACGCGCGGGACTGCAAGGCATCGACCTCGGGGCGCCGATCGACGTGCTGTGGATGCGGCTGTCGCGCCATGCCGGCGATCCAGCACAGTCGCTGGGCCAGATCGAGGCCGGGCTCATGCTGGTGACGCTCGATCGCGGCGATTACTGGCAATGCGCCTTCGTCATCGCGAAGGGTGGTTTCGACGCCATCAGGGAAAACGGCCTTCCGGCGTTCCGGGAGCGGATCGCGACCGTCGCGCCCTATCTCGCGGATCGGGTGGACGAGCTGGCCGACTGGGACCACATCAAGCTGCTGACCGTCTCGGTGGATCGGTTGCGCCGATGGTATCGGCCCGGATTGCTGTGCATCGGGGACGCGGCGCACGCGATGTCGCCGGTCGGCGGGGTGGGGATCAACCTCGCGATCCAGGATGCGGTGGCGACGGCCAACATCCTCACGCCGTCGCTGCTGCGCGGGATGCCCACGCCGGACGAATTGAGCCGGGTGCAGCGGCGGCGGGAATTGCCGACGCGGGTGACCCAACGCGCTCAGGTGTTCGTGCAGGATCGGGTGTTCAGGGGCGTGCTGGGCAGCACGCGGACCCCGACGCTGCCGCTGGCGTTACGGCTGTTGCGCCGGTTTCCGCGGCTGCGCCGGCTTCCGGCGCGTCTCGTTGGCATGGGGATCAGGCCGGAGCACGTCGTCAACCGCTCGCCACGTCCCGCGCGAAATCCATGAGCTGATCGGCCTCGACGTCGGAGACGGCGTCGTAGGCGATCCCGCCGGCGCGCCACGACACGACATTGAACCCCTGACGCGCATCGATGCGCATCGGTGCGTCGGGCTTTCCCGGCGCGGCCCAGGCGAACAGGTTGATGACGTGCTTGGCGTGCCGATAGACGACCACCGCCGTTGGGTGCCCATCGACATAGTCGAGGCGGCCGCCGACCAGGGGAAAGCCTTCGCTCGCCAGTTCCTTGACCGGCGGCGAGACGTCGATATGGGCCGACAGCCACGGCTTGACGGTGTGCTGGTCGCTAGTGAGCACATCAGTGAGATGGTTCGCCATCAGCGAGCGCACATGGCTGTCGATCACCGCGTCGAGCACGGGTCCCCTGCCCGCTCCGTTTCCTTGGATCAGCAGCATCAAGGCCACTGCGGCCAATGCGCCGGCCAGGCCGCTGCCGCCGGCGATCGAGAAGCCGCCGATCGGAAGGCCGCCCCAGCGGCGGCGGAAAGGCGCGCGTGTGGGCGCGCTCTCGCGGGCGAGTGCGGCACCGATCCGGGCGGCGAGGTCGGGCGGGGCTTCGTGATAGGCCAGCTTGTCGCGCAACGCGGTGCGCATGACGCGCATCTCCTCCACCTTGGCCGAACAATCCTCGCAGGTCCGTAGATGCGCCCGCAGCCGCCAGCGCCGAAGGCCGGGCAGCCCATCCGCCGCGAGCGGCAGAAACGGCGCGGCGCGCTCACAGTCCATGCGCGCTCTCCGTTTCCG
>JBAWFF010000100.1:0-33184 GCA_049591635.1 Acetobacteraceae bacterium
CAAACTCATGCACCGAAGGCGGCAACAGCCACGATTGATCCACATCCCACACGCGAAAGCCCTTGCTCATGCACCGCATTGAATCGAACAACCGCCCGCGTCGGCTAGCGAATTCTCGGACAGGCTACTAGAGCGTTGAGACATAAGCCAATTCTAGGCGCGCTCTCCGTCGCGCCATCGCCATCAAGTCGCGTCTCGGACAAGGACCCGACCGAGGTCGCTTGCACCGTCCCCCGGCTATTGTCGGCGCGACATTTGTACGTGAAAGGAGCCGTGCTTGATGTCACCGGAGAGGTGTCGGGCTCCCTACTGCGGGACAAGGCTGCGCAGCGGCAGTGCCGGGTCAGCGAGTTGGGCGACGTCTGGGCATGCGCGCCCCGAGATGAGCGCGGTGCCGGCGCGGATTTCGCGCGGATTGTCCGCCGCGCTCACGCCAACCACGGTGCCATCCTCAGCGAGATGGACAGCGACGAAGCCATCGGTCCCACGCACGATGGTGCGTACGGCCAGCGTTGGGATTCCCGTGACCTGCAGGTTGACGCCGTGCTGGTCTGTCCAGAACCACGGAATGTCGTCATAGGGCGTCGGGGCGTCGGCCATCGCGCGGCCGACCGCGATTCCGTGATTCTGGGCGTGCCGCCATGATTCCAGCCGCAAACGCCCAAACAACGGATGCGGGAACGCGGCGATGTCGCCAGCTGCGTAGATGCCGTCCGCGCTAGTCCGGCCATGAAGGTCCACCAAGACACCACCATCGATCTCCAACTTCGCCTGCTCGGCGAGGGCCAGGTAACGCTCCATGCCGATCCCCGCGACGACGAGGTCGGCTGGACACACCGACCCGCCGCAGCAGATGACGTTTTCTCCCCCGTCCTGGGTTGGCTCCAGCGCCTCGACGCCGACGCCGCAGCGCAGATGGACACCGGCGCGCGCATGCAGGTCGGCTATGAAGCGCGCCCCTTCTGGGGAGACGACGCGGCCCATTGGTGCGGACGCCGCCTCCAGCACGGTTACTTCGGCACCCCGGGCGCGAGCCGAGGCAGCGATCTCCAGGCCGATCACGCCGGCACCGATGCAGACCACACGCCGCGCATGGAGGAGACGGTGGCGGAGCGTCCGAGCGTGATCGAGAGTACGCAGAATTAGCGCCCGCTCCCCGCCCGGGACGCCGAGATGACGCGCACGTCCCCCCGTCGCGAGAAGCAGCCGATTGTAGCGTAGTGTGCGTCCATTGCCGAGTTCGATCCGCCGCCCGGCAGCGTCGAGGAAAAGGACGGCGGTTCCCAACATGAACTCGATCCCCAGGGCCGCGTACTTGGCCGCGTCGTGAAACCAGGACACGACGGGCTCGGGATCGGCGATGAGCATCGCCTTCGACAGCGGCGGTCGTTCGTAGGGATGCCAGGGCTCCTCGCCAATGACGATAATGCGGCCCGCAAAGCCGGCCTGACGCATCGATACCGCCGCCCAGGCTCCTGCCTGGCCGGCCCCGACAACGATATGGGTTGCGCTGCTCATGGCGTAATGGTCGCGCGCCCTTTGCGCGCCGCCAAGGGGCTGGCATTCTCGCAATGGCGAAATCGGAGGACAGGATGGCGGAGAACTGGGTGCGCGCGGCCGCTGCGGCGGACGTGGCGGAAAACGGCGTGATCGCGGTGCGCGTGGGCGACCACGACATCGCCCTCTACCACCTCCCCGGCGGCGAATATCGAGCCACCGACAATATCTGCAGCCACGAATTCGCTGCGCTGTCCGACGGCTGGCTCGAGGATGGCGAGATCGAGTGCCCGCTGCACGCGGCCCGCTTCGATATCCGCACCGGCAAGGCACTGTGTGCGCCGGCCGATAAGGATATCGCTGTATTCGAGGTGCGCGTCGAAGGTGCGGACCTGCTGGTAAGGCTTCCCGGTTGAAGGAGCGAGCGATCGATTTGCACCTTGGAGCGGCCGGGCACCCAGCGCAACAGGGAGGGCCTAGGCTTACGCCCATACCGAACTATCACGGCCGGGAGCCCCATCGGCACTACCGTGCCGAGCACAAGCTGGCATTGGTCGAGGAGACTACGCTGCCAGGCATGACGGTCCCAGCCGTGGACCGAACCCGCGGCATCTCGCCGAGCCTTTTGCTCAACTGGAGGCGTTGGCGGCGGCGCGGGGGAAAATCGGGTTGAAGTCGGGCGGCGAGGCGGCGCGCGTCGTGATGGCGATCGACACCTCCGACTGGGGAGATCGTCGCCTCGCGGGCCAGCACCGGCGGCGGCGGAACCCGGATAAGTAGGGCCTGTTTCGGGCATTGTGAAGTCCCGTTCGAAGGCCTGAAGGGCTCCGCCAGACCGGATCAACCCCAGCAACGTGAAAAAGGCGAGTTAGTCAGTAATTCCTTTTGTCCTCAGAGGCCATTCCAGTGCGCCCATCGCCTCACTCCATAGGCGGGCATCCGCTATCTCAAGCACATGCGCCGGACAAGGGGGAATCTGGCGTTCACCCCAGACACGAAGCACACGAGCATGCGTCAAGTCCACTCGGCCGCGGCGATAGAGCAAATCGAGACATTTCAACACGTCGTCTGGCTCGCACGGACGTGACACTTTGTTCATTCCGCCTCTATGCGTCGCTCCCTCTCGCCGGGCGGTTAGCGCCGCAATCGTCCAGAACCATGCCTCCTCCGCTGTTCGAAATGGTTGGGTCCATGGCCCGGCCTGCTTAAGTTTGGTGGGAGCGGGCGAACGCCTGGAGACCGTGATCCGGGGACGGAGACTGCTCATGCGAACATTCCAATTTTCCGCACCAGGGCGGCTATTATCGATTGAACGTGACAAGGCGATAAAACCACAGGTTGCACGCCATTGCAAGCGGAGGCTTGGCTTTTCTTCGTCTATTTCCCTTCCATTTCTCGCCCGCCCCTACGAAACTGGCGTTTCCCCGGCTGGGGGCGGAATTTGGGGGCGAATGAAGCACGACGAAATCTGGCGAGCGCTCGACACGCTGGCTGCGGAAAATGGATTGTCCGCGTCAGGCCTCGCGAAGCGGGCAGGGTTGGATCCCACTACGTTCAATCCCTCAAAACGGAAGATGCCTGATGGCCGCTCGCGCTGGCCAAGCACGGAAAGCGTAGCGAAGGTTCTTGACGCTACCGGCGCTACGTTGGAGAACTTTACATCGCTAGTTACCGGCGCTCGGGCGCTGGCAACGGGAGGGCCGGCCCGCAACGCCATACGTCGCGTTCCCTTGATCGGATTGGCCCAGGCTGGTGCCGACGGCTTTTTCGACGATGGGGGCTATCCAGTGGGAGGCGGCTGGGACGAAGTAAGCCTTCCCGAAATCGCCGATCCTAATGCCTACGCCCTGGAGATCAGCGGAGATTCAATGGAGCCCGTTTTTCGGGACGGAGATCTGGTAATTGTATCTCCAATGGCTCCCATTCGGCGGGGGGATCGGATAGTGGTTCGCACGGCCCGTGGCGAGGTCATGTCAAAGCAACTCGCTCGTCGCTCGGCGCGGAGGGTGGAATTGAGGAGCCTCAACCCAGCCCACCGAGACTATGTCTTCGACTTGACCGAAATCGCATGGCTCCACCGTATTGTCTGGGCCAGTCAATAGCAGCGCATAATGCGTCGGCTCCGTCGATGCGTTGTGGTCTAATCAGCGCCGAGTTGTCGCGACCAGTCCGATTCACCGAACGCGATTATCTCCAACCTCAAGGGGCGCGTAATGGGTCAGTTAGTGGAGGGCGTTTGGCACGAACAAGGGCAAGACCGCACGCGCGACGGCAGGTTCTCACGCCCTGATGCGGCCTTTCGCAACTGGGTAACTCCGGACGGGCGGCCTGGGCCAACCGGGCATGACGGCTTCGCCGCGGCGAAAGGGCGTTACCATCTTTATGTGTCGTTAGCATGCCCCTGGGCTCATCAGACCCTGATCGTGCACGCTCTAAAGGAATTGGACGAGATAGTATCCGTTTCAGTAACTCATTGGCTAATGAACGAAGGCGGCTGGACGTTTGCGTTGGGCGAAGGCGTCGTCCCAGACAACCTATTCAATAGCCATTTTCTGCACGAAGTCTATGTACGCGCCGACAGAACGTATACTGGACGAGCAACCGTGCCAATTCTGTGGGACCGACATACTCAGGCGATCGTGAGTAATGATCCGTCGGACATAGCGCGGATGTTTAACAGCTCCTTCGACGGGATGGGCGCTAAGCTCGGCGATTTCTATCCTAAGGAACTACGCGACGAGATTGACGCACTAAATATTCGAATTTGTGATAGCGTCAACGAGGGCGTTTACAAAGTCGGATTTTCAACCACGCAGCAGGCATATGACGATTCCGTGTCATTATTATTCGAAACGTTAGATTGGCTCGAAGAGCGACTTTCGCATTCGCGTTTTCTCTGCGGTGACCGAATTACTGAGGCAGACATACGCCTCTTCGTGACTCTTGTTCGTTTCGATGTCGTATATTATGGACTTTTCAAATGCAATTTGCGGCGGATCGTTGACTACCGCCACTTGTGGGCCTACACTCGAGACATCATTCAATGGCCAAATATCGATCAGACCGTAGATCTCCTGCATATCAAGCGGCACTACTATCTGAGTCATCACCGCATCAATCCGATGGGTATCGTGCCTGCTGGGCCCTTAATGGAATTCGATGCTCCTTCCGAACGTGGCAAAGACATTGCACGCTTGCTGACGTTCTGATGGGACGCCCGTGAAAAACGCTGATCACGTGGCAGGCTGGTAAGTCGGAGCAGACACAACAGCGTCGCCAGCCAAGCAGCAGGCTGCGGCGGAAGTTGTGGTATCCAACGGCTGCCAGGATGGCGTTGGCGGCCGTCGAGGTAGTTGCGACCCAGCCGATGGTTGGCCTTCACGTGGCCGATCACTGGCTCGACGGCGGCTCTTCGTCGCAGCTCGCAGCGAATCAGCCGCCGTTATGGAATCCATGATACTAGGCCGTGTGGACGGATTTAACCAGCATCAGCCCGCAGGCGAAATTGACGATGGCTGAGTAGCTGATGTCGGTCTTCTCGCAGCGCATGGCGACGCGTTTGAACCGCTCGAGCTTGCCGATTGTTTGTTCGATGCGTGCCCGAAGTTTATAGAGGCGTTTCGGGAAAAACCGGCCTCTCTGCTTGGAGTTTTCGCGACGCGGGATAACTGGCGTGATGCCGCGCGCGCGCCGCCGCCCGGTTGGCTTGGCTGTCATATCCCTTGTCCGTCATCGCGATGCGCGGACGGATGTCGGGGCCAATGTCGAGCGACGTCTCGAACTGTGTGCTGTCACTGGCCTCGCCGCCGGTCAGATGGAAGTCGAGCGGGTTGCCGTCGAGATCGGTCTTGAGATGGATTTTAGTCGAGAAGCCGCCGCGCGAGCGGCCGAACGCCTGGCGCTGCTGCCCCCTTTTGCTCCGGCGGCCGAGACGTGGGCGCGCGCTGTCGTGCTGTCGAAGAACTGGATCAAATGGGCCGTCTTGCTGCATTCCGCCAGAACCTGGAAGAAGGCCTCGAATACTCCCGAGCGGCTGAGCCGCCAGAACCGCTTCCACACGCTGTTCCATTTGCCATATTCGCTCGGGAGTGCGCGCCATGTTATGCTGTGTACCGTGAAGTAGTGGATGGCTTCCAGGAATTTACGGTCATCATGCCCTGGCTCTCCCCGGCTCGATTGCGCCGCGCCAAACACGTCTAGCACGAGCGACCAATCGCGCTCCGTCATTCCCGTCAACATGTCCGGCTCCCTAATGCCGGTTACGCAGTGATTCGAACAAAACCCGATTTGGGAACCCGTCAGAAACGCATGTCCGGGATTCCGTCCACACAACCTAGCTCCAACGCTTCCTTGAGATCTCGACTTCCAGCGTGTGGCGACCGAGCCTTCGCTCCAGTTCGCGGACCCACTCTTCGAGGCGGCGGACTTCCACGGCCGGAACTACCTCATGGTCGGCACGGACGGCTTGCTGGCCGCCTTTGGTCCTCAACCGCCTCCATCGGAACACCATACTTGGCTGGCGACGGGCGACGTAGCTGATCGACACGCCCGGCTGCATCATCTCGGCGCCAACCACCAGCTTCTGCGCAATGGTGAAGCGTCGGAGCCTGGCCACGCCGATGATGGTCTCCACCCGGGAGAACGTGTCGGGCATAGGTTATCCCCCGGTCCGCGCCTGGGTCCTCCGGCTAGCGCCGGTGTCCGGTCAGAACGGGGAGCAGTTCAGTATTTATCTCCTTACATCCTCGAGCCGCTTGGTCAGAGGTTCCTTAAGCGTGGATTCATTGATGAACGCCAAGCACTGCGGTCCAGCCATAGGCCAGAAGCCCAAGAAGTGCCGCCGTCAAAAGGTTCTTCCAGAACGACCAGTCCTCACGGCTAACAAACCGCTCAGTGATATCTCGTAGGCTTGCTCGAAACATTTCAGCTTGAGCTGCTAGTGAATCGTTGAACTTCTCAGACATTGCGCGCAGGCTCGCGTCGAGTTCGGCGTCACGGTTAGCGAGTTTCTCGACCGCGTTAACAACGTGGCGCATCTGCTCCTCGAGGCGAGCCAAGCGCTCCACGACTTCATCGGCCATCGCCAGAAGTGGTGTATCACTGCTCGCGGCTGTCTGTCGCATTTCACCGTCCGAACGCCCATTATAGGGGAGTGTCGCTCACCGCGATCGGGGCAGCTGTCGCCGCGAGCGGAAAGTCGAGATTCCACGCACCACCGAGGTCTGCTGCTATGTCCCAGCCTGCCAGCTTCGGTAGATCCGAAAAGTTGTCAGTCACCGCGTTACCGCGGAAGATCTGGTTGGAGCCGTACGGATAGTACACGGAATACTGAGGCCCAGGATTGAAGGAAGACTGGGTAAAAGTGAGTTCTAAATGAGTTGCATCCAAGCGCGTGCACGCCGAAGGCAGGATAATCGGCCCTGGGCTATCTGGTGATCCTCCAGTCATGACCGCGAATCCTGCGCCAGCCGCAGCCCGCAAAGGCACTTTCAAGTCGTCGCCGGCGTCATGTTGAATCGTAAGCACGATAGTTGTGGCCGACTGGAGGAACGCATGGACAATTTGGGGGCCGCCGGAAACGGGGAGTTCGGCCGGGATGGTCATAAATGTATCGCCGAACCCAGCTCCAAGGACCGCACGGGCCGCAACGGGAGCCGCGAGCATAGCGAAACGAACGTTGTCCGTCGCATCTCTATGCGCTGCATCGCCACCCGTTGCCACACCTGTTGTTGGATCCCAGATCGAGGCACGGGGATTGCTGTCGCTGGTTTGGGGATTCCCAACGACCGTATTTTGCGTGGAGTCTCCCGCGAGACCCGTTACCACCTCGCGGTGCATCTGGATACCGCCGGCTGAGCCGTAGGGAATGCCATTCCACCAGATCAACGGCAGAGTCGCGGCCGAGCGACTGAGCAATCCCCGCTCGAGTGCAAGAAGCCGTCGCGCAGCTGCGGCAAACGTAGTCTTCTCAGAATAATCCCTCAAGCTGTCGGTCTCGTTCCAAGGCCAGACCAATGCAGCGATATCCCCCTGATCCCAGCTAGAAACCGCATTCAAGGCCGCCGAGACTGCAAGGCCGTCAGTGCCAAGGTTCCACGTCGACGGATCCGATCCATTGTCCGGATCATTCAGAAACGAGCCAGGATAGGTTCCGTCTACCGCTGGGTAGATACCGTGACCGCTCTGCATTGTGTAGCTAGTAGGGCTGCCAGTCGTCGCGACGACATTGTACGCGAGTGCGCCCAAATGCCACGCTACTCCTTGGGCCAGGGTGTCAGCGGCACCATCATTGAGACAATAGTTGATGGCGTTCGACTGGCCATTGAATACGAGCATAATCCCACGGCGTTCGCCTCGGATCCACCGATCCAAATAGGCCAAAAGCATCGCAACCTCCGCACCAGTTAGAGGTCGTTCCCAGCTGGCAGCTTCATGGAACCAGCACTGCGCGCCACCCAATTGTGAGGTATCGTGCATTAGAACCATCGGCGCTTCCGTAACGAAGTTGTTCGCACTCCCAACACCCACGGCTACCTGCGTGTCATCTAGCCAGGCGTCTACGCCCACGCCGGGTGTATTCCGCAAGACGACGGAGTGCGTATGCCGGCGCTCAATCGTGTTGGCGAGAACGACTTGACCTGGGCCCGGAAACAGTATCAGTCTGCCTGGGGACGTCGCGCTGTCGGCCTGCAGTAGGGGTTGCGCCCCGGAACCGATTAGCGTGATAGGAGTGAGGTCCCTGCCCGAATTTTGCCGCCAGTTCGGACGAGACCAGACAAGTAGGCGCGTCCACGGAGCGCTGGCGCCGAAGCTCAGCGGCGGCCCCTGAAATCCGAGGTCTGGATCGAGTGCCGGCGCAAGCGTGCCCGTGGCGGTCGCCACTCTACCGACGCCCCCTAGCACTGCGTTGAGGCGTGGGGTCGCTGTAGAAGGACCCGAAAGCGCTGAGTGGCTGAAGGGGATAATCGGCTGCCCATTGCCGGATTTATCCAGGATGCTCCCTACTGCGCCGTTCCAACCGTTGAGTGATTGGCCGTTGGGATCGAGCATACCTTCCCAGGTCCCGGCATCCCACCACCCGGACAGCGACGGAATCGCGGTAGGGAGTGGGCCCGTCGTCCCTGGTGGAGCAGTAACTATGGCCGGCAAACTGCGCCACAACGCTCGCTGACCGCCGCCGATATTCATCGCTATATTGGGGGCCACCAAAGCTAAGCTCATTCAGGTCACCGTGAAGCTTGCCGGGCAAGCAGTCGGAGAACTGCCATCAGTCCCCTCGCACCAGGCGTAGTAGGTTCCCGGAGCGGTGGGCGTCGCGACGTACGCACCCCAGAGATCTGTATTGACCAACGTCCCGGCCACCCAGCTAATGGGTAGCGTCGTGGCGGAGAGCGACAGACCAAACTGCACTGGAGCCGTCGATGGAGCAACGTGGACATTAACGCCGATCGAGCCAACGCCGGGGCTATAACTGGTGGCGGGAGAGAGATTCCAGACGATCGATGTGACGGCACCCCCGGCTGACGTAGTGCTGGTCGTAACCGGCGCCGATGGAATTCCTGAACCAGCTGCATTGAGCGCATTGACTTGGAATGAGTAAGCTGTCGCCGGCATGAGGCCGGTCACCACCGTGCTGAGCCCGGCCATCCCGGTGACGAAGACGGACCACGTCGAGGTTCCCGCCAGAGCAAACTGCACGGTATAGCCACTCGGAGTGCCCCCGGTCCCTGGTGGCGACCAGCTGAGCGTGACACCATTCGCAGTGATCGCCGTTGCGGCGACACCGGTAACCTGCCCAGGGACTGATAGACTGGCCGGTGTGGACAACGTGAGAATGGTTGACGCTGGCCCCGCGCCGGCTGCGTTCGATGCCGTCACACTGACGTCGTACTGGGTAGACGACGCCAAGCCGCTGATCGTCGACGCGGTGGCTACTCCCGTCTGTGGCGCGCTTGTCCACATCGTGGTTCCCGTTGGCCTGTACTGTATGCTGTAGCTTGCCGCCGCCCCACCAGTGGTCGAAGCCAACCAGGTCAATGTCATGCTGTTGGGCGTCGCGGATGGGCTCGCAAGATCGACGACCTGCCCGGGAACGGATTCCGTAACGGCCACCGGCCCGGACACAATCCCCGCGAACACGACGTTTCCACCAGAGTACGTCGTGCCTCGTAACAGAGCCATTTGCATGGGGAGCAGGACGGATTGTCCCGTCGAAGTCGTGATGCCCGAACCAAAAGAGACGTGTCCGGTGCTAAAATTCAGCACCTCGCAGCAGAACCCACTGCCCATGTTCACGAACGCAGGGCTAAGAGTTAGGGGTTGGCTGCACACGAGAACGCGGCCATTGTGAACGGTCCCATCGAGCGTCGTGCTCGTCGAAAGCTCGACGACTGGTGGCTTGTATGTGGGGAGCTTCCCTTCCGTCCAATCCCAGACCGCTGCAAAACTCTGTCGCAGCAAGTTACTGCCACCCTGCGAAACCCATAGTAAGTCGGTATCGCCGGCTGGTAGAGCTGGAGCCGCTTCATCGATGGTTTCGCCGTCGAGAAGGTCGGCGTACGAAATTGCAGCGGTAGTCCCATTATTGCTTACCGCGACAAGGTCCGCCGGCCCAAGAAAGGTCGCGACCGGCAAGCTCGCGAGATTTAGCGGCCCGCTCAGGACGCCAATGCCGAGCCAATCCTGCAACGTCGCCAGAGATAGCAACTTAGGCGCGCCGCCACTGGCGAGAACAATCTGATCCGTGCCCGAAGTGGCCGTCGCCACAGGAAAAGTGGCGTGATCGGCGCCCGTTGCGACGAGATTACCGGCTTCAAGTCCAAGTCCCGTGCTGACCACGACGGGTTCCGGCCCGCCAGCGCCAAGACTGTTCCTTCCGAGCAACGCGCCGGTTGGCGTCAGGATTGCGGGCTGCATGCCTGATAGCAGAGTGCCGACGCTAATCGCGTTGGTAACTCCAGCTTGGCTGACTGGCACCTCATCGGCGGGTCCCACGGCGGTCGCAGGCGGCAATTGCTGAATGGTTGGCATACGAAGGTTCCGACCGGCTGGATTTTACGGTTTTTAGGCCTGGACGGGTGTGCCGGTCAGAGTCGATATCCACTGATTCGTCGCGGTTCCCCAAACCAGGAGGCCTGAACCAGCTCCCGGAGCCTCGCCAGACTTCCGTCCATTCGTGGCATAGGCGACCGCGCCCGCCGACGCTGGCGGAAGCGAGGCGACCGTGTATTGCGGCATGATGACTGCTCCGCCCATAATTGTCGCGCCGCCTTGGGCGAGGAACGGACCAAGGACAGCAAGCTGGCCGCCAGCCGTGATCCCGCCGGTGACACCCAGGGTGGAACCGACGAAGCCGCCGGCGGCGCTCACCGTACCAGTGGCGGCGACAGACCCCTTGATGGTTGCGGTGCCTAATTGCACCGACCCACCAACCGTCAACGTCCCGCTTAGCGCTGCGCTCAACCCGACGATAGCGCCGGCGGCAGTCAGCGTTCCGCCGCATTGCAGCGAGCCCATTGTGCTGAGCGGACCGCTAAAGCTTGCCGCCGCACCCACGAGAGGCCCGGTTAGTGTCCCCCCGGTCGTTGGCAGCGCCGTGCCGGTCTGAGCGTCGACGTATTGCTTGGTGGCTGCCTGGAGCGGGGTTGCCGGATCGGCGGCGAGCACCAAGGGGCCTATCAGTGCTCCGCCGGCCTTCGACAAGCTTGCGGCGGCGAAATCAGACAGTTTCTCGCTGCTGCCCGCGACCGAGACCGTCATCGCCGAGGCGTCGATCCCGCTAATCCCTCCAAGCCCATTCGCAAACTGCACATAACTGACCGCGACGTTAGTCCCGTTCTGGGCGAGTGGGATCATGTCGCCGGCAGAGGGAACTACGCCTGCGGGGAGCTGTGCGACCTGAAACGGCGCCCCCGTCGCCGATAGAGTGCCTCCGCTGAGTACAAGGTTAGCGCCGACCTCTAAGTCCTCGGGTGGTCCAGAGCCGGGGCTTGAGCGCCCGAGAAGAGCGCCGCTGGAGAGCGCCAATTCCGGCTGCAACCCCGCTACGAGTTGAGCGCGCGTCACCTTTCGCGCAATACCGCTTTGACTGGAAACAAGGGCATCCGTGTCCGACGCCGCTGTCGCAGGCGCAAGTTGGTCGATAGTCGGCATGTCAGCAACTCCGGGATGCGGTGTACCGACGGGCTTCGGCCGCAGGCGGCCGTTCCGATTTCGCAGCGCTCGAACCTGAATTAGGCGGTTACGACTGGATTCCCGTTCTGGTCAGTGATCACGACGCCAGTGTTGGTTTCAATGGCGTTGAAGGGCACGGGCGGCTGTGATAACAACAAAACTGGCAGGAGGACGCTCCGCTGAACTGTGCGGCCGTTGGTGGTCCCAATCACGATCGTCACGGTGTAAATCGTCCCAGGCTGGCCAGCCGAAAGCCAGAGCACGGCAACCGGGCCGTCGGCAACCGCGCTAGCAAGCGCAAGGTCGCCCGGAGCATTCGGAGAGATAGAGACGTCGAGGGTCGAGATCGCGTCTCCGTCGTTGCCAACGAAAGCTGGAGAGATGTTGAACTCGTAGTCCAGGACATCCGCGGGATCTTTGGTGGGCCAATTCAGCGGTGGCGGCGCAACGGCGGCAGAGCCGCGTGGTACGGGCACGAACGCATCCAGGACAACGCAGCGTGCGCTACTGGGCTTCCATATATGCGAGGCCGGTGTTGGGGTCATCTCGGCTCCCGAAGTTCGAGGAACTACTTAGCCCGCCCTGGCAAAGGCGGAGATACGCTGCGTGAGGTTCGACAACTCAGCCTGGAGTTGGGCAAGCGAGATCGCCTCTGGGGCGACAATTAAAGCCGGCGAGTGGAATTGCTCACCGTCGTACATCCAACTCACTCGCACCTGGGGCGAAGCGGTTATGTCGATCCAAACCAGCGATGGATGAAAAAGTTCACCAATGGCTCCAGCACCTACGAACGTCTCGGCCACTCGACCATCTTGAAGGCGCGCGTAGATCTTCATCTCTTCTCACCACCTAACCACGACGTAACCGCCTGCACCGGGACCTCCGTTGAATGGCGTCGTCCCGCTAGGGCCGGTTCCGGCACCGGAGGCGCCTCCGCCCGGGAACACGCCCGAGTTGCCTGTCGTGCCGCTTGTCTGCATTCCACCCATAGGTGCCGCGCCACCTAGCCCTCCAACACTAAGATAGCCGATCTGACCCGACGATCCATTCAAGTTGACGTCGCCTCCGACGCCGGTACCGCCCGGTATCGCCCCGTTTTGGGGACTCGCAGGGCTAGCCGAGCCATTGAGGAGGCCACCCGTCGCGCTAACCAGGGTACCAAAGCTCGAGCTCTGGCCTGACCCCGCGCCAGAACCTCCAGTGCTGCCGGCCGCCCCACCGGCCCCGACTGTAACCGGAACCACTTGGCCGGGCGTCAATCCGACGAGACGCTTTCGCGCGTACCCTCCACCGGAGCCACCACCACTTGCGACGGAACTGGTAGAGGCAAATGAGCCGGACCCACCGCCCCAGACCTCAACTTCGACGCGCGTAACGCCAGCCGGCACGACGAAATTACCCGAGGAGGTAAATGCCTGCACACCGGCGCCGAAGCCAGGTGAGATCTGTGGAAGCTTCCAGTTAAGAAACGGTGCCCCGGGAAGAGACACGATGTTCAGCGCGGCAATGGCCGTCTGGCCAAAGTTGACGGTGATCGAATACAACCCCACCCATCCGCTATCCACCGGGGGAGTGGTCTGGCTTCCGGTATTTGCTGGGGTGCCTGGCTTTAACTGCAGCTGGACCCGTTGCAGACGTTGAGTATTCTGTGCTGCCCCAGTGTTATTGGGACCACTGAAGGGCTGCGCTGGGTTGGCGGAATTGTAGTACGGTAAGGCGATTGGGGCAGCGTCGCTCTCGATGAAAGTCGCTTCGATCAGATAGTTTGTGGACTGCCCCGATGTGGTTGGAGCGACGAGAGTGAACGAGACCGGCTCCAGATTGATGCCCATCTTGATCAGGGGATCGACGGTATCAGCCGGCAATGAACCGAAGGCCAAAGGGTCCACTACTGCGAGCTGCGTGATGCTGCCGGGCCCTACGCTAATAGTGAGCGAAGCCGGTGTCGTCGGCGTGCATATGAGACCGTCGGCGACGGTGCTAGTCCCCAACGCCGCCTGAGCGAGAAAGCCCAGTGCAACCATGGTGTTTCGATTTATGGCAAGCAAATCCGTGTCAAGCGGAATGCTGCCCGGATAGACCAGGTTTCTGTCCATTAGAATCTCTCGAGATCAGGAAATTAGTTGCTGATGCGGGTCCAGGCTACGGTGGCCACCGGCATCACGGAGGCCGTTGCGGAGAAGATGTCGGCGTCGGCCACGGTGACCCCCACCATGCTTAGGTCGCCGTATTCAATCGCACCGACGCCATAGCCACCGGCAGGCGTCGACCATCCGGCGATCATGGCGATTCCGGAGCCGGTGGGACGATAGGCCGTTAGAAAACACTGAAACGGAAGTGCTAGGCTACCCCAACCACCCGCACGGCCATACGCAAGACCGGTGATGAAACTGCCTCCGCCGCCCCAGCTGCCAGTATCGGAAGGACGTGTCGGTTCGAAAATGGAGGGTTGACGTCCCGTGAGATCACTCAACACCGACGAGAGCGATGCGCGAGTTCCCCGCGATCGTAAGATCTCGGCCCGAAGGCGGCTGCCGAAGACCGAGTCGCTTTGCCCGGCGCGTGTAATACGATCCCCTAAGAAGTCCTGCGCGGCGATGTCAAGCCAGACATCGGATGTCGTCGCTAGCCGGGTCTGAGTACCGACGTACTGCAGTAGGCCATAGCTCCACGACCAAGCGGCGGCCAATCCGCCGAGAAGGGCATCAAGCACCGGCGTGCTATCAGGAAACCATCCCGAGGGAAGCGTGACCTTGATCCGGTCAACGATATCCTGTTGGCCTCCCAGCATGTCAGCTCACCGCGACCGAAGAGGCCTTGATGACGCTTGTCGGCGAGGGCAATAGATCAGACATTGCGCCATTAATCTGGATATTGGTCACGTTCTGGATTTGTGAATCCACTCCGTACGCGACCTGCGCCACCCGCGTCAGCGGGAGCGGCGCGCCGATCGGTAGCGCGTTGATGAACGCGCTGAGTGCGCTGGCAACATTGGCTGAGATGGTCGGGCTGGGAGCACCCTGCCCCACGCTGATCGACAACCCCACAGGCACGGAAACTATAGTCGGAGGCTGAACGGCGAAGGTGGAACCCACCGGGCGCACTGCTTCTATTGCGGACTGGACCGACGACAGCAATGTGCTCGAAGGATTGCCTGAGCCATCATCCACCGTTACGATGAAACTTCCCATCGTCGAGACCCCGGCGCTGTTGAGGTTCTCTTCCAGAACGTACTGTAAGCCTTGTTGAACGCTCGCCACCGCATAGCCGACTGCTGCGGGCGTTGCCCGGGGGCGGCTTTGGATGAAGCCCTGGAAGCGTGCGCGCAGCGCCGCGTCGGACTCGGCATCGAGACCACTCGTAAGCGCCTCGGGGTTCGTCACCGCGTCAATGCCGGGGATCGCCGCCGCGAGAAGCGCTATGGCAGCGGGTTGGACATTCCCGGATGAACCCGCAGTTTGCGCCGATACCGGCACAGTAACCGCCGACACACCCGCGGGCACGACATAGCCACCCTCACTCGGGCTCCAAGCCGGGTTTGTGGTGTCGGTTACGACAGCAAAGGTCTGTGTCCCATCGCTGGTCCGGACGAGGGCTCCGGGAGGAACCACCGCCTGCCCTGTGGCGGTGAAGCGCGAGAATGTCACGTTGCCCGTAGCCGCTACCGCGGGTAGCCGCGTGAGGGTGAAATCTGCCACCCAGGTGTCAAGGTCCGCTCCGGTACTAGTGGCGGCTCGCGTGCTTTGCAGCACCTGCAGAATAAGCCACTGCAACCATAAAGCTATCGAAGCGTTCGCCTCGAGGATCGCGCGAACGGTCGAGCCGACGGTAAGATCCAACATCTGTGACGCCGCCGATTGCACGGCCGCCGCCATATTCTGTATGAGCGTCGTAAAGGATTGAAGTGCGAGCTGCATTGTCACGTTCCTACAGAGAACGATAGAGGCTGGGTTTGCCCGCTTGCGGCATCCACGTACCGGATGTGGACGTACACGGTACCAGGAGCGCCATCAGGAGAGACTTGAACGTCAATCACTGGCTCCGGCGTCCGAGCGACCGCGGCTTCCTTAAATATCTGACTGCGTATCAGCGCGCCGATGGCTGTGGCACTCCCAGGTTGGCCGATTAGCCGCCCCAGGCCAGCGCCGTAGGCGAGCTGCCAGATATAATCGTCGACATTCGTCAGTAAACGACGCAGCACACGCTGCTGACCAAGCTGGGTACCCGAGGCCGTTGCCAGGTCTCCTGTGGGTCCAATAAGAAGATCGGAACCCCACTGATGCAAAAGGTCTGACATAGGTCAGTCCCGCGGAATGGGGACATTGGTGACGTCACCATGACTGTCGGTATGCACATGGGCGTCATAATGGCCACGTAAGGCGGACAGGGAACCGTGATTATCCATGACGTCGCCTCCCGCGTGGATATTGCCGGTGACGACGAGGGTTCCCGTTATGGACACTGGTCCGCCGACCTGGATCGTTCCATCATTTGTCAACTTCAGAAACGCGCCCGATGCGTGAGAAAGCCAAAATTCGCCAGGCGGCGCGGGTGGTGGCGGCTGTGAGAGCGAGAACGCTCGCCCAACGACGACGCCATTCTCGGAATCTCCTTCCTGTGCTAAAACCAACACTTGGTCGCCCGAGGACGGAGGACAGGACAACCCCCACCCCGCGCCTGTCCATGGCGACAGTACGGGCAGCCAGCCCGTCAAGATGCCTTCCGGCTGGAGTTGTACCCGCACGGTGCCATTCGCGGGATCAGTGGAGGTTACGAGGCCAAAGCGCGGCTGCGCCTGTGCTTGATCGAGGGCCGCCGCGTGCGCCTTAACCGCATTGAGGAAGCGGTCCATCAGTCCTCCGGTCCGGCGCCATCGTCGTTGGCAGCCGTCGTCGTCTCGGTACGAGGAGAGGTATTCTTGGCTCGGATCCGTTGCGTAAACCCACCCCTGGATGTGATGGATCTCTCAATAACGTCCACGAAGTAGAGTTGGTCGAAATCTGTCCCCGTTCCAGAAAGGGCAATTTTGCTGCGTGGCGTGAGAGTCAGGTCACCTGGGAGCGTCGCTTCGACGACTCTCTCATGTCTCGTCAGTTCGGCCAGCTTCCTCTGCGCCAGCTGAAGTGCCTGATCCGGCGTCAGGTTGGGCCTTACGAGGATATATTTCTGGGGTTTCTGGCTGGCAAGTCCGGTAACACTCGAGGGTCCACTGATCGTCGCCATCGCCGTTTGGGAGAACGCGCCCTTCTGGCGCGAGTTCCAGCTCTTTACCGTCACCTCAATGTCGCGCGCCAGCGTGAGAGAGCGTTGGAGTCTCAGATCCGAGAGATCGGTCGGTTGGAGTACTCGTACGTCGGGTAGCTGCTGTGCCGATTGAAAGAACAACGTGGTTCCCTGCACAAAGACGTCGAAGCCCTCCTGCCGGGCAAGGAACACCAGTTGATCCCACTCGGTAATTGCCCGACTAAATAGGCCCAGCGTGACGCGGTCATGTTCGCTCTGATAGTAACGGCCAACCGGGGTGGTCGTCAGAGTAACAGACGGCGCCAAGTTGTGGCGCTGCGCTATAAGGCTTGCGATCTCACTCGATGTGCGGTTGGCGAACGCTTCCTGCGAGCGCGTCTCCATCAGGACTGCCGTCAGATCTCTACCTTCAATGCACACCAACGCTGAAGCAGGATCAATTGTCACGCAGTCCACGAGCCCCTGGATAAGGCTTTGAAAGGTGATGCCGTCGAGACTAAGTCTTATCTCAGCTACTATGCCTTGAGCGCTGGCCCAAAAGGGGGCGGTGGCCGTCGGATCCGCACCGAGAGCGATCCGAGCGAGAAAGCGATCCGCGGCAAAGCTGTTGTTGGCGATGACCTCTGCCTGGATCGTACCGATGATTGGGACGCCATTGACGAGCAATTGCATGCTAGGAAAACGTGAAGCCTCACTGAGCGGCAATCCCGCCTCCCGCGTTCGGATCGACATCCGGGATGAGAAGGACGGTGACGCCGACGAGCATCGGGTCGGACAGGCCGTTGAGTTGGGCGATCCTGATCCACTGGGTTGCGTCGTTGAGCTGCTCCGCAGCGATGCGGAAGAGGTTGCCTCCAACGACTGTCAGGGTGCGCATGATTTAGGTACTTGCGTTCGCGAGGTTGGAAGCAGCTCGACCGACGTAGCCATTCGCAATGGCGAGCCCAGCGAGTTGTTGCGACGATAGTACCGCAGTACCGAGGGTCGCTATAGTGTCCGACGCTGAAGAAGCGGACCCGAGATTCGTGCTATTCAACGTCACCTCGGTCGAACTCATGGTCTGAGAGAACGCGCTTTGTACGGCGGCAAGGCTGCCCTGAGCGCCGGCATAGTCGGCGGTGCCGCGTACAGCGGCGCTCGGAGCGGAAAGCGCCGCCCGCGCAGCGGCTAGTCCAAGATCCGTACCCGCCATCCATGTGATCGCCTGAGACACGTCCGACAAGGCGCTGTCGCTCAGTGATAATACAACGTCCAGTGAAACTGCTGTCTCGTCGCGTACCACGGTGCAGACTACGCGGAACGGTATCCACCAGGCGTTTCTGTAGTCGGCCTCGAAGCGGGTTAGGATGGCAGTGTAGTAGAAAACGTCCCAGGTTACGGGCAACGGTGCGCCGGCGGCTCGAAGTTGGTCGAGCGTGCGAGCGCGGAGCGTCGCGTCCTGGCCGGAGAATACGCCTTCGAAACGCAATTCCGAGTCATCGCGGCCAAGGGAATCGACCACCCGCGCACCACCGATCATCCGGTGCACGGCGACGCGCTGCGCGCCACCGATGTTGATGCGGGCCGGCACCTCGAAGTCCTGGAATACGATAGGGCCGAGCACCAGAGCTATATCAGGCATCGCTATCCTTCGGAGGTCCGGCGGTGGAGGTGCTGGATGCACGCCGGCAACAGCCAGAGGGCATGAGAGACAATCGAAGTCGCGTCAGTGACCCTGCATCGCGGGCCAGTCTGGGGTGACGCGCGGATCGAGTCCGGTTGATCCGGAGAGCGGTCGCTCGCCCAATCTGGCAAGTACGTCCCCCATCCAGCGGCCCAGGCGGGATCCGTCGAGCGTGATGTCGCCCGAGGCGGGGGACTGTGCCGGCTCATGGTCAGCCAATTGGTGTCGCACTTGGCGTCGATGGGGCCCCATGACGGATGGGTTGTCGGTGAGCCTTTCGCTGCTCACTTCCACGGAAGCCCGCACCAAGCGTGTGGGGGCGCGGGGAACGGCGGGTGTCGGCCCAGTCGGAATTCTGGATATAGCCACAAGAGGCGAGGGTCCTGCATCCGAGCGCGCTCGCGGCGCAGCGCGCACCTCTGGATGAGAGGTCGGTTCCGATGGACTCGCGAGGCTGGCAAGGTCGCGCGAGGACGACGAATCGACAGACGGCATGACCGCGCCGGGGGGGGAGGAGATCGGCGCGGGCGGCAATCGGGACGACGGTCGGTTGGCGGCGACCCACTCGGGCTGATCTAGCAGGCGTGGCGCGAATTCGGCTACTGATTTGGGCCGAGGCGTCGATATGGCCGGAGCCGGAGAGCGGTCGGGCAGCGTTGACGATGGCGGCGGATCCAACACCATTGGTGAGATCGACGGCCGTTCGGGGGCCGGTGAGGCGCCGAGGCCCGAACCCCGCAGCAGCCTGGTCTGACGCATAAGGACCGGCTTGGGGTCCCATGATGGTGTCGCGGGGGCGGCCACGTTCCGAACCTCTGGTCGAGGCTCGAGATCAGGTTCGGGTGAAGCACCGGTGCCGGAAATGGACGGAAGGAGGCTGGGCTGCCCGAGGGATTGGGATTTCGCCGGTGCTTGCGCTGGCGCCCGGGGGCTTGGTACTCGATGTACGACTCCGGGCCCTACGACGCTGATTTCCTCCCCAAGGCGCCGTAGTGCGACCAAGCCGGCGGCGGTGAGTGCGATTGCCTGATCAAGCGTCGCGAGATCGCGACGCACCGCAGCGATGCCCGCCGATACCCCATCATCGAGGGCAAGCCTAATGCCAATGGTGTAGGCGTCGATCACCGCGAGGCCTCGATCGCAGCGCGAACCGCATGAGCGATGTCGTGGACGACTCCTTCTGCCTCTGTCGCCGCGGCGGGTGCGAGGAACGGGCGGGGGGGAATAGACCGGGTACCCAGTTCCTGATAAACGGCCACGGGTGTGGTTGATCCGATGATAGCTGCGTCTTCACTCGTCTGGGATGCGATCGAGGCGCGCAGCTCACCCGTTCGGAGCCATGGCGCCGTGTGATCCTCGCCCACCCTGTGGGAAAGCGAGAGTTTCACCGCAGCCTCTATCCTGGCGGCGGCTTGTCCGAGAGCTTGACGCCGGGATCCCGAAATGTCGATGCGATCCAGCTTCCACAACGCCTCGGCGAGACCTCTTAGAGCACGCACGCTCAATCCTTCCAGCTCAACGATTCCCAATCGAACTCGCGTCCATCAAGCGTGCCAAGCGCCACGATAAAGGCGAGACGCTCGTCCTCGGGCAGATCGAAGGCGACGTCGAAAGGCACCCCGCTCCTGACCAAATAGAGGCAATCGATCAGGTCAGGGTGCCTACTCAGTTTCCCGCGGTAATGACCTGCTCGACGTTGGGCGGGGAATCAGGGTTAAGCGTGTCGGCGATCGCCGCAATTCCCACGTCACCGAGACGCGCGACTATCGCCTCGATTTGCGTTTCATTCGCAGGGGCTGGTACTGGAACATCATCAATAGCAATAACGGAGCAGGCGAGTACAGCCATTCCGAGCCAGTGCTGGTTTTGCGAGAGCGTAGGACCGGCTGCCTTGAACAACCGGAGCTTGTCGAGTGCGTTGAGACGGCGCAGCCCGATTCGTCGTCCGTGCGCGTCGATGACACTGAGTGCGCCCGCCGTGGTGACAACAGCGGCATCGGTAGACACCATCAGATCCGCCTGCGACGTGCGGCGAAGAACTCGAGCTTCTGCTTGACGCTGCTATCGCCTCGCCATTGTCCAGCGCTTATCAGCTTGAATGTAACCGTGTCGAACTGATAGGTGGACGTAGATCCGTCAGCCTCAGTAATGTATTGATACATTGTCCCGGGTGCGGCAGGTGTGCCGTTGAAGTACTGCTGCTCGATCAACGCGATGAGATCATCCACCGCCGAGTTGCCTCGCTCGATCTCGAAGCTTCCTTCCCATCCACTGGGCAGCTCAGTGCCCATCGGGATACCGTCAAGTCTGTCGACTCTCACGGAGTGGGTTAGCTGCCGCGCTTCAAAACTGCTGACGTAAGTAAGATCGATGCGGCCACTGGGACCTATCACGACGAGCTGGGTGTCGCGACCGACTGAGAACGTGGTAGTGCTGGCCATCCGCGGCACTCCTTACGAGGACTGGGCGAGCGCAGGTTGCCCGCCGGGTAGGGTCTGAATCGCGACCTGAACCGTCTGCCCGCCTTCGAGGTTGACGATGAACATCTCGTTGATGCCTTGGTATTGTACCTGCACGTCGGCCTGTACGTATCCCAGGCCGGTGCGCGCTATTGGATTGTTCGATGTGTCGCAGACAACGCTGTACGGGAGGCTCCCGTCGGTGCTCCCCAGCAGTCCCTGGCCAAGCATAGACTGGAGAAAGCTCAGTAGGGTGGCGCGGATGCGGAGGAACAAGTCGGCGTTAATCACTTGGCCGACATATGTGCCCATACCAGCTGCCAGCGTTGCGGCGATGTAGTTTGTAAGCCGCGTGTAGTTGTCGCCATCCACCGCGGGATCCGAAGAGGAGTTATGGCCGCCGCGCACTCCCCAATAGTTGCCACCGGGCTGGGGGTTGCAGATTACGTCGATGCCGGGCGCGAGGAGAACGGCAAGGTCAGCCGAAGAGTACGAGGTAGCCTGGCCAGATCCCGGCGCGCCCGTCTTCTGGCTGCCAACGATGCCATAGAGCTGCTTGTTGAGACTCGATTGCTCCGGCGAGAGATTAGCGAGCCGCCCGGCTGCGAACCCTTGCGGCGAAACGAGGCGGACGATATTATTTACTTGGTCGGACCACCATAGCCAGTCGCCGAACATAAGTTTGGCGGAATAACTGTCGAGCCCCGCTAAGTTCTTCGTGGCGACCGCATTCTGTGTCGTATCGCCGGCAGGCCCAGTCAGGACCATATAGACCCCTTCCTGTAACCCGAACGCCGCCTGGACGGTCCACTGCGTCGAGTCATCTGCGTCGGAAAGGAGTGCGATACCGCAGCCCTGGCCACGGAGGCCGTACATCCCGGTACGTGGCGGGATATCGACACCGACCAGTTTGGCCGCCGTAACACTGCTCGCTCCGTCGGTGCCAGGGGTCCCTGAACCGACGACTAATGAGAACGCCGAAGGTGCGGCCGTGGCGCCGCCAGCATTGGCGACCACGAGTTGCGAGGGACCTCGCTGCGAGCCTTGACCCTGGTTCACGGCAGCGGCGAGCGCACTCCAAAACGCTGCGCCCACACCGGCGAGATTGTCGTACACTTCGGGTTGCAGACCCGGGAGCGTCGCCGTGAGGCGCCAGGTGGCGGGCTTGGTCCCTGCCCCAAGAGCAAGGACGATCTGGTTGCCGAGCGAGCCGGTGTAGAGCGCGGTGAAGACCACGGTCGTGCTTGGCACGCTCACCTGTGCCGACGTATCGGTTCCATCGGTGGCGCGCACGCAGCGGAAATTCTGGGCGCCTTGCTGTACGGCAGTCGCGACTTGGGTGCCCATGTCATACTTGCGGGCCATCACCGGCCCAAAGCTTTGGGCGTAGTCAGCCATCGTCGCGACGATGACGGGTTGGCCGGCCGGACCCCACGAAGCCGTTCCGACGACGCCCAGCACGTCAGTGGGGACGCCATTCAGGATGAGATTCTGTGGCGGAACAATTTGGACGTAGAGGTCGGGAACGACCAATGCCGTCGTATTTATGCTTCCCTGCTGGACGATCGGCATGACTTCAGTCCCTCTTCGGTGCGACCACACGCACCACGTCGCGAGCGTGTTCGCTGTGTAGTATGTCGGCGATTTGCGCCGCGTCCGTGACGGCGTCGCCACGGGCAAGGCCGCCGAAGGGCCTCACCACGACCAAGTGAATCTCCATCTGCTCTCCCGTGGGCCTCGATTGAATTATGCAGCCATGACTCAGGCGGGAACTGTCGCCGCGTTGATTCCGAGTTCGCCGAACAACATTGTCGGCTGCGTGGCTGCGAGTACAGTCGCGTATTCGATGCTGTAGAGAAGGTCGCGGCGGTAGAGGAGCGCGTCCTGGGATTGATCGAAGACCGTCGTCCCAGCGTAGATCAGACGTGCTTGAGTACCATCGGGAAGATCGACAAAGGTCAAAGCGGCGAGAGTGAGGTCGATTACGACGGCGACCGTGTCTCGGAGGCTTGGCGTCGGGCACCAACACGTAATGCGAAACGTCTGGGTCTGGCGGCGCACTTCCTTCTGTGCCACCGCGTCAGCAACGACCCGGGCGAGGAGCCGGCTCGCGCCGGGAACGGTGAGTGCCGCACCGGAGAGCTGAACAATCTGATCAATCCGCGCCTGAGCGGCAAGGTTCGCGGCGACGGATGCCGGCGTATCTCCAAGTTGGGTGCGATAGGGGTATACGCTCTCGCCCACGAGTATCCCGGCGAGTTGACCTAAATCGGCGCTCCCGCCGAAGCTGATAGTTAGGCCCGACACTGCCGCGATCAGCGTCGGAGCCACCAAATTGGCGGTCCACTCCTGCTGGTAGCGCGTGGTCACACGACCGGTCCCGTGGCCAGGAAACACCGTTACGTTTACGATCCCAGCGCGGAGATCACTGTCCAGTGCCGCTGCGTTCGGCCAGCCTCGGTAGATGCGACAGTCCGCCCCCGGCACGCTGCTTGCATCGGTCCCGTGTGGGTACAGCGCAGCTGAGGCCAGCGTCACGAGCGCTGTTTCCACATCCGATTGGTCGGCCATCAGGTAGTCGCCTGCTTGACGGTCAGCCGCCATCCGAGCGCCGTTAGCTCGGCGGCGGATACAATGGCGGCACGACCGAGATCGTCGGACATCAAGTCCGCGGGGAGCAATACGATGCCCGCTACGGCCGGGAGGAGAACAGTCCAATATGGGATGCTGCTGTCGCTAGGTAGATCCGCAGATGGTTGACCACTCCCAGACGACCCAATGACGCTGGCCGGCCAGCCGGTCAGCAGCGGAGCCACCGTGGCAGCAGTGACACCGCCGTAACTGTTCGTTCCCGTAGCTGTCGGTGCTACCGGGCGGGTGAAGGATACAACGCGGTTGGTCCGCACGCAGAGCGCTGGCAGCAAACGGCCTTGTGCCGCAATGAACCACGTCGCGTCCCCTTGAACCAAGTAGTCACCCGGCTTGGTATATGCGTAATCGAAGATTCCGTGCGCCAATGCATCGCCATACCCTTGCGGGCGGACAAACTTGCCCATCATTCCTGTGAAAAGCGCCGGTATTCGCAGGAACCGGTTGGCGGCCGCGAGCGGAGCCGACACGTCGAAGGGGCGGTACGCATCCGCCCACTCGCCGGCAGCACGGGCGCAGACATTAGATGCCCAGCTAATGCGATCTTGAAGTCGGGCGTGACGCATCACACCACCAAAGTGACGCCATTGTCGCGCAATGCCTGGCCTGGCGGCACACCGAAGAAGCCGCAGAGACGCCGGCGCCACTCGTCGAACAGGCGCTCACGATCGTTTACTTCGGTCCGGTTGCGCGTCCACACGGCGGCCTGATCGGTGTCGAGGCTGTCGCCGGCACGGACCACCGCGACCTCGAGCGAACAGAGTTGCGCGAGATACCGGCGGGCAACCGTCTCCTCCTCCGGCGCCAGGTTGTTCATACGGAACTCTAGTTCGCCGTACACTTGGTAGAAGCGCCAGTTCTCAAACCCCGCGGCGCCCGATCCGTACGCAGGGTACCCGCAGAACCGGCGGATATCGGTCTTTTCCGCGTTGGTGAACACCGCGACAAACCCACTGCTGCGAGGAACATGATCGAATTCGATAGCAAGCGTTTGACGACGCTTGCCGGCGCCGGCTCAGCCGACGTGTTCGATCATCACCGCACGCTTGAACGCTGCGTTCGTCGCAGTAGGGATTGTTGCTGGGTTCGTCGTGGTGTCCGACGGGGCGCAGAAGCCACCGATCCAGTACCACGACTGAGCGATGATCTGCTGCAGCCGATCGATCGGCTCGCGCGTTACCATGGCCACATTGTCGACGATGCTGATGATGGAGTCCTTCGGCGCCACGTCGTTTGCGGCCATGCCGGCGAAATCGCCCTCGATCAGCGCTCCTTGCCCGCAGATGATCGGTCGGCGAACCAATAACCCAGCCAGTGTGGGGTGGGGTTGGACATACGCCTCCGTCGTCGGAATGAAGCGCAGGCCGAGGAACTGATTGACCATACCCTGGCGGAAGACCTGGTTCGCCGAGGTGGCGCCCTGAAAGAGCTGCTTGAAGTCAGGGTCGGCGAAGAGCTGGCGGGCAGATACGGGATCAAGGTAGCAGTTGTACACCGCGTCGATCTCCGGCACCGCGTTGAGCCGCAGTTTGGCCACGGCGTCGAGCAACGAACCCATGGTCAAGGTGTCGGTGGCGAGCAGCTGCGCTGTGTTGCTACGCTGTGCTGGCCGGAGGATCACGGATGCATTGGGCGCCATGACCGTACTGCCGATCACGCCATCAGAGACGGATACGTTACCCGAGAATGTGAGCGTGCCCGACATGCCGTTTGGCGCCGTCGAAGTGCTGATGGTATCCGTAGTCGCGCCGATGAGCGTGTAGGCGTCGGAGCCGACAGTCACGGTGAGCGAGTTCGATACGCTCACAGGGAGTTGGGCGCCGTTGACAAAGGCAGTGGTGAAGCCCCTTACATCGTCGACGGACAGTGTCGGTCCGGCGCTGGAGAGGCCGACGCTGACGCGCGTGTTGCCACCGAAATAGGCGGCAAAGAGAGCGTTCCGGGCCAACTCATCGAGGCTACGGGCGGCCTGCTCGCCATTCACGAAGGCGTTTTGCAGAAAGAGGCTAGAGATCCCAACGCGACTCGTGACCATATTGAGGTCGGTCGTAGCCGCGTAATGGTTCATGGTGAGCGTGTACTGTTCCACTCCCCAGGTCGTCGGCGTCAAGCCGTTGTCGAAATTGGTATTCGATGCCGGTGGCAGTGGAATGACGACTGAAGGCTTGAGGCCGGCGCGTGTCTTGGTGAGGGTTTCGCCGATGCCGACGGCGATTTCCTCGCGGTCGGCACAAGCGCGGTACCCGAGACGCGAGTTCAGCGCGTGTTGGAACTCGCGTTCGAGAAAGCCTTGCTGGATGATGAGCTGCAAGGCCGCTGGAAAGCTGGAGATGCCCATCCGGAAGTGTCCTCTGCGAGACGAGTGGAGTGGAGCGAAGGGCGCGCGTCGTCCTTCGGTCGGCTGGAAGCAAGCAGACCGTCCCGTCGGGAACGGATTCGAGATTCTTGACGCGGGCGACCCGTGTGGGGGCGGCGCGGCCGCCTACTGCGTCTCCGCCCCAATCGGGGTGAAGGAGACATGCAGTGCGTTGCCGGACGGCGAGACGGAGTTGTTCGCGGTCAAGGTAACACCGCCGTTGACGGTATCGGCGCTCAGGCTAAGCGTGACGTTGGCGAGGGCGGCGTCCCCGCCCTTCGCGAGAATGTTCTTCCAAGTTACGGCGGTGCTGGCTGCGGAGCTTGGCCGTTTGGCGCCGAATTCGATAAAGAAGCTGTACATAGCGCCCGTGACTGTATCGCGGACGGTGACGTAGCCGTGATAGGTTCCGGCCATCCCAGACGTGAGATTCAGGATATTAGCGCTCCCGGGGGCGCCACCATCGGCGGTCAGCTGACCGGAGGCGCCGCTGGCGATCGAGCCACGCAGCACGCCCACCATGAATTGGGCGTCGCCCACCGCGCTTCCGGTAAAGTTGCCGGACGCGTAATCGACCGTGCCCAGGCGGCCACGGTCGGTGGCATAGTTGCCCCCCAGGATCACGCCGAACGCCCCGCTGGCCACGTTGAATGTACCCCCGATGACCGAAGCGCCAAATCCGCTCACCACGTTAGCCTGGCCGCCCCCACCGAACCCGAAAAAGCCCGAGTTAACGTTGCCTTGGCCGCCGACCTGGACGGTCCCGGTACTCTGCGCGGAGTTATCGATGCCACCGAGAAGCGCCGCGTAGGGGCCAGTCGCGGCCTGATAGCCCGCGAGGCGGGACGTTTGAAAGTCCACGGCGCCGGCCCCGCGTGAGTTACCGCCGACGGCTGTTCCATCTGGTGGCGGGCCCGCAGTGATCGCCCGGGCAGTTCCGGCCGCCGGGTTGCCAAGCAACGGATACGCGGGAGTGCGGAGATTCTGCACGGAGGTGGGGTCGATGTTGTATGTCCACGTGGTCTCTGCTCCGTCGCCATCCACCTCGATGTTCGCGCCAACAAGCGAGGAGGGGCCGACAGTGATGCCCGTGCCGGTTGGCGTGTGGACGTCGGACAGCAGAAGGCGAATCTGGCGGCCCGCGTCGATGTGCACGCCATCACCGTTACTCGTGGGAATTGAACCCTCCACAAGGATATTGTACGGCGCGGAGGCGGCCGATGGCGCAGTGAAACGCAGTGCCGTATGGCCGGAGGCGGCGGTGTTGCTTTCGAAGCCGTAAATCTGGACGTTATTCACGTTGCCAGTCAGCGTCGGATCGCCGATCACCACGAGATCGCCCGAACCCCCGGCTGTCCCACCCTCGGCACGGAGTCCGAAGAAGCGAATGAGCCGCACCGGGATGCTGGCATTGCTGTTTCGGATAACCAGGCCTTGGCCAACCGGTGCAAGCAAGTCGAGGCCGTAAAACGAAAGTTCGTTCGTCGCATCCTCGCCAGCAGGACCGACGCTGTTGATCTCCACGGCTGGGACGCTGGCAGTACCGCACATCCAGAACATCAGATCAGTGAACTTGCTCTCCCTCACGTAGGCGTGCCCGGGAACATTTTTGGCAACGCCCATATAGAGCGCTCGTCCGTTCAGAAAATAGACGGCGACATCGCGCATGTTGACGAAGTCGTCGCGGTCATAGAAGACGAACGCGTTCTGCTGGTTAGGCGAACCGATGGATCCCAAGATCGTCAGTCCTTTGATCGCAGGACCGGCCTGATCCGCGGCGACGCTCAGACTAGTGCCGTTATATGCGTTAAGAGCCCAGGCTTCGGACCATGAGAACAGATCCCCCGAATACGATGGGCCAAGCTTGATGTAGGTCTTGTGTAGGCCGTCACCGATAAGAGAGCCCCCGCGAGTAAACGTTGGCAGCGGCGTCGCACCATTGATGAGATAGACGCCAGCTGGGATATAAAGGGTCGCTGGAGTGCCAGCTGCTAGCAGAGTGTTTACCTGCGTGATCGCTGTCGCGAAAGCGGCAGTATCGTCGGTCGTGCCGTTCCCGACCGCGCCGAAACCGCGGACATTCAGGACCGAGGCTGTTGAGATCGAGAGAACCGACAGGTTTGGCGGGACCTGGCCTTGGCTATAAAGACTGGGGGCGGCGGACGCGCTGGTTACGGCCAGCAAAGTCGCCAACACGACTGGAGCTGTTTTTCTCATCACACCCCCTTAGTACGCCGTGCCCGTCCCACGAGACACGAACACCGTTCCGGTTCCGCTGTTGAGCAGCATCGAAATCGCGCCGACCGGCTCTGGCGCGTGCAGAAGGAGGCGTGCACCGGCGGGAACGGGAATGTCATTCGCCGTCGCAAGGACACCAGGTGTGCCGAGACGGACGAAGGTGTAGTCACTGGCCGCATTTGTTACGAGCACGGAGGTGCCCGCGGGAGGCAGCGTTTTCGTGACGGCGGTCGTACTGACCGTGAGAGACAGGGTGTAGGATGGTTGGAACGGCTGGACGGCTCCGACGCTCATGCGATGGTCCTTTCCCGCGAGGCCGGATTGCTCTCTGGTAGCGCGCAGCGGCCTTGGATCGAAAAACTAAAATCAGCTGCGACGCTTCAGCACAGCTGTACGTGCGGCGCGCCACTCATCATCAGACATTTCCGTTGCCAGTTTCTGGCGGAGGGGGGTGACGGGCGGGGCAATCGCCGAACTGGAGGACGACAATGCGCTACCGAACAACCAGGGCTTGGCGCGCTTGAGCTCGCTGATGAGGGCGCCCGCACCCTCGACCTCCCCATCTTTGTTGAGCTTGATATCGGAAGTCTCCAATAGTTTCAGGCCATCGGGATCCACGATCCCGGCCCGGATTGCTTCTGCCTTCAGTTCGGCCCGCACGATGCGCGCCTCTGTCTGCTGCCGCACCTCTGCGAGCTGAAGCTCGAGGGCGTCCGCGCGCGCGCGCAATTCTACCAGGACATCAGCGGCGTCCTGCTGGGGAAGCAAGTTAGTTTCCTTCTCTGACATTACTCACTCCCGGACACAGCTGGTTGCGCTACGACGCGTGCTAACTCGGCGGACACGTCGCCGATGTCATAAGTGTCGGCGATCGCCTTTGCCGCGGTATCGCGGCTGATCAGACCAGAGCTGACGAGGAGGGCCAGTGTCTGCGCGTCTTTTTGGCGATCGTCGGCGGCGAGCGGGTACCAGCGAGGCCACTTTAGCGTGAGGCGCGCATTCGGCTCGACGGCGGGGGCCGGTTGGCCCATGACGCACAGGGGATAAAGCGCCGCGGCGCGCAGCACCATCCGGCAGAGCGCGAGAAGAGCGCCTTCTCCGTAGCTCACGCGCAGGTTGTCCGCGAGCCAAATCAGGCCCTGGTTCATCAGTTCCAATGCGCGACCTGACTGCGCCGCCGTGAGGCGGTCGGCGCTTGCGCGATTGCCATGGACCCCTTCCAACGCCAACTCGCGCAGCGTCCGGACGTATTCAAGAACAGCAGCGGAGGCGGTCCCGCCAATTTCCAAAAGCTTGGCGTCACCCTTCTCGCTGACGACAAGAGCGTTGCCAGCACCTTTGACGATCTCAGTGTCGGACGTCGCAGGCTCCTTGATAAGCAGAGTGGGATCGCTGCTGTATTTAAGCCCCCGTCCCGCCTGGCTGAGCTGGTAATCGATCTCGATCTGCGTCTCGACAGCCGTACGAAAAGTGCAGGCACCGTCGCTCGGATCACCTGAAGCCGACGGGCCTGGGAGATTGCGAACCCAGACGATCGGCACGAACCCGAGGCCGTGGCGCACCGTGCGGCTCTCGTCTACGGTTCCCTCGCCGTCGCCGCCGGTCGGCGTCGGTGTGAACCACGTCTCGACATCTGCATCCCACGTTCGCGTAAACCAGTAGTCCATCGAAGGATCGTCGATGGTATAGCCGCTCTGGGATAAGGTGCTGCCCGGAACCTTGTAACGCTCCGTCACGCGGAGGAGCGTGTCGGGTGCCTGCGGGTTCCAGACTGGGGTCAAGAATGTGGTGTCGAGCACGTCATAGAAAATCCGTCTGCTGAGGACCCTCATGAGGATCGCAACCGACCCGACCGAGCCTTTGACGGCGGCGTCCGTCATAACCTGGTTGAGCTGGGTTTCCTTCACCATGTCGGCGAGGAATTCTCGCACCACGTGGTCGGCACAGTCGACCGTCGGAAAGTGGCCCTCGCTGAACAGCAATGAGACGCTGTCCTCCACCACCACCCGCGACAGCGCATAGCGTACGGACGGTCGCCGCATTCGGAGTGGAATGTACTCGCCGCCCACGCCACGCTCTTCATGGAACTGGTACGGTAGAACGTCGTACAAGGTTCCGTTCAGGATGCGCCTGAGGATTTCGAGAGCGCGAGAGCGCGCCGAATAGTCCGGATCGCGCGGTATGAGATCGCATATAGTATCGAACATGGCGTCCCATTCGGTAAACTCGATCGAAACTCGTGGCTATCTGTCGACAAATGGCACAAAAATATGGCGTGTCTCGACTGACTTCTCGGAGAGCAGGTGGAATGCGCGCGCGAGCGCGTCAACTTGGTCGTCCTTGCGACCAAATGGAAAATCCCGCAGCTCTTCTATCAGCGTATGGTTCCACTGAGCCCGAAGCAGGATGAGATTGCCTGCCTCGACCTGCGCGGCAAGCGGGGTCGCGCGCACCGTCTTTGATCCTGTTTCGCGGGAGGCCTTGACGTTATACCCCGCTAGCCGCCTTGCGAGATGGGCGACTTGGGCCTTGCCGGCCTGCCCCGGATCTTCCGGCAGGGCGATGATGACACTCCGGCCGTCGACGTCGGCGGCCTCAGAGATCGCCTGTTGGACCTCTCCAGGGCTGCCACGTAAGCGCACTATGTCGAGCACAACCCATCGTCCGGACGGGTCCCGCAAAACCTTTACTCCGACAGTCCAGTCCGGGTCGTTCCCGCCGTGGACAACGGTAGCCGCAAGGTCCCAGGCGCGCACCGTCGGCCCAAGGAGCCCACGTGGTACGGTGTCAACGACTTCGATATGGCCAACCTTGAACAGGGCTCCCTGCAAGGGGCGCGGCGACTGCTGATAGAGGGCCGCCCATATGCGCTCTCCCACAAGGCTCCGCCTGCGATCGAGTGCCTCGCGGTCCTCCCATTCCGGCCAAAGAGGTTCGCCAACCGCTCGGCTGAGGGGATCATCATCTCCTTCCGCGAGCGCGGGAAGCCGAATGATTTTCCATTCGGCTGAGCTCCGTTCGAGTAGCCTTCCAGCCAGATCCTCCTCATGCCAACGCGTCATGATCAGCACAACCCGACCGCGAGGCTTGAGGCGCGTGGTCAGGTCGGAGCGATACCAGTCCCAGAGCCGTTCGCGCCGCATCGCGCTCTCGGCGTCCCCGAAGGACTTGATCGGGTCGTCTATGATCGCCAAATCAGCTCGGCGGCCGGCCATCGGACCTCGCACGCCGGTCGCGAAATACTCTCCGCGGGTAGACGTCTGCCACCGAGAAGCAGCGCGGTTGTCGGCGGCCAGCCGATAACCGAGAATCGCACTGTGCTCCGCGACCAGCGCGCGGACTTGCCGACCGAAGTGGGCGGCCAGGTCAGCCGTGTGTGAGGCGGCGATGACCGAACTGGACGGATGCTGAACGAACCACCATGCCGGGAACAAAACGGAAGCATAGGTCGATTTCGCCGAGCCAGGCGGCATCAGCACCATGAGACGGTCGATCTCGCCCAGGCTCACGCGATCCAACAGTCCAAGAAGCAGGCGGTGGTGCGGTGCGGGCTCGTAGCCCGACGCGGCGAGCACGTGACGTGCCCACTCTCCTAGGGGGGGAGGTGTGCATATGCCCATCCCACCAGACGCATGAGCGTCCGACGACGACCTAGCGATCGTCGTCGGAGGGCCAGGTCTTGGCACAATTCGCAATCTTGGAGATTAGGGAAAGATGCCGCCGCCTAATTACGAAGCGTCAGCATACCGGGATATATACCCGAAATTGGGGCGTCGGTCAAGGTATTTTTTCCTCTCTGTAGGTAGCACGCGATCTGTCCGGTTTAGGTAGCACTCGATCTGTCCGATGAGGATGGGCTTCCGGGAGGAAGTGCTGATGCGGCGGACGGCGGTGTTGCAGGGCGTGCGGATGATGAAGTTTCGGAGTGTTCTGGATCGCTATGAGAGCCGCGAGTTGAGCCAGTTGGAGGCGGCGGAGCTGCTGGGCATTGGGGAGCGGACGTTTCGCCGCTGGTGCGGGCGCTATCGCGAGGGTGGCGAGGCTGGCCTACAGGATCGCCGTCTCGGGCAGCCGGCGTCGAATCGGGTGCCGGCGGCGGAGGCGGCGCGGGTGGAGGTGCGGTATCGGGATCGGTATGGCGGGTTCACGGCGAAGCACTTCCACGAGCACCTGGTGCGCGATCATGGGTTCCGGTGGGGCTATACCTGGACCAAGACGTTCTTGCAGGGGCGCGGGCTGTCGTCGGCGGCGCCGCGACGAGGGGCGCACCGGCGCAAGCGGCCACGGCGTCCGCTGCCCGGGATGATGCTGCATCAGGACGCCTCGCGCCATGAATGGGTGGCCGGCCAGCCGGCGTGTGACCTCGTGGTGACGCTCGACGATGCGATCAGCGCGATCTACTCGGCGATCCTGGTGGCCGAGGAGGGCACCGCCTCGACGATGCGGGGGCTGCTGGAGGTGTTCACCGCGCATGGGCTGCCGTGCAGCCTCTACACCGACCGAGGGAGCCATTACTTCATGACGCCGAAGGCCGGCGGCGTGGTGGATCGCCGTGCGCTCACGCAAGTCGGCCGGGCGTTGGCGCAGCTTGGGATCGAGCACATTGCCGCCTATTCGCCTGAGGCGCGCGGCCGGTCGGAGCGAGCGTTCCGGACCCTACAGGATCGGCTGCCGAAGGAACTGGCCTTGGCGGGCGTGACGACGCCGGAGGCGGCCAACGCGTATCTGCGGGAGACCTACGTGCCACGGCACAACGCGCGGTTCGCGGTATCGGCGGAGCAGTCCGGTTCGGCGTTTGTCGCTGCCGCCGGCATCGATCTGCAAGAGGTGCTGTGCCATCAGGAGGAGCGCCAGGTCGGCAACGACAACACGGTGGTGTTCCAGCGGCTTCGCTTGCAGATCCCG
>JBAWFF010000101.1:0-4110 GCA_049591635.1 Acetobacteraceae bacterium
ATGCCGCCCACCACCAGCGCCCGCACGTTGCCCGGGTCGCGGAAGCGCAGCTCCGCTTTGGTCGGGTGCACGTTCACGTCCACCGCTTCGGTGGGCAGGTCGAGCCAGAGCGCGACGACGGGATGGCGTCCCGCCTCGATCACTTGGCGGTAGGCGCCGCGTACCGCGCCTCTGAGCAGCGGATCGGCGACCGGGCGGTGGTTCACGGTGAAGAACTGATGCGCCGCGGTCGCGCGGGTCAGCGCCGGGGAGCCGGCGAAGCCTGACAGCGTCAGCCCTTCACGCATCGTCTCGATCGGCACCAGCGCGGCGGCGGCCTCGTGGCCGAGCAAGGCGGCGACCCGCTCGCGGCGATCCTGCCCCGGCAGGTCGAAGATCACGCGACCGTCGATCTCCAGGCGGAATGCCACCCCTGGCGCCGCGAGCGCGAGGCGGCGCAGTGCGAGTTCAGCCTGATCGGACTCCGTCCGCGGCTGCTTGAGGAATTTCCGCCGCGCCGGGGTGGCGAAGAACAGATCGCGCACCACCACCCGCGTGCCTGTGGAGCCCGCGGCGGGGGAAGGGTCGCCGATGCGCCCAGCCTCCACCGTGATCGAGTGCGCCTCCGCCGCGTCCGCCGGGCGGGAGGTGATCGACAGGCGCGCCGCCGCACCGATCGCCGGCAGCGCCTCGCCGCGAAACCCCAAAGTCGCGATCCGCTCGAGATCGTCGTCGGCGAGCTTGGAGGTGGCGTGGCGTTGCACCGAAAGCGCGAGATCGGCCGCATTCATGCCGCACCCGTCGTCGGCGACCTCGATCCGCTCGACCCCGCCGCCCGCGATCGCGACCGCGATGCGGCGCGCCCCGGCGTCGAGCGCGTTCTCGATCAACTCCTTGAGCGCGGCGGACGGGCGTTCGATCACCTCGCCGGCGGCGATGCGGTTGACGACGGTTTCGGGCAAGAGGCGGATCGCCGCCATGCCCTCACCCCTCGCCGCGCAGCGCCCGGAAGCGGCCGATCGCGGCGGCGGTGGCGGCGTCGGCTTGCACGGACGCGCCCTCCAGGGCGGGCAGCAGGCCGGCGGCGAGCTGCTTGCCGAGTTCGACGCCCCATTGGTCGAAGCTGTCGATGCCCCACAGGCAGCCCTGCACCGCGACCTTGTGCTCGTAGAGGGCGATCAATCGGCCCAGGCTGAACGCATCGAGGCGGCGGAACAGGATCAGATTCGACGGCCGTTCGCCCGGGCAGACCCGGGCCGGCGCGATCCGGTCGATTTCGGCGGCGGACGCTCCCTTGGCCGTCATCTCGGCGCGGACCTCCGCTTCCGATCGCCCGGACAGCAAAGCGGCGGACTGGGCGAACGCGTTGGCGGCGAGCGCGCGGTGGGCGGCGACATCCGTATGATCAGGCATCGCGGCGAGGATGAAATCAACCGGAACGACCGCCGGACCCTGATGGACCAGCTGCATGAAGCTATGCTGCGCGCTCGTGCCAGGCTCGCCGAACACCACCGGGCAGGTGGCGTGATCGACCACCGCGCCCAGCAAGCTCACACGCTTGCCGTTGCTCTCCATCTCGAGTTGCTGGAAATGCGCCGGCAGCCGGCGCAGCCGCTCGTCATAGGCCAGCACGCATTGCGTCGCGCAGCCCATCGCATTGACGTTCCAGATGCCGGCGAGGGCCAGCATCACCGGCAGGTTGCGCTCGAGCGGGGTGTCGCGGAAATGGCAATCCATCGCCCAGGCGCCGTCGAGCATCGTCTGGAACGCTTTCCAGCCGGCGGCCAGCGCGATGACCAGCCCGACCGGTGACCACAGCGAATAGCGCCCGCCGACCCAGTCGCGGAAGCCGAACGTGCGCTCGGTCGGGATGCCGAATTTCCGCACCGCGGACAGGTTGGTCGACAACGCCACGAAGTGCGATCCGACCGCGTCCTCGCCCAACGCGCCGGAGAGCCACGCGCGCAAGGTCGCGGCGTTCATCGCCGTCTCCAGCGTGGTCCAGGATTTCGACGCGATCAGGATCAGCGTCGTCGCCGGATCGAGCCCTTGGGTGGCGGCGAGCAGGGCGTGGCCGTCGACATTGGCGAGAAACCGCGCCTGCATCGGAGAGTCCGAACGCCCAAGCGTCAGCGCTTCGGTGGCGACGCGCGGGCCGAGGTCGGAGCCACCCATGCCGACGTTCAGCACATGGGTGAAGCGCCGGCCGGTCGCGCCGAGAATCCGCCCGGCGTGGACGCCTTCGACGAAGGCGCGCATCCGCTCGCGCTCGGCCCCGGCCAGCTTGGCGGCGTCGTCGGTCCCGCCAGGCAGCGCGGCGCGCAGCCCCGAATCGGCGGGCGCGCGCAATGCCATGTGCATCGCCGCGCGGCCCTCGGTGACGTTCACCGCCTCGCCCGCGAACAGCCGGCGGCGAAAGCCCTCGAGGTCGGCGGCGCGCGCCAACGACCACAGCGCGTCGAGCGCGGCGGCGTCGATCGCGGTCTTGGAGACGTCGAGCGACAGATCGTCGAGGCTGAAGGTCAGCCGCCGCGCGCGGTTCGGTTCGGCGGCGAATAGCGGCGTGATACGCCGTCCGTCGGGCCGGGCGGTGAGGCCGGCAAGAGTGGAGAAGGCGGCACGGCGGGCGGATTCGTCGGACATCGTGAAACGTTATTCCTCGGCGCGGGCGGCGTCCACGGTCTCCGGCATCAGCCACCAGACGGCGAGGAGGCCGAGGCCGGCGACGATTGCAAGGCTGATGAAGGCCGGCCCGAATCCCAGCATCTGGGCCAGAAAGCCGCTCGCGGTGAAGCTGATCGTGGCGCCGATCCCGGCGATCATGCTGACCGCGCCGAGCGAGAAATTATACCGCCCGGTCCCCTTGGTGACGTCGGCGACGATCAGCGGGATCATGATCCCCACGACCGCCGCCGTCAGGCCGCCCAGCGCCTGCACCGCGACCAAGAACCAGGGACTGAAGGCCAGCGCGAACAGGGCGGCGCGGATCAGCAGCGCGATGAAGGCGGCGATTAGCAGCGGCTTGCGGCCCCATTCATCGGCCTTGCGGGCGAGCCAGGTCGCGATCAATGCCGTCACCAACTGTGGCGCCACGACGAGCGCGGCGGTGATGACCTCCGACCGCTCCTTGTAATCCTTGGCCAGCCGCTCACTCGCCAGAGGGACCAAGGAGGAATCGGCGAACTGGAACAGGAAGAGGCACAAGGCGAAGATCAGCAGCGCCGGATTGCGCGCCAGTTCGTGCCAGCGCGCCGCCTTCGGCTCCTTGCGGCCCACCGCGCCGCGTGCCCGCGCGTAATCGATCTCGCGGCCGTCGATCAGCGACAGGCAGAAATAGGCCGGGATGCACAGCGCCGCCGCAGCGTAGAACGGCGAGCCGGGCGAGACCCAAGTGCCGAGCATCCCCATGCCGGCGGCGGTCGCCGCATTGCCCAGCGAGTCGTAGCGTTGGTTGCGTCCGACTCGGGTGTGGTAGGCGCGATGCCCGACCAGACCGAGGCCGATGGAGGCGATCGCCGTGCGCACCGCGCCGCCGGTGACGCCGTGCATGAACTCGCCGATCATGACCGGTAGGTAGCGCGGAATGGCACCGATCAGCAGCGAGCCCACGGCGATGAGGCCGAGACAGGCGGCGACCACCAGGCGTTTCCGGCGGATCCAGTCCACCAGCGCGCCGGCCGGGGTCTCGGTCGCCAACGCGACCGCGCTGTTGATGGTCAGGACGGTGCCGATGGCGCCCTGCGCCCAGCCGTTCTGGGCAAGATAGACGGAGACGAACGGGCCGAACGCGGTTTCGACGTCGGCGATGAAGAAGTTCAGCCAGTCGAAGCCCTTCTGGCTGCGCGCCGACGACTTCGGCGCCCGAGGGGCCGGCGTATCGGTCGAGGCGTTCTCGGCGGTTTCCATGCTCTGCGGAGCAATGATGCCAACCGCTCACCCTTGTCCGATGTGCGGATCGCTTAGCGCCGCCACCACCCACGCTTGCGCTCGGCGGGCGGCGCCTCCTCGATGCCGATCACGATCGGCGTGACGGCGGGTTCGGCGGGCGTCGCGTCATTGGCCGGCGAGCGGGCCACCGGTGCCGGCTCGGGCGGCGATTCCGCCACCGGTTCGGGGGCCACCGGAGCCGGT
>JBAWFF010000102.1:0-3413 GCA_049591635.1 Acetobacteraceae bacterium
GGCAATCGGCAAGCTCAAGCGGTTCAAACGCGTCGCCATGCGGTGCGAGAAGACCGATATCAGCTACTCGGCCATCATCAGTTTTGCGTGCGGTCTGATGCTGGTTAAATCCGTCCACACGACCTAGGTCAAGCGTCGTGCGCAGGCGGCGAGAGCCGCCAGTGCCGCCGCCTTCATAAGGACGACGCCGTGGCGGACCGGTTTGGTTCCGGGAGACTCACATTTCAACGCGGATCACTGACCGCGCCCGGTTGACCGCATGTCGTGTCAAACGCCGTAATCATTTCTGCTTTTATCCAAACACTTCTGATATCCTGATGCATGACGTACTTCACCGATCCGAAACGCATTAGGATCGATGGCACTTTCACTCGCTCCTCATCGCCCCTAGAGTCTGAGTCTCGTCGCGAGTCCGGGTCAAATGTATTTCCTTCGGCTTTCCAGGCCCCTAGTTGCGACCTTTCGATAACAGACATAAGCTGGACTTCCTGTGCTAACTTTTCCCCAGATTTCAGGATGGCCTGTTCGACAAATCGCAGAGCGATTGGTATCACCTCAGAAGTCAAATGAAGGAGTTGGTCGTTGAAATGAGAAATGCTAACGACAGTCGTAACGTCTAAGACATTCTCATCCTTGTCGAGACCCACGACAACCTGCTGCTGGTAATAGAAGTTGTTATCGTGGGCGACGTGGTTGTCTCTCAAATCATGAAGGAACTTGTAAATCTCCTTGTGTCGCTGCTCTTTGTAAACGACCAACGGGTCGATGTGACTTCTGGAGTCCGATGAAACGAAGCAGGACGCAAATTTAACTAGCACAGATATCCACAAAGCCCTGCTCAAATTGCTAGGGTTGCTGCCGTCCAGAACCGCAACATTCTCCTTAAGGACATTTTGGCAGAATTCGAGGTCACTTTGAATCAGAGCGAGATCGCCAACCCTCTTGGAAATTCTACTTTTGACCAGGCCATCCCGTACTAACCCTTTTACCCGGGGCAGATCACGTGGGGCTGGCCTGAGATCGCCGCAACACCTCTTGTATTTTTTGCCGCTGCCGCAAGGGCAAGGATGGTTGCGGGGGATGTTCGTCACGCGGTGCCACACTCAAAGGAATCGACGCAGGTCGGCCATCCCGGCCCGCCAGTCAGGCTCTAATCCTCCCGCCACTGGGAAAACAAGCGCCAATAGCGCCATTTTACCGCATCGGCGACAACCTGCCGATCGACAGTAGAGCGAGAGCCACCCTGGCTGGCGTCTGTCTCGCCTCCGCAGTCACATATTGGCTGCAATGAGTCCACGCCCTAATAGCCGACCATAAGTTTGAGATTTCCTACATCGGCCTGTGGCTTACCACGCGATCCGAAACCCTTAATGACGTATTGCGATTTCTTGATTCGGCGGTCGTTTTTCAGATCCTTGTTGCGCGCGAAAGCGTAGTTGATGAAGTCGAGTTCCAGTGCGTCAATAGCCCGACCCTACCAATCAGAAAGAGGACTGCCGTTGCTTTCCTGATGGTGCTTAGCATCTCATTGAAGTCGCCGTTGGTTCCGACGTGTTGACCAATGCGCGTTTTGAAGGTCTGCTTCGTTGCTTGCCCGACGTAGAGCGGCCTCCAACCTTTTCCGGCCCGGATACCAAAGACATAGACGCCTCGGTGATTGCCACTTCCAACTTCTTCCCAGAATTCCGCGAGGCATTCTTGGTCGATGGTTTTTTTTGCCCTGCGGCCCAGACTGGCACCTGATCTCGCCAAAGGTCACTTCGAAGGTCGCAGTCATGCCATTTCCGGTCCCTGAACCCGCCTCGCTAACTCTGCTCGGCACGGGTCCGTTTGGCGTGGGATTGGTGGGCCGCGAGCGAAGCTGATCGCGCGGCGACATCGTTACTCGACGCCGCCCGGAAGACAAGGAGTCGCCGTTCACCTCCCCTAAACCCCTGCCCGCTAGCCTCGCCCGATGCGGCTCAAGCTCTACCGCGCCACCAGGATGGCGGAGGCGATGGCGTGCGTGCGGGCCGAGTTGGGGCCGGACGCGCTGATCCTCGCGACGCGGCGCGTGGCCGATGGGGTGGAGGTGACGGCGGCGCTCGAGCCCAACCCCTCGGCGATCGCGGGGGGCGACGCGCAGCGGGAGCGGCTGCTCGCCTATCATGACGTGCCGATGCCGCTGCGCGCGATGCTGGCACGCGGCGTCCTGGAAGACGCGCTCGCGGCGTGCTTTACCTTCGCGGCACTGCCGCTGTCGCCCGATGGCCGCCCGCTGCTGTTCGCGGGACTGCCGGGGGCCGGCAAGACGCTGACGGTCGCGCGCTTGGCGACCCGCCTAGTGCTCGCGGGCCGCACGCCGCTGGTCATCACCGCGGACGGACAGCGGGCGGGCGCGGTGGAGCAGCTCGCGGCGTTCACCCGCCTGCTCGGGATCGAGTTGGTCGTGGCGAGCCATCCGGTCACGTTGGGACGCGCCCTGACGCGCCGCCAGCCCGGCGCGCCGGTGCTGATCGACGCGCCCGGCATCGACCCGCTGGATCCCGCCCAATGCGCCGAATTCGCCTCCTTGGTGGCCACCGCCGAGGCGACCGTCACGCTGGTGCTGGCCGGCAATTCGCATCCGGCGGAGGCAGCCGAGCTCGCCGCCGCCTTCGCCGAGGCGGGGGCGAGCCTGCTGGTGGCCACGAGGCTGGATCAGACCCGCCGCCTGGGCGGCGTCCTGGCCGCGGCTGATGCTGGACGGCTCGCCATCTCCGAGGCCGGAATCGGGGCCGGCGCGGCCGACGGGCTGGCCTTGCTCACCCCCGCTCTCCTCGCCGCCCGCTTGACCGAGGCCACGCTCCGCATGGGACAAGCCGCATGACCGTCGCCTCCGGCCGTCTGCTCGCCATCGCCTCGGGCAAAGGGGGTATCGGCAAGACGTGGTTCGCGATCACCCTGGCACACGCGCTGGCCCGCGCCGGGCGGCGGGTGCTGCTGTTCGATGCCGACCTCGGCCTCGCCAATGTCGACATCCAGCTCGGCCTCACCCCCAGGCACGACATCTCCGCCGTGCTGGCCGGACACATGAGCCTCGCCGATTGCGTGCTGCCCCACGCACCGGGCGGGTTCGACATCCTCCCCGGGCGATCCGGTTCGGGCGCGCTCGCCGCCCTCGATCCGAGCGCGCTGGAGGCGTGTCTGGCCGCGCTGCGGGGTGCGACCGGGCGCTATGATTTGGTGCTGCTCGACCTCGGCGCCGGGGTGGAGCGCTTGGTCCGGCGCATGGCGGCGTTCGCCGACGCGGTGCTGGTCCTCGCCACCGAGGAGCCGACCAGCCTGACGGATGCCTACGCCGTGTTGAAGCTTCACGCGGCCGACCGGCCCGACGGCGACGCGAGGGTAGTGGTCAATCAGGCCGCCTCCCGCGCCGGCGGGGAGCGCACGCA
>JBAWFF010000103.1:0-10975 GCA_049591635.1 Acetobacteraceae bacterium
TGACTGCCCCCGAATCGAACGCCCCCGCCGTTCGCCAAGGAAGCATCGTGTCCCCGCACCCCGCGCAAAGCACGACCCCCGTCCTGATCATGGGCGCCGGCCCCGGCGGGTTGTTCGCGGCCTGCGAGCTGCTCCGCCATGGTGTCAGGCCGCGAATCGTGGACAGCCGGTTCGTCCCCCATGCCGAGACCCGCGCGACCGTTCTCCAGCCGGCGGTGCTGGAGCTTATCGACCGGGGCGACTTGATCGAACCGTTCCTTCGCGCCGGCGTGCGCATCAAGCGTGTTCAACTCCTGGGTCCGGGTCTGCGGGAAATCGCGACCGCGAGCTTCGCCGATACCGGCTGCGAGTACGAGTTTCAGTGCAGCCTTCCACAATGGCGCACCGAGGCCATCCTGCGTGAACATCTGGCGAGCCTCGGCCTCGAGATCGAGTTCGGCACCGAAGTGGCGTCGATCGAGGACGATCCGGCCGGCCTGCGCGTGACGCTCGATAGCTGCGGGCGAACCGAAATCGTCACGGTGGCGCACATGCTGGCCGCGGGCGGCGGCCATGACGCGACGCGCCACGCGATGCACGAACATCTCGCGGGACAGACCTATGACGGCCGGTATATCGCCGCCGATGTGAAGGTGCGTCTTCGCAACCCGCCCGAATGCGGCCGCGTCATCGTGGGGCCGACCGGGTTCGGCCTGGTCTCGCCGCTGCCCGACGACCGCTGGCTTATTTTCCTCAATCGCGACGAGACCGATACGCGGGGCGAGCCGCCGACGGAAGCCGAGTTGAGCACACTGATCAATGCCCGCTCCGGCGTCGACATGGGCCTGAACGACCTTCGCTGGGTGTCCTACTTCAAGATGCACAAACGCACCGTCGAGCATCTGAGCGACGGGCGGCGTTTCCTGTTGGGCGACGCGGGCCATCTGTCCAGTCCCCTCGGCGGGGAGGGGCTCAACACGGCGTTCATGGACGCGGCTGACATCGCCTGGAAACTCGCCCTCGTCGTGCGCGGCGCGGCGAAGCCATCACTGCTCGACAGCTACGCGATCGAACGGGGGCTTGCCGACCACCACGCGCTGGAGGTGTCCGACGAGGTGCACGGCTCGGTGATGAAACTCGTCGCGATGTGCGGCGACGGCGGCGCGCCGGCGCTGCCAAAGCCTGATGCGGCGCAGCTTCTGGCGGCGGCACGCCGACGCTTGATGCTCGATGTTTCCTACGCGGGAAGCCCGCTCGTCGGCGGCGCTCCCGACGGTGCGATCATCGACGGACCATCACCGGGAGACCGCTTCCCGGCGTGCCATCGCCTCCGCGGTACGTGCCACCACCTGATCGTGTTCGGCGCGGCGCCTCGTCTGGACGATCTCCGCGCGCGCTGGGATGGGCTCGTCTCGATCGTCGATGCCTCGATCGCGCCATTCGACGGCGTGCCCGATGGGGGCGCCATCCTCGTACGCCCGGATGGTTTCATCGGGTTCCGCGCCGCCCCCGCCGACGAGACGACGATGGCGGCCCTTGACGCCCACCTGGCGACCTATCTCCTCCCGCCGCTGCCGCCCTGATCGCCCAGATCCAGCCGCACCGCGACCGCCGCGCTGGCGATCACCGCGACGTCACCCGCCTCCTCGTCCGGTACATCAAGCCCGCCCTTCACGACATTGACGGTGACGATGCCGTGCGGGAGCGACGCCTGCACGACGGCACGATCGACCCGGTCCGGAAGCTGCACGCCGATCGTCACCTCCACCTCCATCTTGCGCGAATCGAGCCCAAGGGTGCGGATCAGATTGAGCGAGCTATGGTGCAGCGCATCCTGCACGGCGCGCACCGCCGCCTTCGTATAGTCGCCGCCGTGCAGGTCGTTGCCGGCGCCGAGTTCCAGGATGACGCGGCTCATGACGCGCGCCCCGCGACATCGAGCCGCACCACGGCGGCGGCGTGGGCGATCAGCGTGGAGTCGGTGCCCGCGTCGTTGCGGATTTCCAGGCCGCCCTCGACGACGCGCACGGTCCCGCCGCCATGCGGCAGCACGGCGCGCACCGCCTCGGTGTCCACCCGCTCCGGGTGCGGCACGCCGATGATGACCTCCACTTCCATCGCCTCCACCGAAAGCCCGAGCGCGGGGGCGACGCTCAGTGAATTGTGCCAGAGCGCGTCGCGCAACGCCCGGATCGCCGCCTTGGTCGGATCGGCGCCGCGGATGTCGGTTCCCATGCCGATCTCGAGAACCATGCGTTTCAAGGCCATGTGCCGTCCTTCAATCCAATCGTTTCCAGTAGCGGGTCAGGAACCCGCGCGCATCGGTCCGCGCGACCGGGCCGCCGGCGACCGGCGCGCCAGCGGCGCAATGCCAGCGATAGATGGAGTTGTGCCCAGAGATATAGGCGGGGATGAAGTCCGCACTCGGATGCTGTCGGCACCAGTCGGAGCCGGCGGGAAGCGCGGCGCTGGTGTTGGCCTTGCCGCACGGCAGGTTGGCGCCGTAATTGCACGCCAGCACGTGCCCGTCCATGCAGCGGATGACGGTGCCGCGCAGGACCTGCGCGATGGGCATGTGTTCCAGCCCGAAAAGTTGGACCACTTGTGGCACCAGCGACGACGGAAGCGGGCGCAAGGCGTCCTCGGTGCCCACCCTTGCGCAGTATTGCCGGGGCGTCTCGGCCCGCGCGATGCCGGCCGAGAGCATCAGGGACGCAAGGGCGGCGATCAAGGCGGCTTTCATTCAGCGTTCCCCGACCGCCAGGCCGGCGAGCGTCCTGTAGCCGTCCGCCATCGCCCGCAATTCGTCCTCGGCGATCACGTCCTCGATGCGCGCGAACGGCGTGTCGCCGGTGCGGAGAAAAACCTCGCGCAGGATCGCGTCGGGCGGATTGGTCCGGTTGGTCAGCACGATCCTCGCCGTCGGTTCCAGCCGCGATGATTCGTACCGCGCGAGGGCGGCGGTCGTATCCTCCGCGGCGAGGCAGTCCGCCAGCGTCCGCGCATCAAGGATCGCCTGACCGGCGCCGTTCGAGCCGCGCGGAACCATCGGATGCGCGGCATCGCCGAGCAGGCTGACGTGCCCGGTACTCCAATGGGGCAGGGGGTCCTGATCGACCATCGGAAACTCCAGCACCGCGTCGGCCGCGCGGATCATCGCCGGGATGTCGAGCCAGTCGAAATGCCAGTCGGCGAACATCGGCAGGAAGTCCTCCAGCCGGCCCTCGCGGTTCCAGTCGCGTTCGAGGTGGCGCGGGGTTTCGATCTCGGCGACCCAGTTCACCAGCTGGCGTCCCTTTGCGTCCACATCATCGCGGATCGGGTAGATCACCATCTTGCCGGTCGCCAACCAGCCCGCCCGCACCATGCTCGCGCCCGACAGGAATCGCGGCCAGACGGTCACGCCGCGCCACATGTTCACCCCGGAGTAGCGCGGCGGCCCCTCGCCGGGAAACAACTGACGGCGCACCGCCGAATGGATGCCGTCGCAGCCGATCAGCGCGCCGCCGCGCACCGGCGCGCGGTCGCGGAAATGCGCGGTCACGCCGCCCGCATCCTGCTCGAAGCCGAGGCAATGCCAGCCGGCATGGATCTCGCCCACGCGCGCGCGAACGGCCTCCAACAGCACCGCGTGCAGATCGGCGCGGTGGATCGAGAATTGCGGATGCGCGAAACCCCCGCGCCGTCCGGCCGGCTCGCGCCAGATCAACTGGCCGAAGCGATTGAAGAACGCGCTCTCCCGCGTCTCGACCGCGACGGCGCCGAGCGCGTCCTCAAGGCCCAGGCGGGCGAGTTCGCGCACGCCGTGCGGCAGGACATTGATACCGACCCCGACCTCGCGCTGCTCCGCCACCGATTCGTAAACGCGGCACGGGATGGAGGCGGCGTGCAGCGCGAGCGCCAGCGTCAATCCGCCGACGCCCGCGCCGACGATCAGGACGTCGAAATCAGATCGCATCCCAGCTGTAGACGTCGCGCGTGCGCTCCAATGGCGTCAGGCCGGCGCGGATGGCGGGCAGCAGATGGTCGCGCATCGCCTCCGGCGTCCAGCCGTCGCCGCGGTGCATGATGCGGATCGGGCGGGGCTGGGAATAGAGATAGATCTCGTTGCCGCGCGCGCCGAGGATCTGGCCCGAGACGTCGGACGCCGCATCGGACGCCAGGAACACCGCCAGCTGCGCCACCTGGTCGGGGCGCGTGCGGTTGGCGCGCTCCTTCAGCTGCTCCTCGCTCTGGCCGGGCACCGTCTCGATCATCCGGCTGAATGCGTGCGGGCCGATGCAGTTGGAACGGATGTGGTAGCGCTGCATGTCCATCGCGATGTTGCGCGACAGTCCGGCGATGGCGAGCTTGGCGGCGCCGTAGTTCACCTGCCCGACACTGCCGATCAGGCCGGAGGTGGAGGTCATGTGCACGAACGCGCCGCTCTCCTGCTTGCGGAAATGGACGACGGCGGCGCGGCTCACGTAGAAGGCGCCGTACAAGTGCACCTTCATGACGGCGTCGAACTCCTCGGGCGACATATAGTGAAACATCCGGTCGCGCAGGATGCCGGCGTTGTTCACCACGATGTCGATGCGCCCATAGCGGTCGGTGGCGGCGGCGACGATGCGCTGCGCGGCGTCCCACTCGGCGACGGTATCGGTGTTGACGACCGCCGAGCCCTGGCCGTTCGCGGCCTCGATGGTCCGCACGACTTCCTGCGCCGGGGTCTCGTCATGGCCCTCCCCGGTCACGCCGGCACCGACGTCGTTGACCACCACCTTGGCGCCGTGCTGGGCCATCGCGATGGCGATCGCGCGTCCGATCCCGCGCCCCGCGCCGGTGACAACCGCGACCTTGCCCTGAAGGAGCTGCTCGGCCATGTGCGTTTCTCTCCCATGATGATGCCGGCAGGATGCGCCGGGCCGGCGCGCGTGTCATCCCTCGCGGCCACGCCGAGCGTCGCCGCTCATAAGGCCGGCGTACCGCGTGCGACGGAGGCCAGCGGCCGATGTCGCGCTCGCATACGCCGCCCGCGCGCGATCGCCTGGCCGATCGCCATCCGCCACGGCAATGGCGTCGGCTCGACCACCCGCTGCAACGTGCGCGCGTAATCCAGCACCAGCCCCGGCGTCCATGTCATCGTCAGGGCCCGCCCGCGCAGCAGGGTCGCGAGGTACAGTTCGGGGTTGACCAGCAGCCGCAGGAACGGCGGCCACATCGCGCGCTGGGCGAGCACGCCCTCCAGCGCCGCGTCGAGCGCGAGCGCAACCACCACCGAGCAATTGCGGTTGGTCAGATTGTAGGTCGTGTCACGGCGATACGACTCCCAGAAGGCGCGCAGCCGCGCCGCGCTGAAGCGGTGGAACTCGACATGCGCCGTGGCCTCGCACCAATCGGCGACCTCGGCCGCGTATCCTGGCAGGAAGCGGCCGGGCATGTTGTTCTGTGGCCCGGCGTTGAGCAGCCGGCGGAACTCCGCCTGGGTCTCCATCTCCTCGGCGCGGTAATGGCTGATGTAGAGATCGGGCGGCATTTCCAGCGCCGCGTGTCCGGTCGAGATCCCGCCGTGATGGTCCACCGCCGCCATGTAGCGATCGATCACCGGCCGACGTACCAGGTCGGTCGCCGTGCCCACCGCCGTCCAGACATGCACGATCATCCGCTCAGAGCCATCGGCAACCGGGCGGGCCGTCGGCAGCGGGTCGGAGGCGTGCCATCCGCGATGCTGCTCGAAGATCGGCAGGGAGGTGACCGGCGCGCCGGGATCCATCCGGCGCAGCTGGTGCGCGGAGCGCAGCACGGTCCAGCCGGACAGGATCATGGCGACGCTGACGCAGAACGGGACCGTCGCCTCGTACGTGACGGGCCACGGCGTGAGGGCGAGCACGGCGAGCACGAACTCGATCGCCGTGCCGACCAGGGCCATCCGCCAGCCGGAGAAGCGCAGCAGGAGCACCGAGCTTGTCCGCACGATGCTGTCGACCATGAGCGCAAGGCCGAACAGGATGCTCACCACCATCAGATTGCGCAGCGGTGTCTCGATGATCGCGAGACCGGGCACGATCAGCGCGAGCACCTTGGCCTGCCACAGCCGCGATCGGTGTCCCACGGCCCGGATCAGCAGGGTCACGCACCCCTCGACGACCAGAAGAAAGCCGAGGACATGCATGGTGTAGAGGTGGATGTGCTCGACCGCTCCAGTGGCGATCGTCACGCCAAGCAGCAGCCACGCGAGGCCGATCGCCCCCAGCACCACCCAGTGGCGCCGAATCGCCTCGCCGCCCAGCAGCAGGAACGCGAGCTGTATCACGCGATAGCCTCTCGCGCCGGTCGCGTGGCGAGCACCATTGCCGGCACGCACATGAGGAGCAGGAGGCTGACCAGCAGCAGCGTGTGGAAGAAACCCAGATGCGCCGCGATCGCGGCGGCGAAACTCGCCGTGCCGAGCATCCCCACGCAATACGCGATATTGTAAACGGAATAGACGGCGGCATAGCAGACCAGGCCGCGGCGCTCGACGGCGTCGCCGAGTTCGGCCGCCGTCGGGTTGAGCAGGAGCGCGAAGGAAATGCCGACCAGGCAGAGCGCGAGCAGGATGAACCCGAACGCGTCCGAGACGCAGATCAGCGGCAGCGTCGCCGCCATCCCGAGCATTCCGAGCACAATCGTCCAGCGCACGCTGATGCGTTCCGTCAGCCAGCTGACGAACGGGGCGGAGGCCCCGTACACGATCGTCGCGGCGGCGAACAGCAAGCCGATATCCGCCGCATCGGTCTCCCCGAGCCGGGCGAGGTGGACCGGCAACAGCGGCTCGAGGACGCCCCAGCCGGCCGCCGCCAGGGCGACCGCGAGCGCGGGCACGGCCACCGACCGGTCGGACAGGATGTTCAGCAGCCCGGGGGATTTGGTCGCGCTGGCCTGACTGTCGCGCAGCAGCAGGACGCAGAGCACCGCCGCGACGGCGATCAGCACCAGCAGGACGATGAAGGGAAGCACGTAGCCGCTGGCCTCGTACAGCCAGCCGCCGAGCAACGGCCCGAGCACGGCGCCGCCGGTGCTGCCCATGAGCGCATAGCCCATCATTTCGACGCGCCGGCCGGAGTAGTGCTCCGCGATCAAGGCAAGCCCGGCGATCCAGACCGCCGCCGACGCCATGCCTTGCCCGAGCCGCGCGAGGAGCACCACGGGGAAGTCGGGCGCGACCGCGAACAGCACGGTGGCGAGGCCGGAAAGCAGGACCCCTTCGATCATCGGGCCGCGACAGCCGTGTCGCTCGCACAGCCAGCCGAACAGCGGGGTCGCGCCCAACACACCGATGGCATAGGCGGTCGCGAGCAGCCCCAGGTGCTGTTCGCCCGCGCTGCTCCCCGGCGCATGTTCCATGAGCGGCATCGCCGCGCCGTAGATCAGGTAATCCATGAACAGCGCGAAGCCGACGACCAGGATCAGCGTCCAGGGCCGGGTCCGAACCGCGTTCAACGCATCTGGCGGCATGATGGCTCCTGTGCGCCCTGGCGGTGGTTCCAGCTTCGATCGGAATACGTGGCCGGCGCAAACCGTTCTTGCGCCGTGGAATCGGTTTACGCCGAAGGCGCCCAGCCCGTCATCACCGCCATCCGCAGCGTGGCCGTGACCCGCCCGTCCTTGCTCGGCATCGCCGCCAGCGCCATCGGAAACAGCGCGCGCGGCGGGATGCGGCGGTCACGTTGGGCGAGCGCGTTCGCCTCGCCGGCAGCGCGCAACTCGCGCAGCAGCGCGAGCGGATCGGCGTAGGCCAGCCGCATGTCCTCCACATCCGCGACCGGCAGCTCGAAGCCGGCGCGCTGGAGCAGGGCGGCGCAGTCACGAAGTTCGGGAAACGGTGAGACGCGCGGCGCGGCCCCGCCCGACAGGGCCGCCTCGGCCTCGGACAGGGCGGCGCGCAGCTCCGCCAAGGTGCCGAGGGCGGGGACGCTGGCGAGGAACAGCCCATCGGGGCGCAGCGCCCGGCGGAGTTGGATCAGCGCGCCCGGCAAATCGTTGACCCAATGCAGCGACAAATTGGCAACGACGAGGTCGAAGCTAGCCGGCCCAAACGGCAGGAACTCCTCGTCGGCGGCGACCGCAACCGGGTTCAGCGCCGCCATCGCCGGCGAGAGATCCATGCTGACCGTCGTGATCCCCCGCGCGCGCAGCAGCGGCGCGACCACGCCGCGCCCGCCGACATCGAGCGCGGCGGCGAACCCGCGCGTCGTGTCGTCCAGCCGGTCGAGCAGGCGTAGGGCGGCGTCGCGCAATAGGTCGGCGACCGACCCGACCCGCCGCGCCGCGCGGTCGCGATGACGCCGTACCGCGCGCCGGTCGAACACCTCGATGTCGGTTGGCGTTGCCAAGTCTTCCTCCGCGCGCATACTCTCAGAGTACGTTCTTCCCCGATACCGTCAGGATGGAGGACAACCATGAACGCCACCGACGTCACGCCCGCCCGTACCGCCGCCGTCGCCGCCACCATCGGCCGCATCCGCGCGATCGAGCGCGAGCAAGGCGTTACCCGCGCGGCGCTGGATGCGATCAAGACCGAGATGATGCGCCTCGCCGCGCAAGAGCACCTGTTTCCGTCCGCCGCCTACCCGCCGCCGCCGGGTGGCGAGAAGGGCGCCAACCGCTACCTGCTCCAGGAGGACGAGGACAATCGCTTCGCCCTCTACCTGAACGCGCTCAATCCGGGCAACGAGACCAAGCCGCACGATCACACCACCTGGGCCGTGGTCGTCGCCGTGGAAGGCCAGGAGTTGAACAAGGTCTACCGTCGTACCGACGACGGCGCCGATCCCGACACATGCGGCCTCGTGGTGGACCACGAAATCATGGTGGAACCGGGCAGGGGGATCGCCCTGATGCCCGACGACATCCACTCCATCCACACCACCGGTGCCGTGCCGACGCGCCACCTGCATATGTATGGCCTCTCGCTGGAAGTCCTCGACGGGCGGCGCGGGTTCGATCCGGAGACGGGCAAGATCGTCCTCTACAACAAGAACTTCATGGCGCCGCTTGCGACTCCGCGCGCATAATCGGGGCCATGACACGGATCGACGCGGCGACGTTGCGCGCCTGGCTGACCGACGGGCGCGAACTGGCGCTGTTGGATGCCCGCGAGGAAGGCGAATTCGGGGCCTCGCATTTGTTCTGGGCGGTCCCGTGCCCGCTGTCGCAGCGCGAGGTCCGCGCGCGCGCGTTGCTGCCGCGCCGGTCGGTTCGCATTGTCTGCGTCGATGCGGGCGATGGCCACGCCGAGCGCCTCGCCGCCTGGCTGGAGGGTGACGGCTGCACGGACGTGCACATCCTCGACGGCGGCACCAAGGCGTGGGAGGCGGCCGGGAACGTGCTGTTCAGCGGCATCAACGTGCCGTCCAAGGCGTTCGGCGAATGGGTGGAGCACCATTACGCCACCGAGAGCGTCGATGCGCCGGTCCTGAAGTCGTGGATCGAGGAGGGCCGCAAGATGGTCGTGCTCGACAGCCGCACGCATGACGAGTTCGTCCGCATGTCGATCCCCAGCGGGATCAGCGTGCCGGGCGGGGAGCTCGCGTATCGCATCGGCGACCTCGCGCCCGATCCCGATACGCTGGTCGTGGTGAACTGCGCGGGGCGCACCCGCAGCATCATGGGCGCCGAGAGCCTGCGCCGCGCCGGCATCCCGAACCGGGTGGTGGCGCTGCGCAACGGCACGATGGGCTGGGAATTGGCGGGCTTGACGTGCGAGCGCGGGCGCACCGAGGCGTTCACCCCCGGCACTCCGCGTACCGCCGCCCTGGCGCTCGAACGCGCCAGCCGCTTCGCCGAGCAATCGGGCGTCGGCGTGATCGGCCCGCTCGACCTCGCCCGCTTCGAGGAAGACGGCGCTCGCTCGCTCTATCTGCTCGACGTGCGCGACCCGGCGGAGTTCCGCGCCGGACACCGCCCCGGCAGCCGGAGCGCCCCGGGCGGGCAGCTGGTGCAAGCCACCGATCAATGGATCGGGGTGCGCAACGCGCGGATCGTGCTGCTCGACGATCAGGGCGTGCGGGCGCGCATGACCGGGGCGTGGCTGCGCCAGATGGGGCATCGCGACGTGTTCGTGGTGGACGGCGGGCTCGAGGAGGCGCGGGGGTCCGGCCGCGCGCTGGCGCCGATCCCCGAGATGGACGACGCAACGACGTCGGTCGGCGTCGCCGCGCTGGCCGCGCGGCTGGAAGCTGGCGACGTTCGAGTTGTCGATCTTGCCCGCAGCGTTGAGTTCCGCGACGGCCATGTTCCGGGCGCGCTCTGGGGCGTGCGAACCCGTCTTGGCGCGCTTCGTGGCCACTTCGCCGGCGCGCGGCTGGTCGTGGCGACCTCGCCCGACGGACGGATGGCCCGGCTGGCGCTGGCCGAGCTGGCCGAAATCAGCGGATGCGAGGTGGCCGCGCTCGACGGCGGCACGGCGGCGTGGCGCATGGCCGGCAAGCCCCTGGCGGCGAACCGAACCGACCCGCCGGACGCGGCGTGCGTCGATGTCTATCTCCGCCCCTACGACCGCAACAGCGGCGTCGAGGACGCGATGCGCGCCTACCTCGCCTGGGAGATCGACCTGGTCCACGAGATCGCCCGCGACGGGACCGTGCGGTTCGGCGTTGCGGGCTGAGCACGCCGTCCTGCCGTGGTTCCGGTGGGCGGGGCAGGGGGCGCTCGACCTGCTGCTGCCGCCTGCCTGCATCGCCTGTGATCGCCCGGTCGATGCGCCTGGGCTGCTATGCCCGGCGTGCTTCCGCGCCACCGGCTTCATCACGCCCCCCTGCTGCGTGACGTGCGGCGCCCCGTTCGACGCCGGGCCGCTGGCGGGCACCGAGGGGCTGTGCCGGAGTTGCCAGATCGCGCCGCCGGACTTCGATCGCGCCCGTGCCGCCCTGCGATACGACGGCGGCGCACGGCGGCTGATCCTGCCGTTCAAGCACGGCGACCGGGTGGAATTGGCCAAGGCGCTGGCGCCGATGATGGCGCGCGCCGGGGC
>JBAWFF010000104.1:0-5810 GCA_049591635.1 Acetobacteraceae bacterium
CGGCGTGCCCGCGCGGCTCCGGCGCCATCAGCACCAGCGGCGGCGGGCCGGCCTCGTCCCACGCGACCGGACGGGCCAGCGCGTCGCCGTCGGGATCGGTGCCGGTCACCACCACCACGGCGGTCTCCGGCAGCGTTCCGCGCACAGCCCGCCGAGGCGATCCGTCGCGCTTGCGAAATCCGGTTTTCCTCAAGAGCCGCGATCCCTTCTGGTCGTCCCTGGACGAGGCGCCCGTCGGGCGCCAAGGTCGGGCATCGCGGGTTGTGCTTGCCGCTCGCCGCAACATGTAACAGCCATCATCGGGACCAGCACGCAATGGATGTCATCCTCGGCCAGAACAAGCCCGACCAGGCAACCGACCTGATCGTCGAGGGCGATCAGAAGACCTTCATGAAGGAGGTGATCGAGGCGTCGCGCCAGATCCCCGTGCTGGTGGACTTCTGGGCGACCTGGTGCGGCCCCTGCAAGCAGCTCACGCCCACGTTGGAGAAGGTGGTGCGCGCCGCCGGCGGGCGGGTGAAGCTGGTCAAGATCGACATCGACAAGAACGCCGCCCTGATCCAGCAGCTCGCCCAGCTCGGCCTGCCGATGCAGTCCGTGCCTACCGTCGCCGCCTTCTGGCAGGGCCAGATCGCCGACCTGTTCCAGGGCGCGCTGCCGGAATCGGAAATCCGTAAATTCGTCGAGACCCTGCTGAAGACCGCCGGCGGCGCCATGCCGAGCGCCGACCTGCTGGCCGAGGCCAAGGCGGCGATGGAACAGGGCGACGCCCAGGGCGCCGGTGAGCTGTTCAGCGCGCTGCTCCAGGAGGAACCGGAGAATCCCGACGCGTGGGGCGGCCTGATCCGCGCCTTGATGGCGCTCGGCCAGGAGGATCAGGCAGCGACGGCGCTCGCCCAGGTGCCGCCCTCGATCGCCGAGCACGCGGAGATCGCCGGCGCCCGTAGCGCGCTTGCCCTCGCCCAGGAAGGGCGCAAGGCGGCCTCGCAACTCGTCTCGCTGCAACAGCGCGTGGGGGCCGATGGCGCCGACTGGCAGGCCCGTTACGATCTGGCCACCGCGCTCAACGCCACCGGCAAGCGCGCCGAGGCCGCCGAGCAGCTGCTGGAGATCATGCGCCGGGAGCGCGGCTGGAACGAGGACGCGGCCCGGCTTCAGCTTTTGAAGTTCTTCGAGGCATGGGGCTTCGCCGACCCCGCCACCGTGGCGGCGCGCCGGCGGCTATCGGCGCTACTGTTTTCCTGATGGCCGCCTTCCACCCCGGCGTGGAGGATCTGCCGGAAGCGTTCCCTGTCTTCCCGCTCGACGGCGCGTTGCTGCTGCCGCGCGGGCGGCTGCCGCTGAATATCTTCGAGCCGCGCTACCTCGCGATGGTCGAGGACGCCCTCGGCGCCGGGCGAATGCTCGCCATGATCCAGCCTGGCAGCTCCGGACAGACGACGCCGGCCGGTCCGCATCTCTACTCGGTCGGCTGCCTCGGACGGGTGTCGACGTTCAGCGAGACCGACGACGGCCGCCTGCTCATCACGCTTACCGGCCTGATCCGCTTCGATATCGCCGCCGAACTCGAGCCGCGGCGCGGCTATCGGCGGGTGCGCGGCGATTACAGCCGGTTCCTCGGCGATCTTTCGCTGACCGAACGACCCATCGGGGTGGAGCGCGATGCCTTGCTGGCCGCGCTGCGCGGCTATTTCGGCCACCGCAAGCTGGAAGCCAATTGGGACGCGATCAAGCGCATCCCCGACGACATGCTGGTGGTTACCGTGGCCATGACCTGCCCATTCGAGTCCGCCGAGAAGCAGGCGCTGTTGGAGGCGCCGACCGACGCCGGCCGGGCGGTCGCCCTGCTCGCGCTTTTGCGCATGGGCGCCGCCACGCCCGACGATCCGCAGTCCCATCGAGTGAGTTGAGACAATGGAAGACGCCCAACCCGCTCCCCTCGACCCCAAGCTGTTGGAAATCCTGGTCTGTCCGCTGACCAAGGGGCCCTTGGAGTACGACCGCGCACGGGGCGAGCTGATCAGCCGCAAGGCGGGCCTCGCCTACCCGATCCGCGACGGCATCCCGATCATGCTGCCCGACGAGGCGCGGCGGTTGGAGGATTGATGGCGCCCGTTGTCGAAGTCAGGGCCACCGAAATCCGCCTGGACCGCGCCACCGGGGCTCTCGACGTGACCTTCGACGACGGCACCCGCTTTCGCCTGCCCGCTGAATACCTCCGCGTCGAGAGCCCGAGCGCCGAGGTACAGGGCCACGGCCCGGGGGAGCGCAAGGTGATCGGCGGGCGGCGCCACGTCCGGGTGATCGGCATCGAGCCGGTCGGCAATTACGCGGTCCGGCTGACCTTCGACGACCTCCACGACACCGGTATTTTCAGTTGGGATTATCTGCACCAGCTGGGCCAGGAGCAGGCGACGCGATGGCAGGCCTACCTGGACGCGCTGGCAAGCCGCAGTCTCTCGCGCGACCCCGCGATTCCCCGGCACTACTAGGGCGTGTCGTCATTTAGGGGATTCCGGCGCGGCGTAAAACTCGATTCATAGGCGGTCGGCCATATTGGAGCTGACCGATGCGACGCTACGCACTTCGTGACGATCAATGGGACCGTATCCAGGGGCTTCTGCCCGGGCGCGTGGGCCATGTCGGGGTGACCGCGGTGGACAACCGGCTGTTCGTCGAGGCGGTACTTTATCGCTATCGCGCGGGCATTCCTTGGCGCGATCTGCCGGAGCGCCTCGGCGACTGGAAGAACGTGCATCGGCGATTCAGCCGGTGGGCCAGGTTCGACGTATGGGAAAGAGTGTTCCAGCATCTCGCCGTCGATGCCGACAACGAATACGCGATGATCGACAGCACCATCGTGCGCGCCCATCAGCACAGCGCCGGCGCCCAAAAAAAGTCGGTGATGACCAGGCGATCGGGCGCTCGCGGGGAGGATTGAGCACCAAAATCCACACCCTGGTCGACGCACTCGGCAACCCGCTGGGCCTCTTCCTGACCGCCGGCCAGGCGCACGATCTGGCCGGCGCCGACGAACTCCTTCCGTCGATGCAAGCCGACACGCTGATCGCCGACAAGGCTTTCGATGCCGATAAACGGGTCCTCGCGCCACTGGCCGCCGCCGGGAAGACCGCGGTGATCCCGCCCAAGGCGAACCGTCGCCCGCCGCGCGACTTCGACCGCGATTTCTACAAGGCGCGCCATCTGATCGAGAATTTCTTCGCCAAACTCAAGCAGTTCCGCGCCATCGCCACCCGCTATGACAAAACCGCGCGAAACTTCCTCGCCGCCGTTCACCTCGCCGCCGCAGCCATTTGGCTCAATTGACGACACGCCCTAGTTTACGGAGGACGAACTGCGATTCCGTTGCGAGATACCGCCTTGCGGCTACGGCATCCGGCGCAAGAGAGGATGGCGGTGCTGTCGTCGGTCCGTTGTTGATGAAGGCGGGCCGAAGTACGGTCGCTGAGCGGCGATTGGCCGTGGTTCTTCGACTGAGATCATCGCCATTTGCCGGCGGCGACACAACCTCGCATCCTCCGCCACGCTTCGCCTGCTCACCCGGAGACCTCCATGCGTTTCGGCCTGTTCGGCGGCGCGCGCGCCAAGCCCGGGACTGATCTCGGGACCGGCGACAGCCACTCCTATCGCGGCTTCATCGACTATGTCGTGGAGGCCGAGCGGCTCGGGTTCGACTCCGTCTTCCTGGTCGAGCACCACTTCACCGGCCAGGGCCAGGTGTCCGCCTCGCTGACCCTGCTCGCCTATCTCGCCGCGCGGACCAGCCGCATCCGGCTCGGCACCGCGGTCGTCGTGCTGCCGTGGCACAATCCGGTGCTGATCGCCGAGCAGGCGGCGACGCTCGATCTGCTGTCGGGCGGACGGCTCGATCTCGGCGTCGGCAAGGGCTATCGGGCCGCCGAGTTCGACGGGTTCAGCATCCCACAAGCCGAGGCCACCGAGCGGTTCGACGAGGTGATCGCGGTGATCCGTAAGGCGTGGACGACCGAGGGACGGTTCTCCCATGACGGGCCGCGCTGGCAGTTCCACGACATCGTGGTCGAGCCGGCGCCGGTGCAGCGCCCGCATCCGCCGCTCTGGCTCGCCGCCGGCAGTCCGGAGTCGATCCGCCGGGCGGCCCGGGAGGGCTTCAACCTGCTGCTCGACCAGATCGGCTCGACCCGGCTGACGATCGAGCGCGTCGCCCTCTTCCGCGAGGAATGCGCGCGCGCCGGGCGGGCCTACGAGCCGGGAATGGTCGCGGTCGCCCGCGCCTTGCAGATGGTCCGCGCGGAGACCGAGCGCGAGGCGGCCTACGACACCCGCCGCCGGGTCCTCAGCAGGATCGGCGACCTCGCGCGCGGGGAGCGGGCGCCAGAGGACGTGCGGGCCGACGACGCGGCGCTGCTCGGCACGCCCGAGGAGATCGTCGCCCGACTGCACCGCTTGCGCGACGGCGGGGTGGAGCGGATTCTGCTGGTCGATCCCAACGCCTCGGTCGGCGGCCTGCGTGATTTCGCGGCGAGCGTGATGCCGGCTTGCGACTCCTGAACCGGAGGGACGCGACGTGTACACGCCGGAGGGACGCGAAAGGCCAATTTGTACAAGTTCGGCGATGGTGGTAATCCGCGATGTACAACTTTAACCGGGCCGGAAGGGCGTTATGTACAACCTGAAGGGCCGCCGGGCGCCGATGTGTACGGGAATCCGCCGCCCAAGGAGCACGTCATGCAAGACCTGACCGCCACCACCGTCACCGAGACCGCGATCGAGCAGATGGCGACGACCGAGGACCCGCGCTTGCGGGAGGTAATGGCAAGTCTGGTCCGCCACTTGCACGACTTCGCCCGCGAGGTCCGCCTAACGCCCGACGAATGGCTCAAGGCGATCGGCTTTCTGACCCGGGTGGGCCAGGCGTGCTCGCCGACCCGGCAGGAGTTCATCCTGCTGTCGGACGTCCTCGGCCTGTCGGCGCTGATCGACCTGATGCACGACGACGCGGCGGAGGAGATCGGCACCCAGGGCAGCCTGCTCGGCCCGTTCTACCGGCAGGACGCGCCGGAGATTCCGCTCGGCGGCAGCCTCGCCCGCGCTGCGACGGGGCCGGAATTGCTGCTCTACGGGACCGTCACCGACAACACGGGGGCGGCCATTCCCGGCGCCCTGGTCCAGATGTGGCAGACCGACGCCGAGGGCGAATACGACCTGCAAACCCGCGACGCGGCGATGGACATGCGCGCCAATGTGCGCTGCGACGAACAGGGCCGGTTCCATGTCCGCACCCTGGTCCCGCTGGGCTACTCGGTGCCGATGGACGGGCCGGTCGGCGGCCTGATCCGCCAGCAAGGCCGGCACGGCTGCCGCCCGGCGCACATCCACTTCCTCATCGGCGCCCCGGGCTACCGGGAGCTGGTGACCGCGCTCTACCTGGGCGATGACCCGCACATCGACAGCGACACCGTCTTCGGGGTCTCCAACGCCCTGGTGGTTAGGCCGCGCTCCGTCGATCCCGAGGCGCCGATCCAAGGGATGCAAGCCGTGCGCTACGATTTCCGGCTCGGGCACGCGCGCGGGGAGGGGTCGGGCCGGGTAGGCGCGGACCCGAAGCAGGTGCTGGCGGCGGAGTGACCGCGCCGGCGGGCTCGCGTGGCTGCTCGCGGCTGGTCGTCGTGATCATCGGCGGCAGCAGCGCGGCGGCGTAGGCGGCCGGATGGGTCAGCAGATCCGTCGCGGCGCGCAGATCGAGGTCGGTTCCCTCCGCCGCCGGGCAGGCCTCGCGGATGGCCACCATCTCCGCGAGCGGGACCGGG
>JBAWFF010000105.1:0-2432 GCA_049591635.1 Acetobacteraceae bacterium
TGACGATCGAGTCCGAGGGCGCCGGGTTCAAGATCAGCGCCTCGGCGCTGACCTTGCGCGCCAAGGTGCCGGGACTCGACGCGGCACAATTCCGCAAGATCGCCGATGAGGCCAAGGCGGGCTGCCCGGTCTCGAAGGTGCTGAACGCGGCCGTCACGCTCGACGCGGCGCTGGAATAGGAAAGGTCGCGCGCGGGCCTGGGTTCCCGCTTTCGCGGGAATGACCGGGAAAGAAACGGAAACCAGGGCCGGCTCCATCGACCTCCCGCGCGAGACGATTTCCTACTCCAGCGCCGCGTCGAGGGTGACGGCCGCGTTCAGCACCTTGGAGACCGGGCAGCCCGCCTTGGCCTCGTCGGCGATCTTGCGGAATTGCGCCGCGTCGAGCCCCGGCACCTTGGCGCGCAATGTCAGCGCCGAGCTGCTGATCTTGAACCCCGCCCCTTCGGACTCGATCGTCACCCGTGCCTCCGTCCGCAAGCTCTCCGGCGCGTGCCCGGCGCCGGCCAGCATGAAGGCCAGCTGCATGTTGAAGCAGCCGGCGTGGGCGACCGCGATCAGCTCCTCGGGGTTGGTGCCCTTCTCGTCACCGAAGCGCCGGCTGAACGAATAGGGCACGTTCGACAGCGCGCCGCTCTCGGTGCTCAGCTCGCCCTTGCCGTCCTTGCCGCCGCCCTGCCAATGCGCCGAGCCGGTGCGCGTGATCTTCGCCATCTGATCTCTCCCCAATGTGCCGTCATAACTCGGACCGTCGGCCCAGGTTGCCGATAGACCCTTCCCACTCGGGCATCCAGCCGCCTAGGATTCCACAACCGCGCGGGAGGAAGCGCATGAGTGCGGCAGCGGGAACGATCGCCGCCGATCTTGCCGTCGAGCCGGTCATCGGCCCCTTGGAGGAGCAATACCGCCGCTCCCCCGCCTTTCGGGCGGCGAGCGACGCGGCGCGGCTGACGCCGACGCACTGGCACATCGCTGTCGCCAACGGGCTCGGCTGGATGTTCGACGGCATGGACGGGGTGATCTTCGCGCTCGCCTCGCCGCTCATCATCCGCGATTTCGGCGTCACCATCCCGCAGTACCGGACCGGCGGGCAGATCGCGCTGCTGATCGGCATCGCCGGCATGTTTATCTGGCCGTGGCTCGCGGATCGCTACGGAAGGCGGAGTCTGCTCGCGCTGAACATCGCCATGTTCTCGGCGATGATGCCGCTGGTGGCGGCGGCGCAGACCTGGGCGATGTTCGTCGCCGCCCGCACGCTCATCAATTTCGCGCTCAACGGCGAATGGTCGCTCGGCTCCATGCTGGTGGCCGAGACCTGGCCGGCGCGCCTGCGCGGACGGGTGATCGGCATCAATCGTGGGACCTGGTGCTTTGGCGCCTCGCTCGCCGGCGTCATCGCGACGGTGGTGATGGCGCGGTACGGCTGGCGCATCGCCTGCCTGGTGCCGGCGGCGGTCGCGCTGCTCGCGGTGTACGTGCGGGCGAAGTGCCCGGAATCGCCGTATTGGGTTCGCACCCAGGATCGCAAGCGCCGCATCGCGCAAGCACAAGCGCGCGGCGCGCCGATCAGCGCCGAGGACGCCGCGTGGATCGCCAAGGCGCGCAAGGTGCCGCTGGGGCAGATCTTCCTGCCCGACATGCGCCGCGGCACGGCCGTCGCGACGTTCGTCGCCTGTTGCAGCACCATCATCTTCGGCACCGTCGGCGGCTGGATGCCGCTGTACCTGGCGCAGGAGCGGCATTGGAGCACCGCGATGTACGGCGGCTTCTACATCGCTTGGGGCGCGGCCGGCTTCCTCGGCCTACTGTGCGCCGGCTGGATCTCGGACCGCTTCGGGCGCCGGCCCGCGTTCTACGTCATGCTTGCCGAGGGCGCGGTGTTCATCACGCTCTGGGTGTTCGCCACGTCGAACACGGCGCTGTGGGTGTATGGGTTGCTGTGGAGCGTGGGGTTCCTCGGCTTCTGGGCGCCGGCGATGACGCTGACCGCCGAGATTTTCCCCACCCGCATCAGGGGCGTCGGCAACGGCTTCGCCTGGTCGGTCGCCTGGCTGATCGGCTTCGTGCTGTGGCCGTTCGTCGCCGTGGCGCTGCAACAGCGCACCGGCTCGTTCGCGGATGCGTTCCTGCTGATCCCGGTGGTGATGGTGCTGATGGCGGTGGGCGTGTGGCTGTTCGTGCCGGATCACGCGGGGAAGGATTTGGATGCGATTGGGGTGTAGGATGTGGCCAACAAGATCTCGCGGATGGTACCGTTGGATTGCCGCCGCAGACCGCGAACGGAATTGCTCAGACCCAAAGTGAGACTTAGGGTCTGTTGATAAACAACTGATCCGTCATTTGGGATTGGGTTGGATGGTGTAGTTCCATTCCCCGTGGAACTCGTGCGGCGTGATGTTGATGTTGGCCATGTCGCTGTCGCTGACCTTGACG